>NZ_DASRVN010000548.1:0-7539 GCF_035655035.1 Kribbella sp. | reverse complement strand
ACAGGTGATCACGACGACCGCGTCGTACCGCTGCACAGCCACAAGTTCATCGCTGCGTTGCAGCACGCTCAGTCCGGTCCGCAGCCCGTCTTGACTCGGGTGGAGGTCAACACGGGCCATGGCTTCGGTAAGCCTGCTGCGATGGTCGCGTCGGAGTGGGCCGACCTACTGGCGTTCGCTGCTCACCATGTAGGTCTCGTGCCTCCCGAGCAGTAGGAGGAGGGTCACCAGATCCGCGGCGCGTGGAGGTCGCGGGGATCGTCGGCCGGCTGACAGCCGTGCGCGCTCTCCGCGTATTCCGTGCGCGGGCCGGTCGTGGCCAGCGTGCGTACGGCGCCGACGAGCCGGTCCACGTGCTCCCGGGTGGTCCCGAGGCCGAGGCTGGCGCGGACCGCCGTACCGTGCTCGTTTCCGGCGCTGAGCAGGTGGCCGACCAGGAGGTGGGCGCAGAACTTCCCGTCCCGGACGCCGATGCCGTACTCCGCGCTCAGGGCCGCGGACACCAGCGTCGAGGTCAGACCCTCGATCGTGAAGCAGACCGTGCCGACGCGATCCGCGTCCGCACCGAAGATCGAGTACGTCGTGACGCCGTCGATCTGGGCGAGACCGGTGCGCAGCCGGGCGAGCAGGCTGCGCTCGTGCTGCTCGATCGCGTCGCGGTGCTTCGTGATCGCGGCACAGGCACTGGCCAGCGCGATCGCGCCGATGACGTTCGGGGAGCCACCCTCGTGCCGCGCCGGGCCGGTCGACCAGACGACGGTGTCACTGGTGACGGCGTGCGTCGCGCCACCGCCGTACAGGTACGGGTCCGCGGCGTCGAGCCAGTCGGAGCGGCCGATCAGCGCGCCGGCGCCGTACGGGGCGTAGAGCTTGTGACCGGACAGCGCGACCCAGTCGACGTCCAGCGCGGCGATGTCGACCGCGCGGTGCGGGGCGAGCTGCGCCGCGTCCAGACAGACCCGCGCGCCGTGCGCCTTGGCCACCTTGGCGATCTCGGCGATCGGGAAGATCTCACCGGTCACGTTCGACGCGCCGGTGATCACGACCAGCCGCGGGCCCTCGGGCGCCTCGCGGAGCGCGTCGGCCACGTTCGTAACGGCCTCGGTCTGACCGGCCGGCGCCTTCAGCCGGACGGTCCGCTCGGCCGGCCAGGGCAGCAGCGCGGCGTGGTGCTCGGACTCGAACACGATCACGGTCGCGTCCTGCGGCACGGCGTGCGCGAGGAGGTTGAGCGCGTCGGTGGTCTGCCGGGTGAAGATCACCTGGTCGCCCGCGCGGGCGCCGACGAAGGCGTGCACCTCGGCGCGGGCCCGCTCGTACCACTGGGTGGTGATCCGCGAGGCGTACCCGTTGCCGCGGTGCACCGACGCGTACGACGGCAGCGCGGCCTCGACGCTGGCCCGGACCGACTCCAGGCACGGGGCGCTCGCGCCGTGGTCGAAGTTCGCGTAGTCGGTGACCCGGCCGTCGGCCAGCGGGACCAGCAGGTCCGAGCCGACGGTGGCGGGGATGTTGCCGGCGAGCTGCTGGCCACCGGTGGGCCGCGAGCTGGTGGTACTGGCCGGCTCGAGGATGGAGAGGATCGACATGGAGCTGCTCCCAGGAAGTCCGCGCTTGCCGAACGGGGTATCCGCACGGCCTGGTCTTCACCCGGGGCACCCCACCGCGGAGGAGGGTTGCCGGCCAGCTAGCCGGGGCTTGTCGCTGGCACTCATGACCTGCCGAAGACGGTAACGAACGGGACACGGTCGCCGCCAGTGCGAATCTCATGTGATGAGATGACCGAACACATCGTGGGACAACGTGAGGATGACGATGACCTGGAGAGCACCTGCGGTCGAGCGGCCCGACGGCTCGCTGACGGCACCGGAACGCGAACTGCTGCAAGGCTACCTGGACTTCTACCGCAGCACGTTGCTGTTGAAGTGCGCGGGGCTGACCGCGGAACAGCTCGCCGAGCGGCCGTCGCCGCCGTCGAACCTCTCGCTGCTCGGGCTGATCCGGCACCTCACCAAGGTCGAGCGGATCTGGTTCCGCATCCACTTCGCCGACGAGCCGGCCGCGCCGTTGTTCGCGCCCGAGCTCGGCAAGGACGCTGACTTCGAGCTGATCGACCCGGCCGACGCGCAGGCGGCGTACGACGGTCTGATCGCCGAGTGGAAGCTGTCCGACGAGGCTGCGGCCGGGCGCTCGCTGGACGACCGGTTCACCTTCAGCGGGACCGAGTCGACGTTGCGGATGATCTACATCCACCTGATCGGCGAGTACGCGCGGCACTGCGGGCACGCCGACCTGGTCCGCGAGCAGTTGGACGGGACCACCGGCGCCTGAAGTGGTCCACTCCGGCCGGAAATCGATTACCGCGAACTCTTCCGGCGTCGGACGTGCTGTGTTCGACTCATCACATGAAGCGACCAGCCGCCCTCGTGGCCCTTCTGACTGCGATGTTCGCCGCCGTCCTGGTGACCCCTGCCAGTGCGGCCTCCGACGTACGGATCGAGGTCTTGTCCGCGCCGCGCGCCGACATGGTCAGCGACGGCAACGTGCTGCTCGGGATCACCGGGCGGCACCTGGACGACCTGAAGATCCAGCTGAACGGGAAGGACGTCAGTAGTGCGTTCACCCGTCAGCAGGACCGCCTGATCGGCGTCGTCCAAGGCCTCACCAACGGTGCCAATACGGTGACCGCCGCTTCCTCGAAGCTGGTGATCACCAACCATCCCCGGAGCGGTCCGCTGCTGGCCGGTCCGCACGAGACGCCGTACGTCTGCGGTACGGCGGACTTCGTCACGCTCGCCAAGGTGAAGCTCGGTCCGCCGTCCGACGCGAACTGCACGGTGCCGACCCGCGTCGACTACCTGTACCGCTCCACGACCGACCGGTCGCTGAAGGTACTACCGGCCACGAAGCCGGCCGACCTGGCGACCACGACGACGTCGGACGGCCGCACGGTGCCGTACATCGTCCGCGTCGAGACCGGCGTCATCAACCGGTCGATCTACGAGTACGCCGTACTCAACGACCCCGCGGGCGGTGAGCCGAGCGTGGTGAAGGCGCCGAGCGGGTGGAACGGGCGGCTGGTCTACACGTTCGGCGGCGGCTGCCCCGGCGGGTGGTACCAGCAGGGGAGCGGCACCGGCGGCATCAACGACGACGTGCTGCTCGGCCAGGGGTACGCCGTGGCGTCGTCGAGCCTCAACGTGTTCGGCATCAACTGCAACGGCGTACTCGCCGCCGAGACGATGTCGATGACCCGCGAGCACATCCTCGAGACCATCGGCGTACCGAAGCAGACGATCGGGTGGGGCTGCTCGGGCGGCTCGTACCAGGTCTTCCAGATCGCCGACGACTACCCGGGGCTGCTGGACGGGATCGTCGCGTCCTGCGTGTTCCCGGAGGTCGGGTTCGCGACGCTGCACACGATCACGGACGCGCTGCTGCTCGATCACTACTTCCGGTCCGCGACCGGGTGGACGGACGAGCAGAAACGCGCCGCGGCGGGCTTCGGCAAGGTCGGCACGATCGCGAACCTGGCCGGCGCCGGCCGCCGCATCGACCCGCGGGTCTATTGCCCTGCGCAACTACCTGTCGAGGACCGGTACGACCCGGTGAAGAACCCTCAGGGCGCGCGCTGCGACGTGTACGACCACCAGGTCAACATCTGGGGCAAGGACCCGAGCACGGGCGCGGCGCGGCGGCCGCTGGACAACGTCGGCATCCAGTACGGCCTGGACGCGCTGAACGCGGGCAAGATCTCGGTCGCGCAGTTCCTCGACCTGAACAAGACGGTCGGCGGCTTCGACACCGACGCCAACTTCGTCCCGGCCCGCACCGTCGCGGACCCGCAGGCGATCCGTACGGCGTACCGCACCGGGCAGCTGATCAACGGCGGCGGGGGACTGGCCGGTACGCCGATCATCGACTACCGGCAGTACTGGGACGAGCAGCCGAACGGCGACATCCACCTGATCTTCCACTCGTTCTCGCTCCGCGAACGCCTCCGCAAGGCGAACGGTGACGCCGGCAACCAGATCATGCTCGTCCAGGCCGGCGACGCCCCGGGCGGCTTCAGTACGGCGAACCCGGTGCTCACCGACGCGCTCGCGTCCCTCGACCGCTGGATGGACGCGGTGGACGCGGACCACGGCCCGGGCTCGCCGCACGCGAAGCTGATGCGCAACAAGCCCAGCGCGCTCACGGAAGCGTGCTGGAGTCCGGCGAACCAGAAGATCGTCGAGACACAGGTGGACGGCATCGGTACGACGAGGTGCAACACGTTCTACCCGGCCTGGCCCGCGCCGCGGCAGGTGGCCGGTGCGTCCGTTGCGAACGACATCATCAAGTGCCGCTTGCAACCGCTGAACAAGTCCGACTACAAGGTCAAGCTGACCTCTGTGCAGTGGAAGGCGTTGCGGCAGACCTTCCCGAACGGTGTCTGCGACTGGTCCGCACCTGGTGTCGGGCAGCAGCCGCTTGCGGGCAGCTGGCCGACGTTCTGACCCAATAGGCTGCGGGGCGTGCCCTTCACCCTGGCTCACCCCGCGGCCGTCCTCCCGCTGGTCCGGCGCCCCTTCGTGGCGTCGGCACTGGTAGCCGGTGCGGTGGCACCGGACCTCCTGTACGTCGGACCGATCTACCGGATCGCCACGCAGTACATCAACGGGAACTTCACGCTGACGCTCACCCACAAGCTCACGTCGGCGTTCTGGCTGGACCCGTTGCTGGCGTTGCTGATGCTCCTGGTGTTCAACCTGGCCCTCAAGCGGCCCTTGGTCGCTCTTGCCCCACCCGCTCTGGCTGCCCGCCTGCCTGTCACCGGCAGGATCTCTTTAGCGGTCCTGCTCTGGACGGTGCTGTCCGCCGTCGTCGGTGCGCTGACCCACGTGATCTGGGACTCCTTCACGCACGGCGACGGCTACTTCGTCCGTGAGTACCCGGACCTCCTCGGCGGCGTCAACCGCATCCTGCAGTACGTCTCCACGATCGGCGGCTGCCTGATCCTCGCGGTGTGGCTGTACCGCTGGTACCGCCGTACGCCTGCTGTGGTCACACAGGGTGACAAGCTCCCGGCGTGGATCCGGTACGTCGTCCTCGGCGCGCTGGCGTTGTTCGCGCTGGTCGGCGCGGTCGTCGAGCTCAGCCGGGTGGAGGGCGGCCTGGCGGGCGAGACCGCCGTACGCGTGGTGCTGTCCGGCCTGGTGGCGGGCGGTCTGGCCGCGCTCGGCTGCTTCGTCGTGCTGTGGCACCTGGGTCGTCTGGGCCGTCTGAGTCGTCTGGGGCGCGGCGCTCGCGTGTCGTGATGCTACGGATGGGTCGGTGTGATCCCCGTGATCGGCGTGTGACACATGGGACTCGTGGGGTAGTCGGGGTAGCCTGAGCAATATGGCGACCCGCACGTCTTCCCCGGCGCGGGCGCAGAAGTCAGCCGCCAAACGGCCGAGCACGGCCCGTTCGGCAGCTGGTGGACGCCCCCGTCCGTCAGGCGCCCAGAAGCGTGGGCAAAGCGCGAAACGTGGTGGAACCTCCGCCGCGCGGACCAGCACGCCCAAGAACAGTGGACCGGGTCCGTTCGCGGCCGCCATGCTCGCTGTCGCCCGCGGATTCGTGAAGGTCTGGATCGGCATCGCGCACCTGCTCGGCGGCATGGTGCGGGGGATCGGTCACAGCGCCCGCGACCTGGAGCCGGAGCACCGTCGTGACGGCGCCGGCCTGTTCCTGATCGGCCTCGCCGTGGTGGTCGCCGCGGCGATCTGGTGGGACCTGCCGGGCTCGGTCGGCGACGGCGTACGGACGGTCGTCGGCGGCAGCATCGGCATGCTCGGCTGGGCGCTGCCGCTGATGCTGGTGGTGATCGCGATCCGCACCCTGCGGCACCCGGACCGCAACGGTCCGGCCGGGCGGCAGGTGATCGGCTGGACCGCGATCTGCCTCGGCGTGCTCGGCCTGATCCACATCGCCAACGGGCTGCCCCGGCCGAACAACCCGGCCGACGGCCCGCTGCGCGACGCCGGCGGCGCGATCGGCTACTTCATCTCGTCGTTCCTGTCCGACCTGCTCACCCAGTACGTCGCCGCCCCGCTGCTGGTCCTGCTGTCGATCTTCGGCGCGCTGGTCGTCACCGGTACGCCGGTGTACGCGATCCCGCTGCGGTTCCGCGCGGCGTTCGACGTACTGATGGGCCGGACCGAGCTGCCCGCGGACGCGCCGTCCGTGCAGGGCGCGCCGACCGACGACACCGTCCGGCTGACCCGCAAGCAGCGCCGCGCCAAGGCCGAGCTCGAGGACGACAACGACCCTACGGTCAAGCCGTACGACTCGCCGGTGCTCGAGGAGACGCCGAAGCGCGGCCGCAAGTCCAAGGCCAAGCCGCCTGCGGACGAGGAGCCGTACGACGAGCCTCCGTTCGAGCCGGCTGCCGAGATCGCGTTCGAGCCGCCGGCCGCGGAGAGTAAACCGCCGGCGCCGGCTCCCGAGCCGCCGCCGCACACGCCGCTGCCGCAGCGCGTCGAGCAGCTGAGCCTGTCCGGCGACATCACGTACACGCTGCCCGACGGGCAGATGCTCAAGCCGGGCTCGGTGCACAAGGCCCGCACCAAGGCGTCCGACCAGGTCGTCGACCGGCTCACCGAGGTGTTCGACCAGTTCGGCATCGACGCCCAGGTCACCGGCTACACCCGCGGCCCGACCGTCACCCGCTACGAGGTGGAGCTCGGCTCCGCGGTGAAGGTCGAGAAGGTCACCGCGCTGTCCAAGAACATCGCCTACGCGGTCGCATCGGCCGATGTCCGGATCCTGTCGCCGATCCCGGGCAAGTCCGCGATCGGGATCGAGATCCCGAACGTCGACAAGGAGATCGTCAGCCTCGGCGACGTGATCCGGTCGGCGACCGCCCGCAACGACCACCACCCGATGGTGGCCGGCCTCGGCAAGGACGTCGAGGGCGGCTTCGTCGTCGCGAACATGGCGAAGATGCCGCACCTGCTGGTCGCGGGTGCCACCGGTTCGGGTAAGTCGTCGTTCGTGAACTCGTTGATCACTTCGGTGCTGATGCGCGCCACGCCCGACGAGGTGCGGATGATCTTGGTCGACCCGAAGCGGGTCGAGCTGAACAACTATGAGGGCATCCCGCACCTGATCACCCCGATCATCACCAACGCCAAGAAGGCTGCCGAGGCGCTGCAGTGGGTCGTCCGCGAGATGGACATGCGGTACGACGACCTCGCGGCGTTCGGGTTCCGGCATGTCGACGACTTCAACAAGGCGGTCCGCGGCGGCAAGGTGAAGCCCCCGCCCGGGTCCGAGCGCGTGCTCACGCCGTACCCGTATCTGCTGGTGATCGTCGACGAGCTCGCCGACCTGATGATGGTCGCGCCGCGCGACGTCGAGGACTCGATCGTCCGGATCACCCAGCTGGCCCGGGCCGCCGGCATCCACCTGGTGCTCGCCACGCAGCGCCCGTCCGTGGATGTCGTCACCGGTCTGATCAAGGCGAACGTGCCGTCCCGGCTGGCCTTCGCGACCTCGTCGCTGGCCGACAGC
>NZ_DASRVN010000547.1:0-28470 GCF_035655035.1 Kribbella sp. | reverse complement strand
ATCGGGATGTGGTGGAGATTTTGGGGGTTGGGTTCGAGACGACCGCGCGGGCTTTGGTGCAGCACTCGTGGATTGCTGGGCAGACGCCGTACCGGTCGCCGGGTGAGTTTGCTCGTGGGCTGCAGGAGTCGGGGATCTTCGGGGTGGTGGCCAATACCTGGTTCTGGGGGTTGCAGTCGGAGACGTTCCGGCGCGGGGTGGTGCCGGTGCGGTTCGAGCGGCGGCCGGGTGGTGGGGTGGCGTACACCGCCGAGTCGCGGACGGTGTTGCGGGAGATGAAGGACGCGAAGATCGCTCAGCCGCACGGGGATCCGGGGCTGGCCCGGCAGTACAGTCCGCTCGCGTACGCCGAGGTTCCCAGGTGCCTCGCCAACATGCCCGTAACCATCCCCGCACCCACGCCGACCGCCGCGACGCCCGGGCGGACCGCGACCCTCGGGCCGACCGCGACGGCCGGGCGGCGGGTCACCTTGCTCCCGGCGGTGGTCGAGTTGTTCGTCGACACGTTCGTCCGGATGCTCGACGTCGTACGCATTACCGGAAGTCCCGACTCTCAGGAGGAATCCAGCATGTCCGAGGTGTTCGAAGTACCCGACATGACCTGTTCGCACTGCACGAACACCATCACCGGCGTGCTCGAGTCGCACGGCGCCACCGTGGCCGAGATCGACCTCGACTCGAAGCAGGTTGTCGCCGCGTTCCCGTCCGCCGAGGCGCGCGAGCAGGCGTTCGAGGCGATCCGTGACCAGGGCTATACGGTGGTGCCGCCGGCGGGCTGAGCCCGGTCCGGCCACCTGCAGGCGCACGACGCCGACCTGCCGTCCGCGGGTCGGCGATTACGCCTTGATTCCTCCTTTTCCGGCCGCGTTGAGTGCCATCACTTCGTGACCAGTGGAGGAATCATGCCGGAGATCTCCCCTCGCCTCAGCCTCACCCGCCGCGCGGCGCTGTCGGGCGCCCTTCTGACCGCAGGCGCGCTGACCCTACCGACCCGCGCCAACGCAGCGACCCCAGCAACCGACCTGGAACAGCAGGCGCTCCAACTACAACCACCCGCCTTCCTCTTCGAGACCGCCGTACCAGACCAAGTAAGCGCCGGAGCCGGATCCACCCTCACCATCACCGACCGCGCCGCCCGCTGCGGCACCCGCTCGCTCCGCTGGGACTACTCCCCCGGCTCCGCCGTCACGATCCGGGCCGACCTGAACTTCACCCCCGACGCCTACCGCCCAGGTCAGCTCCCAGGGTCCGACCAATGCTGGCAAGGCGTCGTCGACACGTTCTCGGTCTGGCTCTACAACGAGACACCGATCGACGACGTGGTCCGCTTCGAGTTCGGCAACGGACCGCGGGCCGCCGCGTGGTTCGAGTTCCGCCTCAACTTCACCGGCTGGCGTACGGCGTGGGTCCGGTACGGCTACGACCTCGAGGGCCGCCCACAGCCCGGCATGGACACCGTGCGCCTGATCGCGCCCCGCCGTACCGGCACCCTGTACGTCGACCAGCTCGTCCTCAACATGGACCTCCGCCCCGACCAGCCGACCCGCGACGAGCAGGTACCTTTCGTCGCGCTCGAGACCGACGACGGCGACAACTCCCACTGGCAGGCGCTGTACCTCTTCGACCAGCTCCTCACCAGCAACCGCCCCGCCACACCGGCACCGTCCGCCGTGGAGCTCGACTCGCTGCAGGCACTCGTCACGCGCTACCACGACGACTTCCTCGTCCCCACCAGCAGCTCGACCGTCCAGGTGCTCGCCGCCCAGGTCGACGCCCTCGGCGTACCGTCCCGCGACTCCCTCGGCGGCGGCCGGCCGATCGTGTCGTACCAGGCCGGGGTGTACCCGCCCGCGATCGCGGCCGACCTCAAGACGTTCGTCAACGCGGCCGCCCTCAAGGACTACACCACGTTGATGAAGCAGCTTGCGCAGGCGTACGCCCTCAGACCGGCGGACAGGCCTGCGCTGGCCGAGCTGTACCTGCGCATCGTCGTCCATCTCCGCGACCAGGGCTGGCAACGCGGCAGTACGCAGGGCACCATCCACCACTTCGGGTATGACGGCCGCGGGTGGTACGACTCCGTCTACTTGATGCGGGACGTACTCCGCGACGCGGGCCTGCTGGACGCGGTACGGGCGGACGTCACCTGGTTCTCCGGCCTCGGCCGGCTCTTCCGGAGCTGGGACGACCGGCAGGCGTACGGCGGCACCATGGACATCCTGAACACCACCGTGCAGGGCATGGTCCCGGCGATCCTGCTGCGGGACAGCGTTGCCGAGCAGATTGCGTACCTGCACGCTCTCCAGACCTGGCTCAGCAAGGCGTTGCTGCCGAGTGCGGGGATCCAGGACGGCGTCAAGGTGGACGGGACGTCGTTCCACCACATCGGCTTCTACCCGGACTACAGCCGCGACGGGCTCAACGGTGTCGCGCCGTTCGTCTACATGCTCAGCGGCGGTGCCTTCCGGATCTCGCAGCCCGCACACGAGTCGCTGAAGCACGTGCTGCTCACCATGCGTACGTACGCGAACGCCGTGAACTGGCCGCTGTCCATCACCGGTCGACACCCCACAGGCCTCACCGGTATGTCGCTCAACGCGTACGTCTGGGCCGCACTGGCAGGCACCCCGGACGGCTCGTCCGACGTCGACCCGGAGCTCACGGCCGCGCTCCTCCGGCTCCTGCCCGCACAACCGTCGACCGGCCCGCGTCTGCTGCTCAACAGGCTCAAGGCACGCAACATCCCGGCCGAGCCGACTCCCGACGGCAACTGGGCGCTCAACTACGCCGCCCTGTCGCTGCACCGGCGCGCGGACTGGATGGTGTCGGTCCGCGGCCACAACCGCTACCTCTGGTCCACCGAGATCTACGACGGTTCGAACTGGTACGGCCGGTACTCGACGTACGGCCAGATCCAGGTCCAGAGTCGCGGGAACCCGGTCACCAACGTCGCCTCCGGCTTCAACCAGAACGGCTGGAACTGGAACCGCTGGCCCGGGACGACAGCCATCAACCTGCCGTTGCCCGCGCTCAAGGCGGACCTCACCGGCGTGATCGAGGAGATGCTGCTCACCGACTCCGCGTTCGCCGGTGCGCACACGATCGACGACCGGCACGGCATGTTCGCGATGCGGCTGCACGAGCACCCGAAGTACGACGGCTCGCACCGCGCGCTGAAGTCCGTGTTCTGCTTCGACGACCGGATCGTTGCCGTCGGCACCGGAATCGCGAACACCGACCGGGTGAACGAGACCGAGACGACGCTCTTCCAGACGGCGCTCGCCACCCCGGACGCACCGACGTACCTCGGCGACACCGTCCCGGTCACGAGCTTCCCGTACGAATGCACCGACGTCCGGAGCCGATGGCTTCTCGACGACAAGGGAATCGGGTACTACCTGCCCGCCGGCCAGCGGGTCAGCCTGTCCCGGACCACCCAGGAGTCCCGCGACCAAGGCACCGACCAGCCGACGACGGGCGACTTCGCGACCGCCTGGATCCGGCACGGCACCGCGCCCCGCGACGCCGGCTACGAGTACGCGATGCTGGTCGACGCAACGCCCGCGTCGATGGCCGAGTTCGCCGCCGCGATGGCCGATCCCGGCACCGCGCCGTACGAGGTATTGCGCGCCGACACCGTCGCCCACGTGGTCGCGGACCGGGCCACCGGCATCACGGGGTACGCCCTCTTCGAACCCACCCGGGACCTGAACGCGGGCCCGGTCCGCGAGGTCGACACTCCGTCGATGCTGCTGACCCGTGCCGAGGGCAACGATCTCGTACTGGCGGTGTGCGACCCCGACCTGCACCTGTACGACGGCCGGGATCCCGACCAGTACCAGGGCAACACCTACGTCGGCCGCTACACCTCCTTCTCCCGCCCGTGGCAGACCAACCCCAGCCAACCGCACCGCCTGACGGTGGTCGTCAGCGGCCATTGGCAAGCCGGCGCAGATCAGCCCTGCCGGGCGACCCCGGACGGAACGGCGACCCGGATCGAGTTCGACACCGCCGACGGCCGCCCGGTGCAGGTCCGCCTGACACCTCTCGGCGCATCGTCGACCGATTAAGACACCTTCGCCGCCACGTGCAGGGCCAGGCCGTCCGTGGCCGCGATGTCGGCGCGGAACCAGCCTGACGAGTCCACGGTGTACGTCGGCCCGCTGCAGTGCCCCGGCGTGTAGTCGCCGTGGAAGACATCGCAGTACGTACCGGCCGGCAGGTCCGTGTGGAAACTGCGACCGGTCAGCGCGGTGCTCTCGTCGTTCAGGACGAGGTAGCCGTTCGAACCGCGGCCGAAGGCGATCGCGTCGTTGCCGTTGTCCCACCAGTCAGTGACGGCAGTGCCGCGGACGGCGTTGTGGAAGCCGACCATGTTCGCGATCACCCGCCACTCGTGCTCGCACCGCCAGCGGTTGGTGAAGCACGTCGTGTCGACCGTCTGCCCCGTGCTCGTCGACGGCGGTCCTTCATCGTTGGAGGTGTATTCGTAGCTCGACATCACCTTCGGCGTACCGTACGTCCAGGCGAGCATGAACGCGTTCGCCATCGCGTACCGTCCGTTGTCGCGGAACGTCAGTACGCCGGTCCCCCGCTGCGTGTCGTGATTGTCGGTGAACACCACGGCCTTGTCCGACGGCAGCGGTTCCGCGAACGTCCGCAGGTATGCGAGCTTCTCGCTGTTGAAGATCTTCGCCAGGTCCTTCCCGTACCGGAACTCCAGCACGTCCCCGTTCCCGACGTACTCGTCCGGAGTGATCGGCTCCCCCGCGCCGTAGATCACCTCTTGATAGATGTATGCCGGCCGCGACAACCGGGACGTGATCGCCGCGATGTCCGTCGCCGGGATGTGCTTCGCGGCGTCCAGCCGGAACCCGTCGACGCCGATCGAGAGCAGGTCGTTCAGGTACGCCGCGATCCGCCCGCGCACGTAGTCCGACTCGGTCGCCAGATCGGCCAGGTCGACGAGCTCACAGTTCTGCACCTCCCACCGGTCGTTGTAGTTGACGATGTCGTCGTTCCCGTTCCGCCCGCAGTCGTGGAAGTCCTGCGTCTGGTACGTCCCCGGGTAGTCGTAGTGGCTGTACGGCGACCCCGCGCTGCCGGTGCCGCCCGCCGAACCGCCGGTCATGTGGTTGATCACGGCGTCGGCGTACACCTTGACGCCGGCCGCGTGGCAGCTGTTGACCATGGCAACGAACTGACTACGGGTCCCTCGCCGGGTGCTGTCGAGCTTGTAGCTGACCGGCTGATAGTCCTGCCACCACGGATACCCCGAGCCGGGCAGTACGACGTGCTCCTGCGGCGGCGAGACCTGCACCGCGCCGTACCCCTTCGGGCCGAGCACCTGGCCGCACTCGCGGGCGACCGAGTTCCAGTTCCATTCGAAGAGCTGGACGATCACGTCCCGGTCCCCGCCGGGCGCTGCCCGCGCCACGGGACCGCTCAGACCGAGCAGCGACAGGCTCACCAGCAGGATCAGAAATCGGCGCATCGGAACAACTCCCTCGGGGCGGTGGGGTACTCCATGAAACCATCTCGGCGGCGTACCGTGCGGGAAATCGTGTCAGGAGGCTGGAGTGCGCGACGTTCAGAGCTGGTTGCAGGAGCGGTTGCCCGGGTTGATCGCGGAGCATGCGGTGCCGGGGATCGCGGTCGGGGTGTGGGTGGGCGGTGAGGTCGTCGACGCGGCCGCCGGCGTGCTCAACACCGCGACCGGTGTCGAGGCGACCACCGACTCGATCTTCCAGATCGGGTCGGTGACGAAGGTGCTGACGGCCACGCTGGCGATGCAGTTGGTGGACGAGCGGAAGGTGGAGCTCGACGCGCCGGTGCGGCGGTACCTCCCCGGATTCGCGCGGGACGTGACCGTGCGGCAGCTGATGTGTCACGTGGCCGGGTTCGAGGGTGACATCTTCACCGACACGGGGCCCGGCGACGACTGCATCGAGCGGTACGTCGACCTGCTGGCCGACGTACCGCAGCTGTTCGCGCCCGGGTCGATGTTCTCGTACAACAACGCCGCGTTCTGCGTGCTCGGCCGGCTGATCGAGGTGGTCCGCGGCAAGCAGTTCGACGCGTGCATGCGGGACCACCTGTTCGAGCCGCTCGGGATGACGCACGCCGCGAACAACCCGTACGAGGCGATCCTGCACCGCGCCGCCGTCGGGCACCTCCACGGGCAACCGGTGAAGACCTGGGCGATGGCGCGCTCGAACGCGCCGGCCGGGTCGATGCTGGCGATGCGCGCGCGGGACCTGGTCCGGTTCGCACGGCTGCAGGGGCAGGTGCTCAGCGCAGACAGCGCCGCCGCGATGCAGGAACCGCAGATCACGCTGCCCGACATCGGCTGGGCGGACGCCTGGGGTCTCGGCTGGGAGATGAGCGAGCTGCCGGGCGGGACCGTGATCGGGCACGACGGGTCGACGGTCGGGCAGGCGGCGTTCCTGCGCGTCGTACCGGAGCGTGATGTGGCGATCGCGATCCTGACGAACGGCGGTACGCCGCGGCCGGTGCACGCCGAGCTGATGGGGCGGCTGCTGCAGGAGCTGGCAGGTGTCACGTTCCCGGAGCTGCCGGTGCCGGATCCGGGCGCTCGCCCCGCGCATCCTGAGCGGTACGTCGGGCGGTACACGTCGCGGGAGTCGATCACCGACGTACGGCTGGACACCGATGGTCGGCTGTGGCTGGAGCAGACGCCGATCGGGGTCAGCGCGGAGGTCGGTGATCAGCCGCACCGGACCGAACTGGTCGCCTGGCGCGGCGACAGCCTGCTGCCGGTCGAGCCCTCCGGAGGCGTGCACTGGCCGGTCGCCTTCGTCGGCCGGGACAGCGATGGCCGAGCGCAGTACCTACACACCGGAAGGGCCGATCTCCGGAGTAGTTCGATCGGATGAAGTAGGGGCGGGTGATCTGTCCGGGCGGACCAACACGATCCGCGGCTGCGGCAGGACGATCGTCCGATGAACGACTCCCAGGGCGAAGGGCTGCTGACCGTTCGCGACCTGTCGGTCGAGATCCGGCGGGGGTCCCGGATCGTCCGGCCGGTGACGCGGGCGGACCTGGTACTGCGGGCCGGCGAGACGCTCGGCGTGGTCGGCGAGACCGGCTCCGGCAAGTCGATGACCGGGCTGGCGATCATGGGCATGCTGCCGGCCGGCGGTACCGTCACCGGCGGGTCGATCCGGTTCGACGACCGGGAGCTGACCGGGCTGGCACCGGACGCGTACCGCAGGCTGCGCGGGAACGACATCGCGATGGTCTTCCAGGACTCGATGACCGCGCTGAACCCGACGAAACGGATCGGTGAGCAGGTCGCCGAACCGCTCCGGCTGCACCGCGGCGCCGGCAAGCGGGAGGCCCGCGACCGAGCCACCGAGGTGCTGCACCTGGTCGGCATCCCCTCGCCCGCCGAGCGGATGGACGCGTTCCCGCACGAGCTGTCCGGCGGGATGCGGCAGCGGATACTGATCGCGATGGCGCTGGTCTGCGAGCCGCGGGTCGTCATCGCCGACGAACCCACCACCGCCCTCGACGTCACCGTCCAGGCGGAGATCCTCGACCTGCTCGCGGACCTGAAGGCACGCCTCGGGATGGCGATGATCCTGATCACCCACGATCTGGGCGTGATCGCGGGGCACGCCGACCGGGTCGCGGTGATGTACGCCGGCCAGGTCGCCGAGACCGGACCGACCAAGGCCCTGTTCAGTACGACGAGGCACCGCTACACGCACGCCCTCCTGTCCTCGATCCCGACGCTCGCCCACGACCGCCGGCAGGAACTGCACAGCATTCCCGGCGCTCCGCCGGACCTCACCGCGCCGAGCCCGGCCTGCGCGTTCGCGCCGCGCTGCGCCGCCGCCACGGACCGTTGCCGGGAGCAAGCACCGGAGCGCACCCAGGACGGCGACACGACGTACTCCTGCTGGCACCCGGTCGACGAGACGCTGACGATCACACCCCGTACCAAGGACACCGGGTCCTCCCCCGACGACCAGGTGCGGCTGCGCGTGGACGGTCTGGTCCGGGAGTACGGCGCGGGCCGCACCAGCCTGTTCGGTCCGCGCCGCACGGTGAAGGCGGTGTCCGGCGTGAGCTTCGACGTACGGGCCGGAGAGACGTTCGGCCTGGTCGGGGAATCCGGCTGCGGCAAGTCCACGCTCGGCCGGATGATCGTCGCGCTGGACCGCCCGACCGGCGGCGACGTGCTGTACGACGGTACGTCGGTCGCGGGCCTCAGCTCGCGCGCGCTCGGGGACCGCCGGGCGCAGCTGCAGATGATGTTCCAGGACCCGAGCGCGTCGCTGGACCCGCGGATGCGGATCGGCACCATCCTGCGCGAACCGCTCGCGATCCAGGGCCTCGGCAACCGGTCCGAACGAGCGGCCCGCGCCGGTGAACTGCTCAGCGAGGTCGGCCTGCCGAAGACGATCCTCGAGCGCTACCCGCACGAGCTGTCCGGCGGCCAGCGGCAACGGATCGGCCTCGCCCGGGCGCTCGCGCTGAACCCGAAGGTCCTGGTCGCGGACGAACCCGTCAGCGCCCTCGACGTCTCGGTCCGCTCCCAGGTCCTCAACCTGATGCGCCGTACCCAGCGCGACCTCGGCCTGAGCAGCGTCGTGATCTCCCACGACCTGGCCGTCGTCCGCTACCTGGCCGACCGGGTCGGCGTGATGTACCTCGGCAAGCTCGTCGAGACCGGTACGACCGACGACGTCTACACCGCCACGGCCCACCCGTACACCGCCGGCCTGCTCGCCGCGGTCCCCGACCCGGACCCGTCGGCCGCCCGCCCGGACGCCGACGTACGGGTCCGTGGTGAGCTGCCGAGCGTCTTCGATCCGCCGAGCGGCTGCCGCTTCCGTACCCGCTGCCCGTTGGCGACCGACCTGTGCGCGGAGACCGAACCCGAACTGACCACGGTGTCCGGGGACCACCGGGTCGCGTGCCACTTCCCGTTGGGGGCAGCACGATGACCCGGTACGTCGTCCGGCGGCTGCTGATCTCGGTCCTCGTCCTGCTCGGGATCTCCGCGGTGATGTTCTTCCTGCTGCACGTGGTGTCCGGCAGCCCGGGCCGGGTCGTCCTCGGTCCGAAGGCGTCGCCGCAGGCCGTTGCCATGTTCAACCATCAGCACGGGTTCGACCGGCCGTTCGTCGTCCAGTACGTGAGCTACCTGGGGCAGCTCGTGCACGGCGATCTCGGTCGTTCGTACAAGCTCAACCAGGACGTGGCCACGCTGCTGGTCCAGAACGGCCCGCGGAGCGCGATGCTGTCGCTGGCTGGGCTCGTCCTCTCGCTGGTGATCGCCGTACCGCTCGGCATCCTGCAGGCGGTCAAGCGCAACAGCGTCGTCGACCGGCTCGGCACCGCGCTCGCGTACACCCTCTACGCGACGCCCGTGTTCCTGCTCGGGCTGCTGCTGATCGCCGGACTCAGCCAGGCCGTACACCTCTTCCCGGCCGAGGCGTCGCAGTCCCACTCCCCGTGGGTCGTCATCACCGATCCGCACGCGATGGCGCTGCCGGTCATCACGCTGGCCGTCACGAACGTCGCGATCTTCTCGCAGTACCAGCGATCCGCGGCGCTCGAGCAGCTCGGGCAGGACTACATCCGGGTCGCCCGCGCCAAGGGTCTGCCCGACCGGCTGATCATCACCCGGCACCTGCTGCGGAACGCCTGCCTGCCGCTGATCACGCTGCTCGGGCTGTCGATCCCGAGCCTGCTGGCGGGCAATCTGATCGCCGAGTCGCTGTTCAACTATCCCGGTCTCGGCCTGCTGTTCCTGAACAGCCTGCAGCGCGAGGACTACCCGGTCCTGCTCGCCTACACGCTGATGGGCGCCGTACTGACCGTGCTCGGCAACCTCCTCGCCGACGTCGCGCTCGCGGCCGCCGACCGTCGCATCACCCTGATCGCCTAGGAGTCATCGTGACGAACATCGACGCCGAAACCGTCACCCGGACCCGGCCCAGGCTGCGGCTCCAGGACCATCCGCTCGGCCTGGCCGGTCTGCTGATCCTGATCCTGCTGGTCGGGTTCTGCTTCCTCGGGCCGCTCCTCCACCACACCAACCAGACCGACGTCGACATCGTCAACGCGGCCTTGCCGCCCGGTCCCGGCTATCCGCTCGGCACCGACACGAACGGGTTCGACGTCCTCGGCCGGCTGATGCGCGGCGGCCAGGTCTCCCTACAGATCGGACTGCTCGCGGCGGTCACCGCGACCACGATCGGCACGCTGTACGGCGCGGTCGCCGGGCTCGCGGGCGGTGTCCTCGACGGCGCCCTGATGCGGCTCGTCGACGTCGGGCTGTCGGTACCGTTCCTGTTCGTCGTACTGATCCTGTCGGCCCGGTTCAACGCCAGCGTCTGGTCGTTGAGCCTGGTGATCGGCGGGTTCTCGTGGCTGGTCGCGGCCCGGCTGGTCCGCGGCGAGGTGCTCGTACTGCGGGTCCGGGAGTTCGTCCTCGCCGCGAAGACGATGGGCGCGTCCCGGCGGCGGCTGATCCTCACCCACCTGATCCCGAACGCCCTCGGCGTGATCATCGTCAACATCACCTTCCAGGTCGCCGACGCGGTGCTGATCGTCGCCACGCTCGGCTTCCTGGGGTTCGGCCTCCGCTACCCCGCCACCGACTGGGGCGGCCAGCTGTCCAGCGGCGTCACCTCGATCACGTCGGGCTACTGGTGGCTCGTCGTACCGGTCGGCGGCTGCATCATCCTCACCGTGCTGGCACTCAACCTGCTCGCCGAGGCCCTCCGCGAGGCCGTCGGCCAAGGCGCCCAGTGAACCTCAAGGAGCGACACATGAAGAACGTGCTCACGGCCGCGGTCGCCATCGCGATGCTGACCGCCGCCTGCTCAAGCAGTGGCGCTACGCAGAAGGCGGACGCCGGCAGCTACGACAAACTGCCCGGCGAGACCGGCAAGCCGAAGGCCGGCGGCACCGTGACCGTTGCCCTCAGCCCCGGTCTGAACCCGAACTACATCTACCCCTACGAACCGGCGTCGCAGAACGGCGGCGTGATCGCCCGCGGTCTGCTCTGGCGATCGCTCTACCGCGCGAGCAGCGAGGGCGACAAGCCCGTCGATCCCGAGCTGAGCATGGCCGAGCAGCCGAAGTACAGCGCCGACCGGAAGACCGTGACGATCGCGCTCAAGGACTACAAGTGGTCCGACGGTACGCCGGTCACCGCGGACGACGTCGTGTTCTCGATCGCGCTGCTGAAGGCCGCGATCGCGGAGGACCCGGCCAACTGGAGCTTCTACACGCCGGGCCAGTTCCCGGACGGCTTCACGGTCCTGGCCACGGACCCGCGGACCGTGACGATGAAGCTCACGAAGGCGTACAACCCGTCGTACCTGCTCTCGATGCTGGAACTGATCTACGTACTGCCCTCGAAGGCGTGGAACATCGCCAAGGAGGGCGGGCCACACCTGGACTACAACCAGCCGAAGAACGCGCACGCGATCTACAAGTACCTGACCAAGGCATCGGAGTCACAGGCGACGTTCACCACCAACCCGCTCTGGCAGATGGTGAACGGGCCGTACAAGCTGAAGACGTTCGACCCCGCGACCGGCTCGTACTCGCTGGTGCCGAACAAGGCGTACAGCGGACCGGGTGAGTCCCGGATCGACCGGATCGACTTCAAGACGTTCACGTCGACAGTTGCCACGTTCAACCAGTTCAAGGCCGGTACGCTCACCGTCGGCACGCTCGACTCCGGGTACATCTCCCAGGTCGACGCGCTCAAGAAGCAGGGCTACAACGTGTACGGCGCACCCGCGCCGGCGCGGCTCGACTACCTGACGATCAACTTCAAGAACACCACCAACCACTTCGACAAGGTGATCGCCCAGCTGTACGTCCGGCAGGCGCTGCAGCACCTGATCGACCAGCCCGGGTACATCAAGAGCCGCGGCGTCTACAACGGCGCCGCAACCGAGAACTACAGCACCGCCGGCATCGGGTCGCCGTACCCGCCCGACTTCGGTACGACGCCGCCGTACCCGCATGACACCGCGGCCGCGCAGAAGCTGCTCACCGACCACGGCTGGAAGGTCGTACCGGACGGCACCACCACGTGCGAACGACCCGGCACCGGGCCGGACCAGTGCGGCGCGGGCATCCCGGCCGGGCAGCCGCTCAGCTTCAACCTGATCGCCGCGAACAGCCCGTCGTACGTCGAGGCCCGCGACGTCGCGTTCGTGTCCGCGGCGAAGAAGCTCGGGATCACGGTGAAGTCCGAGACGAAGGCCGTCAACTACATCTACGAGAACTACGGGAACACGTTCGCGCCGGCCAAGAAGAACGAGTGGGCGCTGCTCGACTCCGGCTCGCTGTACCAGGCCGTCGGGTACCCGAGCAGCAACACGCTCTTCAACACCACCGGCAGCTTCAACCTCGGCAGCTACAGCAACCCCGCGGCGGACAAGCTGATCGACGCGTCCACGTTCGGCGCCGACCCGAAGGCGCTCAGCGCCGAGGTGACCCTGCTCGGCAAGGACCTGCCGGTGCTGTACCTGCCGACGCCGGACACGCTCGTGGTCTGGAAGAACACGCTGTCCGGACCACCGTCGTCGTTCCGGTCGCTGCTCAGCTTCCTGTACTCGCCCGAGCTCTGGTACTTCCACGACTGAAGGAGGCCGCGTGGCCGTCCCACTCACCACGGTGGACCCCGAGGCGGAGTTCGCCGACCTCGGCCGGCTCCGGGAACTGATCGGTGACGCCCGGATCGTCGCGCTCGGCGAAGGCGCCCACAACGTCACCGAGTTCTACCGGATCAAGGACCGGATCCTCCGGTTCCTGGTCCGGGAGCTGGGCTTCACCGCGTTCGTGATGGAGTCCGGGTACGCCGAGGGGCTGACCGTGGCGGAGTGGATCCGCGGCGGCACCGGACCCGTCGATGCGGTGGCGCGGGACGGCATCACGTACCGGTTCGGGGAGTGCGAGCCGATGCGCCGGCAGCTGGAATGGATGCGCCGGCAGAACGGCCGGGTCCGGTTCTACGGGATGGACCTGCCCGGTTCGTCCACGTCCCCCGGGTCCGCCGTTCGCGCTTGCCTCGCGCGGATGCCGCGGCATCCCGGCGACGAGGAGCTGCTCCGGCTGAGCGAGCTCGGCGGCCGCACCGAGGCAGCGATCCGGCTCGACCGGATGCCGGCCGCGGAACGGTTCCAGCTGCTCGACGGGCTCACGCGACTCGAGGACCGCGCGGCCGTTCTCGGCGACGAGATCGCGATCCGGTGCGCCGCTTCGCTGCACGCGTTCGTCGAGGAGCTGGCCGGACCGGTCAGCGGGCCGTACCCGCGGGACGTGTTCATGGCCGATACCGTGCGCTGGATCGCGGACCGCGAGGACCGCATCGTGGTCAGCGCGCACAACGCCCATGTCCAGCGCACCCCGTTCCTCGGCCGGACGACGGTCGGCGGAATGCTGCCCGCCGACGGCGTCGTAGTGATTGGTACGACCTACGGAACGGGCCCGGAGGTCCGCTTCACCGAGCGCAGCGCGCGGCCGTTCGACTGTGACGTGACGCTCGAACAGCGGGTGCCGCCGCCGAACAGCATCGAGGCCCGGCTCGACCGCCTCGGGTATCCGATCGCGCTCGTGGAGCCCGCCGACATGGTTGCCGAAGGCATGCTCTCGAACGGCGAGTTCGTGCCGACCGACTGCGCGGCGGCGTACGACGCGCTGATCCACTTCCGCGAGGTCCATCGCATCCCCGGCGCCTTCGAGCGGCTCCGGGCCGAGTTCACCCCGGAGCCGGCGTGATCCCCTACCCACCGAGCCGCACCGTCGACGCCGCCGAGAACGTGGCCGGGGTCCGGGTCCCCGACCCGTACCGCTGGCTCGAGGACGACACCGACGAGGTCCACGAGTGGCAACGACAGCAGGCCTCGCTCGCGACCGCCGTCGCCTACCGGGGCCAGGACCCGGCCGCGGCGCGGAAGCTGATCGAGACGTACGACGCCGGCGCGCGGCCGCCGCTGCCGAAGTACGCCGCCGGCCGCTGGTTCCGCGGTACGACCGAACTCGTCGTCGCGGACGAGCCGTACGGCGACGGGCAGGTGCTGCACCGGCTCGACGACGGCGCCGTACTGTCGTGGCTCTCGCCGTCGCCGGACGGGCGGGTGCTCGCGATCGGCGTCTGCACCGACGGCAGCGAGAACAACACGATCCGGCTCATCTCCGCCGTGACCGGAGAGTTGCTGGACGGGGCGCCGACGCAGGTGCTGCACGACGCCTGGACCGGTGGTGCGGCCTGGCTGCCGGACAGCAGCGGGTTCTTCTTCTCGGCGCTCACGGGCAGCGTGCACGACTTCGAGCGGGCGGTCTTCCGGCATGTTCTGGGCGGCGGTACGTCGATTGAGCCGGTGCCGATCTGGCCCGGGTCGCGCGAGCACACGGTGATCCAGTTCTCGCCGGACGGGCGGTGGGCGGTCGCGAGTCACCGGCTGGGCAGCCCGGTCCCGATCGCGGTCCGCGACCTGACGTCGGACGACGGCTGGCGGCCGTTCATGACGACCTGCGACGGCATGGTCGCCGGTCACGTCGTCGGTGATCGGTACGTCGGTGTGACCGATGTGGGTGCGGCCCGCGGGCGGCTGGTCGCGATTCCGCTGGACGCTGCGGATCCGGACGATCCGGCGCAGTGGATCGAGCTGGTGCCGGAGGGGTCGACGGTGATCCGGTCGGTGCAGCCTGTCGGCTCCTACCTTTACCTGAACGAGTTCGACGACACGTATGCCCGGATCCGGGTGGTCGACACCGCCGGTATGCCGGTGGGCGACGTACCGCTGCCGGGCCGGGGCGCCGTCGCGGTGCCGTTCTTCCCGTTGATGAGCCTGGCCGCGGGCAACCGGCCGGACGAGTTCGTGTTCGCGTTCTCTACATTGACCAGCTCGTGGGGCGTCTACCGGCATCGGCCCGGCGACGACACGATCGAGGAGCTCGTCGCGCCGGCCGTGACGCTGGACGCGACGGTCGAGGACCACTTCGCGGTCGCCCCGGACGGTGAGCGGATCCCGTTCCGGTTGGTCCGGCGGACGGCGGGAGGTCCGGTGCTGATCTCGGCGTACGGCGCGGCGAACGTGCCGTACCTGCCTTCGTACCAAAGCGATCTGGCCGCGTTCGTGTCCGCGGACGGGGTGTTCGTGCAGGCGCATCTGCGTGGCGGCGGCGAGTACGGGCGCGATTGGTATCTCGCGGCGCACCGGGAGCGGCGGTACGTCCGGGACTCCGATCTGGTCGCGGTTGCCGAGCACCTGATCGCTCAAGGGCTCGCGACGCCTGATCGGCTGGCGTTGACCGGCGGTTCGGACGGCGGGCTGATGTGTGGGGTCGCGGTGACGAAGCGGCCCGACCTGTGGCGTGCGGTGCTGCCGCGGGCGCCGCTGCTCGACCTGATCGGCGGCCTCCGCGATCCGTACCTCGACTTCGTGATCCGCAAGGCGTGGGGCGATCCCGACGACCCCGGCGAGATCCGCCGGCTGCTCGGGTTGTCGCCGTACCAGCTGGTCGAGCCGAACGTCTTCCCCGCCGTCTACCTGCAGGCCGGCGCGACCGATCCGCGCTGCCGGCCGTGGCACGCGCGGAAGTTCGCCGCGCGGTTGCAGGCCGCGCAGCAGGGCGAGCTGCCGATCCTCGTGCATGTGTACGACGACGCGGGGCACGGCGCGGCGACCAGCGAGGAGGTGGCGCTGACGCAGGACGCGGAATGGCTCGCGTTCCTGCTCGGGTCGCTCGGCCTAGCGTGACGTCAGCGTCATCAGGCGCAGCTGCAGCATCATCGCGAACCGGACGTCGGGGTCGTCGAGGTCGATCCCGCCGACCTCGGCGACCCGGCGCAGGCGGTACCGGAACGTGTTCGTGTGCACGTACATCGCCGCGGACGCGACCGCGACGTCGCCGAACGCGTCGAGCCAGGCCCGGAGCGTGTCCACCAGAAGGCTACGGTGCTTCGCGTCGTACGCCGCCAGCCGCGCGACCGGGCCGGACGACAGGTCGTCGCGCGGGACCAGGTCGGCGAGCTCGAGCAGCAGCGCCTCGACGTACACGTCCGCGACCCTTGCGACCTGCTGGGTGGAGCCGCGGGACCTGAGCACCCGGAGCGCGCGGTCGGCGCCGGTCCGGGAACGGGACAGGGCGGACCCGTCGACGACCGGTGAGCCGATGCCGACCAGCGGCCGCAGGCGGGGGCCGATCCGGCCGAGGAAGTCGGTGGCGATCCGCACCGCCCGGTCCTCGGCGTCCGGGCGAGCGTCGGCGTCGGGGCGGGTTCGTGGCAGCGGTACGACGCCGTACGCGACCTCGCCGATCAGACCGGCCGCCGACCGCGGGTGCACCGCGGCCAGATGCATCCCAAACGCATCCGCCAACCGCTTGCGCTCAGCAACAAGCTCAGCAGCAGTCCGCCCCAAGACCTCCGCGCCGGCCCGACCGTCACCCCCACCTCCCGCCCTGCTTGCCGTCCCGCTTCCCGACCCGCCGTCGGCGTCGAGGAGGCCGACGGCGAGGACTACGGCGGGCTCGTCGGCCAGGCCCAGGCGGCGGATTGCCTCGCCGGAGCCCGGGCCGCTCTCCAGTGCCGTCCGCAGCAGGTCCGCGCGCAGCCGCCGCTCGACGTCGGCCCCGGCGCGCTGCCGGATCATGTACAGCGCGACCTGCTTCGCCGCATCGCACAGCGCCTGCCCACGATCCGGCGGCAGCGGCTCGGTGACGGCCGCCCAGATCGTGCCGAGGATCTCGTCTCCGGCCCGGACCGCGATCGCCACCCGCGGCAGCTCGCCGTACTCCGGCAGCGGCGCCACGAACACCGGCTGGTCGGTCCGGAAGATCTCCTGGAACACGCCACGCTCGCGCAGGATCCGGGTGTACTCGCGCGGCACCTGCCGGGACAGGATCGTCTGCACCCGGGACGGGTCGGCCGCCTCCTGGCGCCCGGAGAACGCCAGCACCCGGGTGCTCGGATCCTCGATCGTGATCGGCGCGTCCAGCAGCGCCGCGATCGCGTTCGCCAGCGCGAACAGGTCACCGGCCGGGATCCCGCCGAGCGCTTCGAGCGCGCCCGGGTGTCCCCCGGCGATCAACGACCGCACCATCGACGTCAGCTGGGTCCACGAGGCGCCACGGGCCAACGCCAGTACGACGACCCCGGTCCGCTCGGCGGCCGCGACCAGCTCCTCGTCCGCCACGACGGGAGCCCGGACCACGAGCGCCGCGGCGCCGTGCCGCCCGACCTCTCCGACCACCCGGACCAGATCGGCCGGGTCGTGCAGGCCGACGCCGAGCACCAGCGCCTGCCGGGGCAGCACCTGGTCGTCGAGTGGGTCGTGGATGACCACGCCGCCGAGGTCGTCGGCACGGCCCGGATCGCCGCACACCACGTCGAGCAGCGTCGTACCGATGTCGTCGAGGACACCTTCCAGGCCGGCCCGGACGGGATTCGCGGTCGGGACGAGCACGTCCTCGACGCTAGTTCCACCGTACCCGGCCGGAGGTTGTCGCATACGACGAAATTATGCGGTCGATCCGTCCGATCCGACAAGATCGATCCATTCGGTCCGGACGGTCACCGCGTCCAGCACGTCCGGCAGCGGCGCGACCCCGAGTCCCGGACCCGTCGGAACCGCGAGCCGGCCGTCGCTGAGCTCGAACGGAGGCGTGATGTCCGTCCGGTAGTACCTGGCGGACGCGGACGTGTCGCCGGGGAACGCGAACCCGGGCAGCGCGGCCAGCGCCAGGTTGGCGGCCCGGCCAAGTCCGGTTTCGAGCATGCCGCCGCACCACACCGGTACGCCGTTCGCCGTACAGACGTCGTGGATCCGGCGGGCCTCCAGGTAGCCGCCGACCCGGCCGGATTTGATGTTGACGATCCGGCAGGCGCCGATTGCGATCGCGTCCGCCGCCGCGCGGGCCGAGACGATCGACTCGTCCAGGCAGATCGGGGTCCGGAGCAGCCGGGCGAGCTCGGCGTGACCGCGCAGGTCGTCCTCGTGCAGCGGCTGTTCGAGCAGCAGCAGCTCGAACGGGTCCAGCCGGGCGAGCTGCCGGGCGTCGCTCAGCCGGTACGCCGTGTTCGCGTCGACCTGCAACGGGATGTCGCCGAACCGTTCCCGGACCGCGCGCACCGGCTCGACGTCCCAGCCCGGCTCGATCTTCAGCTTGATCCGCAGGTACCCCTGGTCGAGGTACCCCGCGACGGCGTCGAGCAGCGCCGGGATCGACTCGGTGATGCCGACCGACACCCCGCACTCGGCCTCGTCCCGGACCGCGCCGAGGTACTGCCCGAACGACATTCCGCGGGCGCGCAGTTCGGCGTCCAGCACGGCGGTCTCCAACGCCGCCTTCGCCATCCGGTGCCCCTTGACCTGGGCCGTCGCGGGCGCGACCTGCTGCGCGGTGGTCACGCCTGCCACCGCGGGAATCAGGTAGCTGCGCAGTACGTCGGCCGCGCCCTGGGTGTACTCCGAGGAGTAGAAGGGCTCGCGGCTGGTCCCGGACTCACCCCAGCCCTCGGCCTCGTCGGTGACCGCCCGGACGAGCAGCGCCTCGCGGACCGTCTCGGTCCCGAACGAGGTCCGGAACGGTGTCACCAACGGCATCTCGATGGTCCGGAGCTCAACCCCGACGAGCTTCACAACGCTGCCTCCCTCTCGACGATGTACCAGCCAGTGCGATCGAACCCGCGGATCCGCGCCCGGTCCGCGAGCAGCCCACCGAGCACCTCTCGCACCGCCGCCCGCCAATCGGCAGCCGCCGCCGGATCGGTGGTCCGGAGCTTCTCGATGTCAGGCGGTACGGCGACGCGAACGAGCCGGCCGCCGCCGTTTCCGGGCTGCGGTCTCCCGGCAGCCGTGATACCCAGCGCGACCTCCGCCGTCCGCCCTGGCACCCGAGGCTGCCCGTTGCAGGCGGCAACCACTCGGTCGGCGCGCAGATGCCAGCGCGCCAGCAGCCGGTCCGTGTCGTCGGCGGCGTTGATCGCGTCGTCGATCCGGCCGTAGAAGTTCGGCAGGTACTCGGCCGCGTCCGCGGCCAGCTTGCCCAGGTTGAAGTACGCGTTCCGCCGGATCAGCGGGTCGAACGTCCAGGAGATCTCGTGCGCACCGTGCGCCAGCGTCCAGGCGCGCTGGTGAAGCTTCAACGCATAGCCCACCCCACGCCGCTGCGGCAGTACGCCGGTGATGTGACTGTGCAACGACCCACGACCCGGCGCACCGAAGAACCCGACGCAGGCCCCGACCATCGTGTCGTCGGCGAACGCGCCGTGCACGTAACTGCCCGCCTTGCTCATGGCCCGCAACAGATCCGCCGGGACCGGAGGACCGAACTCGCCGGTCTGCCAGATCCGCTCGAACAACGCACACGCGGCGTCCAGCTCCGGCAACGTGTCCAGGCTGCGAATCGTCACGCCCGCGGCCGCCGCCGCAGCGTCCGCCGGCTCCTGCAGGACATCCGTCATGTGCCGGCCCGCAGTTCGGAGATCAGTGCCGTGAGCAACTGAGTACGTCGCGGCAGCTCGGCCACGATCACGTGCTCGTCGTCGGCGTGCGCGCCGCCGCCGACGGCGCCGAGCCCGTCGAGGGTCGGCGTACCGACTCCGGCGGTGAAGTTCCCGTCCGAGGCGCCGCCGACCGCCAGCTCGCCGGGCGGGGTCAGGCCGAGCCGCTCCGCGATCCGGCAGGCGCGTTCGTATAGATCCTTCGAGACGGCGCGCGACAGCGGCGGCCGGTTCGGTCCGCCCTCGACCGTCACCTCGGCGCCGGGCAGATGCGGTTGCAGCGCGGTCATCGCGCGGTCGACCCGGTCCTGCTCGGCGGCGTCCCAGACCCGTACGTCGACCTCGAAGTGTCCCGCGGCCGGGACGGTGTTCACGGTCGTTCCGGATTCGAGTCGCGTGGGCGTGACCGTCGTACCGCGGGCCGCGTCGCCGAGCGCCGCGACCGCCTGCACCTGGTGCGCGGCCTCGATCGTGGCGTTCACGCCGCGCTCGGGTTCCAGCCCGGCGTGGGCGGCCCGGCCGCGGACGAGTACGTCGTACCGCGAGACGCCTTTTCGTGCGGTCTTCAGCGCGCCGCCCGGGCCGGACGCCTCCAGTACCAGCGCGGCCGCGCAGCCGCGGGCCTCGTCCTCGATCAGCTCACGCGACGACGGCGACCCGAGCTCCTCGTCGCCGGTGATCAGAACGGAGATCCCGTCCAGGTCGTCCAGCGCCGCGAGCGCGTGGAAGATCATCGCGACCCCGGCCTTCATGTCGAAACACCCCGGCCCGGTGAGTACGCCGTCCCGCACCGCGACCGGATGCGTCTCCAGCGACCCGATCGGCCAGACGGTGTCGTGATGCCCGAGCAGCAACACCCGCGGCCGCGCGCCGAACCGCCAGCGCACGTGCTTGTCCGCGATGATCTCCGCTTCCGCCCCCAGCCGTTCCGCCCCGAGCCCGGCCACCACCGCCGCGCTCCGCGCCACGGCCGCCAGGTCCGCGGACGGCGACTCGCACCGCACCAGCCGCTCGATGTCCGCAACCAGCACCAGTACCTCCCCGTCGACTCGGTCCGCACCAGCATCCAGCTCGCACCGTCCCGGCGTCTTGTCCCCGCTCCCCAAAACGACACGCCCGATTGGGACCAGCGGATGAAATATCACCCGGGGTCCCTGCGTTGGGGCTGGCATGAGCGACTGGAATCAGCAGACCATCGAGGAGTTCCGCGCCAACGAGGGCCGGGTCGGCGGCCCGTTCGAGGGCGCCCCGCTGCTCCTCCTGCACCACCACGGACGCAAGAGCGGCAAGGAGTACGTCGCCCCGATGATGTACCTCGCGGACGAGACCGACCCGAAGACCGTCTACGTCTTCGCCAGCAAGGGCGGCGCCCCGACCAACCCCGACTGGTACACCAACCTCACCTCCGCCGGCACCGCGACCGTCGAGGCCGGCACCGAGACCTACACCGTCTCGGTCCACGAGATCAAGGGCGCGGACCGCGACCGCATCTACGCGGAGCAGGCCAAGCGCTTCCCCGGCTTCGCCGAGTACGAGGTGAAGACCGCGGGCATCCGGACCATCCCGGTCCTCGCGCTCACCCGGAGCTGAGCGTCTTCATCGTCACGTAGCTCGTCACCGCGGCAACACCGGGCAGGTCGGCGAGCTTGTTGGCGTGGAAGTCCTCGTACGCGGGCAGATCGGCAACCTCGACCTGGAGCAGGTAGTCGAAGTTGCCGGTCACGTGATGCGCCTGGACGACCTCCGCCAGCCGCAGCACGGCACGCTCGAACGCGACCACTTCGGTACGGGCGTGCCGCACCAGCCGGACGCCGGCGATCACCCGCAGGCCGCGACCGACCGCGGCCGGGTCGACCACTGCCCGGTAGCCGCGGATCACGCCGGCCTCCTCCAGCCGCCGTACCCGGCGCAGGCACGGCGACGGCGACAGCCCGACCTGCTCCGCCAGGTCCGCGTTGCTGATCCGCCCGTCCTTCTCGAGCGCCACCAGGATCGCCCGGTCCACATCATCCACAGTGGCAGATTATTGCTCATTCCCTCCTCCTACCAGCTGCTGTACGGCGGATCCCCGCGCAACTTGCTACCAAATTGCGCCGAATCGCCACTTCCGGCGCCTTGGTAGGACACGCTGGTCGGGACCGATCAGAGGGAGCAGGAGCGATGCCCGGAACCAGTACGACTGCCGTGCACGGCGACCGCGACGTCCATCCGAGCCGAGCCGTCGCGCGGCCGATCTACCAGACCGCGACGTTCGCGGCGGAGGACGCCGAGACGTTCGCGCAGGTCGCCGTCGACCGGCGCGGTCACGACTTCTACACCCGCTACGGCAACCCGAACCACGCACAGGTCGCGGCGGTCGTGGCCGAGCTCGAACACGTCGAGGCGGCGCTGGTCACCGCGTCGGGCATGGCCGCGCTGACGACCGCGGTACTGGCGCTCGTCTCGGCCGGTGACCACGTCATCGGGCAGCGGTCCACCTACGGCGGTACGGCGTCCGTACTGCAGAACCTCCTGCCCCGGCTCGGCATCGCGACCAGTGTCGTCGACCAGACCGACCCGGAGGCGTTCGAGCGTGCGCTGACGCCGCAGACCCGGCTGATCCTGGTGGAGTCGCCCAGCAATCCTCTGCTCCAGCTGACCGACCTCCGCCGCGTCGCGGAACTCGCCGCCGCGCACGACGTACTGACGATGGCCGACAACACGTTCGCCACTCCCCTGAACCAGCGTCCGGCCGACTTCGGAATCGACCTGGTCTGGCACAGCGCGACGAAGTACCTGAACGGCCACACCGACGTGTCGGCCGGCGTACTCGGCGGATCGGCCGCGCTCCTCGACCGCGTCTGGGACGTCGGCGTGCTCACCGGCGCCGTACTCGGGCCGTTCGACGCCTGGCTGTTGCTGCGCGGGCTGCGGACGCTGCCGTTGCGGATGCCGCGGCACAACGCCAACGGGCAGGCGCTGGCGGAGGCACTCGCCGAGCACCCGGCCGTCACGCGGGTGCATTACCCCGGGCTCGCCGGCCATCCGCAGCATGAGCTCGCGCGTAGTCAGCTGTCCGGTTCCGGCGGCGTACTGGCGGTCGAGTTCACCGGTGGGTTCGAGGCCGCGGACGCGTTCCTCGGGCAGCTGCGGTACGCGCGCCGGTCGGCGAGCCTCGGCGGGGTCGAGTCGCTCGCCGTCCACCCCGCGGCGATGTGGCGCGGGATGCTCAGCGAAGAACAGATCGCCGCCTCGGGAGTGCCGCTCGGCCTGGTGCGAGTGGCAGCCGGCGTCGAGGACACCGCCGATCTGGTGGCCGACGTACTCGCCGCCGCGGACGCGGTCGGGCGGAAGTTTGGAGAACAGCGATGACCTCGACCCTGATCCGTGGCGGGAGCGTGCTCAGCCTGGACCCGGTCGTCGGCGATCTCGACCAGGGCGACGTACTGATCACCGACGGCGTCATCGCCGACGTGGCCGCGCAGCTCGACGTACCGGACGGTGCCGAGGTGATCGACGCCACCGGCTGCCTGGTCGCGCCGGGCTTCGTCGACAACCACCGGCACACCTGGCAGACCGCGTTCCGCGGGATCGGCGCGGACTGGACGTTCGCCGACTACGCCGCCGGGCTGCACGGCACGCTCAAGCCGCACTACCGGCCCGAGGACGTGTACCTGGGCAACCTGCTCGGCCGGCTCGAAGCACTGCACTCGGGCGTGACCACGATGCTGGACTGGTTCCACGCCGCGCAGACCCCGGACCACGCCGACGCCGCGCTCGCCGGGCTGCGGGACGCGCCGGGGCGGTCGATCTTCTGTTACGGCGCCGGGTACCGCACCGACGACCTGATCGAGGCCGAGGTCCGCCGCGTGCACGCCGCGATGCCCGCCGACGACCTGCTCACCCTCGCGCTGGGGTTGCGCGGCCCCGACGAAACCACCATGGACAACGTCGCGCTGGACCTGAAACTCGCCGACGAGCTCGGGCTGGGGACCAGCGTGCACGTCGACGGCCTGGACGGCCACCGCCCGATCTCCGCGCTGGCGGAACGCGGGCTGCTCCGGGCGAGTACGACGTTCGTGCACGCCAACGGGGTCAGCGACGACGAACTCCGGATGCTCGCCGACGCCGGCGCCTCGGTGTCGATCAGCCCGGACGTCGAACTCAAGATGGGCTTCGGGCAGCCGATGACGGGCCGCGTACTGGCGGCTGGTCTGCGTCCGACGCTGTCCGTCGACGACACGCCCGCCGTCGGTGGTGACATGTTCTCGACGATGCGAACCGCGTTCGCCGCCCAGCGCGGGATCGACGGCGGGCTGACCGCACGCGAGTTGTTGCGGTTCGCAACGATCGACGCCGCCCGGTCCTGCGGGCTCGGCGACCGGGTCGGTACCGTTGCCCCTGGCAAGAATGCGGACCTGGTACTGCTCCGCGCCGACGACCTGACCGTCACCCCGTTCAGCAACCCCGCGGGCATGATCGTCACCTCCGGCCACCCGGGCCTCGTCGACACGGTCCTGGTCGCCGGCCGAACCGTCAAACGCAACGGCCACCTGGTCGGCGTCGACCTCCCCACCCTGAAGGCCCGCCTGATCGAGTCCCGCAACCACCTCGCCACCGCGGCCGGCGTACCACTCGACGGCACCTGGCGCCCGGGCACCACCGCATGACAGCGCGGCGGCGCGAGTTCGTGCAGGTCGACGTGTTCGCCAGTACGCCGTACCTCGGGAACCCGGTCGCGGTCGTCCTCGACGGCACCGACCTGGCCGACGACCAGCTCCAGCAAGTCGCCCGGTGGACCAACCTGTCCGAGACGACGTTCGTGCTGCCACCCACCAGCCCGGCCGCGGACTACCGACTCCGGATCTTCACTCCGGGCGGCGAACTCCCCTTCGCCGGGCACCCGACGCTTGGCTCGGCCCGTGCCTGGCTGGACACCGGCGGCGTGCCACGACGCGCGGACCTCGTCGTACAGGAATGCGCCATCGGTCTGGTGAAGGTACGCCGTACCGACGACACCCTGGCCTTCGCGGCACCGCCACTGATCCGCAGCGGCGCTGTCGACGAGGAGTACGTCGGTCAACTCGTCGACGCGTTCGGGATCACGCGCGATCAGGTCATCGACCACCAATGGGTCGACAACGGCCCCGGTTGGGCCGTGCTTCGCCTCGCCACCGCGGCCGAGGTCCTCGCCCTGGAGCCGGACCTGTCCCGCATCCCGACGGCGATGGTCGGCGCGCTCGGTGCGTACCCGGCCGGCTCCCCGCACACCTTCGAGCTGCGCACGTTCGCGCCCGGCGCCGGCGTACCGGAGGATCCGGCCTGCGGGAGCATGAACGCCGGCATCGCCCGCTGGCTGGCGATCCCGGAGTACCAGGTCTCGCAGGGCGCCCGCCTCGCGCGCGCCGCCTCCATCAGCGTCACCACCGATCGCGACGGCACCATCTGGGTCGGCGGCTCCACCACCCCGTGCATCCACGGCACCATCACGATCTGACCGCAGGGGGCACGAACTGGTTGCCCACCACCACTGATTCCTGCGCTGATTCCTGCGCTGATTCCTGGGTACCCCGTACGCTCGATTCGTGTGAACCTGAGAAGCAGTCGGCTCGTGATCGGTCTCGGTGTGTTCGTGTTCGTCGCGACCCTGCTGGATCTGGTCACGATCGGCGTACTGCGCTCCTTCGACCACTACGTCATCCCGGTCGCCCGGCCCGCCGGGGAGCCGTCGTCGACCTGGTGGCAGGCGCTCGCGGACATCGGCGGGGTCGGCGTACTGACCGTGGTCCTGGTCGGGACCGCGGTCCTGCATCTCTACCGGCGTCGCCCGATCCGGCAACTGGTGCGGGCGGCCGTCTGGATCGCGATCGTCGAGGCGGTGATCTGGCTCACGAAGCTCGCCGTCGGCCGTACGCCGCCGCGCTCGCACGTCGACCGCCTCGCGGACGGCGGGATGTCCTGGCCGTCCGGCCACACCGCCGACAGCCTCGCGCTGCTGCTGATCGCGGTCACCCTGCTCACTACTCCGGGCACCCGCCTCGACCGGTTCGCCGTCTGGGCCGTGCCCGTCGTCTCCGCCGGCGTGGCCGTGGCGACCGTACATCTCCACTACCACTGGCCGACCGACACGCTCGGCGGCTGGTCGCTGGGCCTCGCACTGGGCCTGCTCGCCCGTCGCTCGCTGCGATAACCGCACCCCGGAGGCACGCTCACTTGTGCCTACCGCAACACTCGGAGCGTGGCATCGACAACCCACGCACCGACCAAGCCCGCCAGCGAGCGCTTCGCCGCAGCCATGGCCGCGGTCACCCGCAGGCTTCCCGGAAGACTCTCGACCATCGTCCCGCCGAGCCTGATCGGCTTCGCGCTGATCAACGGCTTCACCTTCGGCGTCGACCTCGCGCTGCTCACCGCACTCCGCTCGTGGGCACGCCTGCCGCTGTGGCTGGCCATCACGATCGCGTACTGCACGGCGTTCGCCCTGAGCTACGTCCTTAACCGCGCGTTCAACTTCCGGTCACACGCACCGGTCGGACCACAGCTCACGAAGTACGCAATCGTTGTCGCAGTCAACTATTTCGCGCTGATCCTCGGCCTCACCACGGCACTGTCCGCCGTCGGCCTCGAGTACCACCTGTCCCGCATCACCGCCGGCCTCTGCGAAGGCGTCTTCATGTACTGCGTACTGCGCTGGATCGTGTTCCGTCCGTCGGCCTGACGTCCTCGTGCAGGTCGCGGTCGAGGTGGTCGGCGTGGAACAGCGCCTGGTCCAGCAGACCTTTGACGTGATCGTCGGCGGCTGAGTAGTACACGAAGGTCCCTTCGCGGCGGCCCTTGACCAGGCCCGCGAGCCGTAGCTTCGCCAGGTGCTGGCTGACCGCGGTCGGCGCGGCACCGGCCAGCTCGGCGAGGCAGGCGACCGACGACTCACCTTGCAGCAGCGCCCACAACACCTTGATCCGGGTCGGGTCGGCCAGTAGCCGGAACGACTCCGCCGCGAGGTGCACCTGCTCCTCGTTCGGCATCTCGAAATCTTCGATCGACGAGTGCATGTCCCCGATCCTACGCTTGCCTGCTTACTTGCGTACCTGCATGCTTGCGCATGTACGCTGGTCAGGTGAGCGTCGATCTGAAGCCCGTCGAGTCGGCGAGCGCCCCCGGTCTGAGCCGGGATCCGTGGTGGCGTAGCGCGTGGTCGTTGGCCGAGGTTCGGTGGGCCGGAATCGCGACGTCGCTGTTCCTGGCCGGGCTCGTCGCGCACCTCGGCGGGGCGCCGGGCTGGGTGACATGGCCGCTGTTCCTGGCCTGTTACGCGGCCGGCGGTTGGGAGCCTGGCTGGGCCGGGCTGCAGGCCCTGCGCGAGCGGCGGCTCGACGTCGACCTGCTGATGGTCGTGGCCGCGATCGCCGCCGCCGCGATCGGGCAGGTACTCGACGGCGGACTGTTGATCGTCATCTTCGCCACCTCGGGCGCCCTGGAGGCGGTCGCGACCAAGCGCACCGAGGACTCGGTCCGCGGGCTGCTCGACCTGGCACCCGAGACCGCGACCCGTCTCGGCGACCGGGCCGAGGAGCAGGTACCGGTCGGCGAACTGGTCGTCGGCGACCTCGTCCTGGTACGGCCGGGTGAACGGATCGGCGCCGACGGGACCGTCACCGACGGTGCCAGCGAGGTCGACCAGGCCACGATCACCGGCGAGCCGTTGCCGGTCGACAAGACCGTCGGCGACGAGGTGTTCGCCGGCACCGTGAACGGCAGCGGCGCTCTGCGCGTCCGGGTCGATCGCCCGGCCGGGGAGTCGGTCGTCGCCCGCATCGCGGCGCTGGTGGAGGAGGCGTCGCGGACGAAGGCGACGACGCAGTTGTTCATCGACAAGGTCGAGCAGCGGTACTCGATCGGCATGGTCACGGTCACCGTCCTGCTGCTCACGGTGCCGCTGCTACTCGGGCACGCGTTCACGCCGACGTTGCTGCGGGCAATGACCTTCATGATCGTCGCGTCACCGTGCGCCGTCGTACTGGCCACGATGCCGCCGCTCCTCGCCGCGATCGCCAACGCCGGCCGTCACGGCGTACTGGTGAAGTCCGCTGTCGTCATGGAAACCCTCGGTACGACGACCCGCGTAGCACTCGACAAAACCGGCACCCTGACCCGCGGCACCCCACACCTGGCCACCATCCGCCCGCTCCACACGGAGGTCAAGGAAGGGGACCAACTGCACGAAGACGAGCTGCTCGGCCTGGCCGCCTCCGCCGAACACCCCAGCGAACACCCACTCGCCACCGCAATCGTCCGCGCCGCACGGGACCGCGGCATCCCCCTCCATCCAGTCGAAACCTTCCACGCCACCCCCGGCCACGGCATCACGGCCAGCATCGCCGGCCAACGCATAACCATCGGCGCACCAACCCACTCTGCGCCGACCGACGCACCTGCCGCGCCCCACGACACGGCACTGGACCCACACTCCACCTCCGCGGCGCGGGAGTTGCAGGCTGGTGGGGCTACTGCGGTGGTGATGGCTGTTGACGGCGTACCGGTGGCGGTGTTCGGCATCGTGGACCAGGTCCGCCCCGAAGCCGCCTCCGCGGTCGCCGGTATCACCACCGTCACCGGGCAGGCGCCCGTACTCCTGACCGGCGACAACCGCGCCGCCGCGCGGGCGATCGCGTCCGCCGTAGGCATCTCCGACGTACGCTCCGAACTCCTCCCGGACGGCAAGGTCTCCCACATCCAGCAACTGCAGGCCGCCGGAGCCCGCGTCGCCGCCGTCGGTGACGGCATCAACGACGCACCGGCCCTCGCCGCCGCCGACACCGGCATCGCGATGGGCGGCGCCGGATCCGACCTCACCCTGCAAACCGCCGACGCGGTCATCGTCCGCGACGACCTCACCACGATCCCAACCCTGATCGAGCTGTCCCGCCGCGCCCGCCGCGTGGTCACCGCGAACCTGATCATCGCGGCCACCTTCATCACTG
>NZ_DASRVN010000546.1:0-7724 GCF_035655035.1 Kribbella sp. | reverse complement strand
GAACATCTGGTACCACCTGCTGAACGTCGGCTACCGCACGCTGATGCTCGGCGAGACCGACTACCCGTGCATCTACGACGACGGCCCGGGCGTCGGGCGCACGTACGTCCAGCTGCCCGAGCCGCCGCAGGGCCCGCAGGCGTTGGAGACGTGGCTCGGCGGGTTGAAGGACAGGGCGTCGTACTTCGGGGACGGCCGCAGCCACGTGTACGACTTCGAGGTGAACGGCTCGACCGATCGGGAACAGTCCGTCGAGGCTCCGGGGACGGCACGCGTGACTGCGACCGTCGCGGCATGGTTGCCCGAGCAGCCGCCGGCGCCGCCCGCCGCGGGGCAGCCGGTGTACTCCGCGCCGGTCGGCTGGCACCTGGAGCGGTCGCGGATCGGGCAGACCCGGAACGTCCTCGTCGAGGTACTGGTGAACGGCGTACCGGTGGACTCCCGGGAGATCGTTGCGGACGGCAACGAGCATCCGCTCGTGTTCGACGTCGAGCTGGAGCGGTCGTCGTGGATCGCGGTGCGGATCCTGCGCAGCGTGCACACCCAGCCGGTCTTCGTCGAGCTCGCCGGGCAGCCGATCCGGGCATCCCGGCGGAGCGCGCAGTGGCTGCACGACTCCGTCGACGCGCTCTGGCACGCGAAGTCGGGCTTCATCCGGGAGAGCGAGCGGGACGCGGCGCGGTCGGCGTACGACGAGGCGCAGGCCACCTACCTGACCCGGCGCGACGAGTGCGAGGTGGACTGATGGCAGGCTGCTGCGATCCGGTCGAGACGACCGCGCCGATCTCGGTGGTGATCAACCCGGAGGCCCGGGTGAACGTCGCCCGGACCGGCCACCGGGTGCCGAACCTGACCGCCGGCGAGTGGCACACGATCGAGTTCCCGATCGTGAACACCGGGTTCGTGACCGGTCAGCTGGTGATCGAGTCCGACCCGGTGCCCGGTATCGAGCTGGACCTGCCGGTGCACGAACTGACCGGCGAACCGGCCCAGGACGGCAGCCTCCGGGTGCGATTCGACGTACCCGCAGTCGTCGACGTGACGCTCCGCTTCCGCGCACTGGGCTCGCTCGGAGGCCTCGCCCTGCACAGCTCCCTGCACCTGGTACTGCGCTCAGCATCGGCGCCTAGCCTGAGCTATCCGTGAAACTGCTTTCACAAGGTTTCTGGAAACAATTCCGGAAGTAATTCAGGGTCGGCTGGAGGGGCCGATCGCGAGGGTCGGTGCGGTGAAGTGCTCGCCGGGGGCGTGTTCGGTGGTGGTCATGCTGGCCGCGCCGAGGCGGCCGAGCTCCATCAGTTCGAGGTCGACCGAGGTGAGCTGGCGGGAGCCGTCCTGGTCGACGACCGTGCCCTCCCAGTTGTCGACGCCGACCAGGGCGACGTCGTCGGGGATCCGGATCCCGGCCGCCGCGCAGGTCTCCATCGCGCCGAGCGCGATGTGGTCGTTGCCGCAGAACACCGCGTCGAACTTCGCACCGGACTGCAGTAGTTCCGCCATCGACGCCGCGCCGCGCACCCTGGTCCAGTCGCTGTGGATGACCGGGCCGACCAGCCCCAGTCCGGCGGCGGTGAGCGCGTCCGTCATGCCCGCCTGCCGGCGCTCGGCCGCGATGCTGTTCGGCGGGCCGCCGAGGTGCGCGATCCGGGTGTTGCCGGTGTCGATCAGGTGCTGGGTCGCCAGCCGTCCGGCCTCGCGATTGTCCGGCAGGTACAGCACATCGCCCGGGTCGCTGGACGCGGTGAAGATGTACCTGACCGGCACGTCGAAGTAGTGCGTCAGCGACGGCGACGTGTGTTCGTGGCCGTCGCCGATGACCAGCAGCCCGTCGATCCGGCGCGCCCGCAGCTCACGGAGACTGTCGGACATCGCCTTGCTCTCCTGGACGTCGCCGTCGTACACGAGCGCGGCCTGGTTCTGCGCGCCGAGCTGCAGGATCGCGCCCATCGCGACCGGCCGGGCGAACGTGTTCTTCGCCCGGTGGGTGAGGACGCCGATGGTCCCGCTCCGGCCGGAGGCGAACGAGCGCGCGAGGGCGTCCGGCCGGAAGTCGAGCCGCTCGGCGGCGGCCCGGACGCGCTCGCGGGTGGCCTGTGAGATGCGGGTGTTGCCGTTCAGCGCCTTCGAGGCGGTCGCCAGCGACACCCCCGCGACGGCGGCGACATCGCTCAGACGGACGCTTTTCTCTCTCGGCACGCCGAAAAGCATATCTCCGGTGCCGAGGTCTTGACGTGACACCCGAACAGATCGGATGCTTCGGCGAAGTGTGAAACCGCTTTACCACCCTCATCCGGGAGGCAGCACACCATGATTCACCGCCGGACATTCCTCAAGCTTTCCGCCGCGGCGGCCGCCGCCGTACCGTTCGCCGCCCTCACCCCGCAGACCGCCTCCGCCGCGACCACGCTGACCGCGTGGGGCGTCTGCGGGCACCCGCCGTCGATCGACGACACGTCGTACCCGGCGAGCGGGGTCCAGGACCAGCTCGCCCTCGCCGCGTCGCTCGGGGTCGGGTACTACCGGGTCGACTTCCTGCTCCCGACCCTCGACGCGGCCTCGACCGACTGGAGCTGGTACGACGCGGTCGTCTCCGCGGCCCGCGCGCACGGCGTCCAGCTGATGGCGATCCTGACCGTGCCGGACGCGATCCACGACCGCGACAACGCTTTCATCCAGAGCCAGGTGTCGATGCTCGTCAGCCGGTACGCCGGCCAGATCCCGCTGTACCAGATCCAGAACGAGATGGACGGCGCCTGCATCAACGGGCCGGGCGTCGACGGCTCGTCGATCAACGACTACAACCCGGACGTGTACGGTCCGGTCCGCGACCGGATGTGGGCGATCTGCGACGGCGTCCGGGCGTCGGACTCCCAGGCCGGCCGGGTCGTGAACATGACCTGGAAGCACACCGGGTTCCTCCAGTTGCTGAACAACGACGGCCTGCCGTACGAGGTGAACGGCCTCGACTGGTACTGGGGCATGGACGACATGCTCGCCGTGCTCGAGGTGATCAACCGGTTCCGGCAGAGCGAGATCCTGCTGACCGAGCTGAACATCACCGGCGGGACGCAGTCGTCGTCCGAGGCGGATCAGGCGAACTACCTCGCCACCGCGGTCCAGACGCTCCGGGCGTCCGCGCCCGACAAGGTGCACGGCGTGTACGTCTACGAGCTGCTCGACCAGCCGGCCTGGGACGACTCCCAGGCGCACTACGGCCTGGTGAACGTGAACCCCGACGGCAGTTGGGGCGCGCACAAACAGGCCTTCGGCACCTTCCACCAGATCATCACAGGTTGACGAACCGAGTCGGAGACAACGCAATGAAACGCAGAACGTTCCTCAGCGTCAGCGCCGCTGCCGCAGCCGTCCCGTTCACCGCCGGGAGAGCCGTGGCCGCCGGTACGGCGCCGGCCCCGCAGCAGGCGCTGGCCGCGTCCAACGTGTTCGTCGTACCGAACGTGCCGCGGCTCGTGGTGCCGAACGCCAAGCCGGGGGAGAAGATCGCGATCACGGTCACGGCGCCCGGCGGCGACCGGATGTGGACCGGGACGGCCCGGGGCGCGGCGTCCGGCGCCACCACGGTCGTCGTGCCGGTCGGTACCGGGTACTACGACATCACCTACGAGTTGTCCCAGCAGTCGGTGACCGACTCCTTCTGTGTGTTGAGCAGGCTGGCCGGGGTCGTGCCCGGTCTGGGTGTGAACACCCACTTCGGCTTCGGTCCCAACCCCTGGGATCCGAACGTGCTTGCCCCGCTGGTCGCGGCGGCCGGGATCGCGACCGTCCGGGACACCCAGGAGTGGTGGGGCGCCGAGCCGACGAAGGGTACGTACGACTTCACGCTCTGCAACACGTACCACGACGTGCTGAAGCGCAACGGCCTCACCGATCTGCCGGTGCTGAGCTTCAACAACGCCAACTACGACGGCGGTGCGACACCGTACACCGACGCGGGCCGCTCAGGGTTCGCGTCGTACGCGGTCGAGCTGGTCCGGCAGAACCCGAACGTCGCGGCGGTCGAGGTGTTCAACGAGTTCAACATCCCGACGTTCGGTGCCCGGGGCAACAGTCCGGCGAACTGTCAGCCGGACTACTACTTCCTGTTGCTGAAGGCCACGGTCACGGAGTTGCGCAAGCACTACCCGCACCTGAAGTATGTCGCGCCCGCGACGGCCGGCGTACCGCTCGACTGGATGAAGGTGGTCTTCGACAGCGGCGGCCTCGACTACATCGACGGGGTCTCGATCCATCCGTACAACTACCCGGCGTCCCCGGATTCGCTCGCGCAGCAGGTGCGGAGCGTGGCGACGCTGATCGAGTCGTACGGCGTGCAGCGCGACATCTGGATCTCGGAGCTCGGCTGGCCGGCCGGTACGGCGCATCTCGCGGTCGACACCCGGTCGCAGGCCGCGTACGCCGCACAAGGGGCCGCCGCCGCGTACGCCGCGGGCGTGACGGACTTCTTCTGGTACGACTTCATGAACGACGGCACCAACCCGGGCGAGACTGAGCAGAACTTCGGCATGGTGACGATGGTGTCGGGCGGAGCGAGTCGCCCGAAGCCGGCGTACGTCTCCTACGCGAACCTCGCCCGGCAACTGTCCGGGGTCACGAAGCGCGAACTGAAGCAGGACGCGCCGGCCGCCGGCGTGAGTCGCGTGGTCATTCCGAACGGGACCGCGTCGACCTGGATGCTCTGGGCCGACTCGCCGACGCCGTTCGGCATCAACGCGTCCAGGGCGGCAACCTTCACCGACGCGTACGGCGGGACCACGCACGTCGACGGTCGGCTCTCCGTCTCGCTCGGGAAGGAGCCGGTCTACGTGGCGACCACGGGTGCGATCGCGGTGGCGCCCACGGTGCGGCACCAGCTGACGGCGAAGGACGCCAAGCGCGGCGAGAACCTCGGAGCATTGTGGATCGTCGACAATACGACGAGCGCGCGCCCGGCCGCCGCGAAGCTGTCGGCGGGCGGGCAGGTCGTTGCCTCGGTCAACGTTCCGGCCGGGGCGAAGCGGAGTACGGAGGTCTCGTTCGGGCCGGCGTCCGCGGTCGGGTGGCGGACGGTGCACGCCACGGTCACGGAGGCGGGCGCCGTGGTCGGCAAGCTCGTCGCCGACTACCAGGTCACCGAGCCGCTCGCGCTCGCGGTGCAGCACGTGCTGAAGGACGGCTCGGACCAGCTGCGCATCCAGGTCACCAACGGCAGCAGCGCCGCGCAGACGGTGCCGTCGATCGCGTGGACGGTGGGCTCGGTGCAGGGCTCCGTGGCCGATGTCGCGATCGCGGCCGGGGCGGTCGACGAGCGGTTCATCCCGCTCCCCAGCGGGGCGACGTACAGCGTGACCGCGACGATGAGCGACGGTACGCCGCTGAACGCCAGCGGCAATGCGGTACTCGTTGGGGCCGCCGACCTACACCACGTGGCGAAGAAGACGATCGCGATCAACGGGGTGAACCAGCTGGCCGGGACGACTCCTAGTGGTACCTCCAGCGAAGGCAACGTGCTCGTCACCGGGTACAACGGGCCGCAGGATCTGTCGTTCGACTTCTGGGTCACGTACGACGCCGACAGGCTCTACCTCACGGTGGACGTCACCGACGACGTACACCACGCGACGGCGGGCGGCGACCAGATCTGGCAGAACGACTCGCTCCAGTTCGCCGTCAGCTCGGGCACCCCGGGCGAGGCCTCCAGCTGGAACGAGATCGGTGCCTCACTGGTCGGCGCGGACGTCGATACCTGGCGCTGGTCGGGACCCGCGACCGGCCCGCTGCCCGCCGGCGACGCCGCGATCGTCCGCAGCGGCACCACCACGACCTACACCACCGGAGTCACCTGGACGGACCTCGGCATCGACCCCACCGGCAACCTGATCAGCGTCTCCCTCCTCCTCAACGACAACGACGGCCAAGGCCGCAAGGGCTACATCGAATGGGCCTCCGGCATCGGCAACGGCAAGGACTCAGCTCTCTTCAAGGCCTTCGTCCTGGACGCGTGAGCGGCGCGCCGGACCCTCGCATCCGCGGGGGTCCGGGCCCTCAGTCGCGGATCCGAATGACCTTCTTGCCCTTGGAGCGTTCGGTTGAGGTGAAGGCCGGGATGGCTTCCTCGAGGGTGGCCACGGTGCCGATGTTCGGGCGGAGGCGGCCGTCGCGGATGCGCTGGGCGATCTCGGTCAGCTGGGCGGGGACGGCCTCGACGACGAAGTCGATCGCGAGGCCGTCCGCGGGGCGCGCCTCGACCGGCCCGACGACCGACACCAGGGTCCCGCCGGGGCGGATGAGCGCGGCGGAGCGCTTCTGGATGTCGCCGCCGATCACGTCGAACACCAGGTCGACGCCGCCGACGTCCTCCAGCGCGTCGCTGCCGAGGTCGACGAACTCGTGCGCACCGAAGTCGAGCGCCAGTTGCCGATCCGCGGCGCGCCCGGTGCCGATGACGTACGCACCGGCTTCGCGGGCGAGCTGCGTCACCATTGTCCCGACCGCACCGGCCGCGCCGTGCGCGAGGACGGTCCGGCCGGCCTGCAGCCGCCCCAGCTGGAACAGCCCTTGCCATGCGGTCAGCCCGGAGATCGGCAGGCTTGCGCCCACCGTGACGTCGACGTCGCCCGGCAGCGGCGCGAGGTTGCGCGCCTCGACCGCGACGTACTCGGCCAGCGTGCCGTCCCGATGCCAGTCGGTCAGCCCGAACACGCGCTGACCCACCGACAACCCCGTGGTCCCGTAGCCGAGCTCGGTGACCACCCCGGCGAACTCGTGGCCGGGGATCGCCGGCGCCCGGTCGCGCCCGGCGCGGTCGGTCCAGGTCGACGGCCACTCCAGCTCGGTCGGGACGTACCCCGACGCGTGCACCGCCACGACCACGTCGTTGATCGCCGCCGACGGCTCAGGGCGCTCGGCCAGCGTCATCCCGGCCGTGCCCGCGGCCTGGTCCGTCACCACGATCGCCTTCATCCGAACCTCCAAGATTGGACTATTCCGTCCAGAACGATACACCCGCCGCCGATCGGGCGGTAGCGTTGGACCCGTGACTGGCACGGGAACCGCAGCGGACGACCCGCCCCGGCGGCTGACGTCCCGCGGTCTCGCGACCAGGGCGCGGATCGTCGACGCGGCTGCGGACCTGATGTACGTACGCGGCGTCAACGCCACGACCCTGGACGAGGTCCGGGCGGCGAGCGGTACCAGCAAGTCCCAGCTCTACCAGCACTTCGCCGACAAGGACCAATTGGTCCGGGCGGTCGTCGCGCTCCGGGCCGGCCAGGTGCTCGAGCGTGAGCAGGGCTACCTGGAACGGCTGCGTTCGTTCCGCGGCCTGCTGCGCTGGCGGGACGCTTTGGTCCAACGCAACGCCCTGCAGAACGGTGCGTACGGCTGCGCCCTCGGCTCGATGGCCAGCGAACTGTCCGACCAGGACGACGAGGCCCGCACCACTCTGGCCGAGACCTTCGCGGCGTGGACCGGCCTGATCGCCGCGGGCCTCCGCCGGATGCAGATCAGCGGCGCCCTCGCCGAAGCAGCCGACCCTGACAAACTCGCTGTCGGCCTGATGGCAGCCCTCCAGGGCGGCTACCTCCTCGCCGAGACCCAGCAGGACATCGCCCCGATGGAAACCGCCCTCGACATGGCCCTCGACCACATCCGCTCGTTCCTCACGAAGTGAACACGTCCCGGCCGAGGGCTTGTGCGGGTCAGTAGCTGAGGTAGTTGCGTTGGGT
>NZ_DASRVN010000545.1:0-4822 GCF_035655035.1 Kribbella sp. | reverse complement strand
GCCCGGCACGCTGTCCGGCTGGACCGTGTCCCGGCACGCGAGAGGGGCCCGGCGGCTGGTCGCCGTCGGGCCCCTCTGGTGTCGCCCGTCAGGCCTGCTGCTCGGGCTCCTCGCGGCTCATCCGCCGCAGGAACGACTTGGTGCGCTCGTGCTGCGGGTCGGCGATGACCTGGCTCGGCGGGCCCTGCTCGACGACGACGCCGCCGTCCATGAAGACGACCCGGTCGGCGACCTCGCGGGCGAACGACATCTCGTGGGTCACCACGATCATCGTCATCCCGTCGTCGGCCAGCTGGCGCATGACCCGCAGGACCTCGCCGACCAGCTCGGGGTCGAGCGCCGAGGTGGGCTCGTCGAACAGCATCAGCTTGGGGTCCATCGCCAGTGCCCGTGCGATGGCCACGCGCTGCTGCTGTCCGCCGGAGAGCTGGGCGGGGTAGGCGCCGGGCTTGTCCTTGAGCCCCACCTGCTCGAGCAGGGCGAGCGCGCGGGTCCGGGCCTCGGCCTTCTTGACCCCCTTGACCTGGACCGGCGCCTCCATGATGTTGTCGAGGGCGGTCATGTGGGGGAAGAGGTTCCAGCGCTGGAACACCATGCCGATCTCACGCCGCTGCTCGGCGACCTGCTTGTCGGTGAGGTGATGCAGGTGGCCGTCGCGTTCGGCGTAGCCCATGAGGTCGCCGTCGACCCAGATCCGGCCGCCGTCGATCGTCTCGAGCTGGTTGATGCAGCGCAGGAAGGTGGTCTTGCCCGAGCCCGACGGGCCGAGCAGGCAGACCACCTGCCCGCGTTCGACGTCCAGGTCGATGCCCTTCAGTACCTCGTTGTGGTGGAACGACTTGGTCACGTTGACCGCGTGGACCAGTGGCATCAGGCGCCTCCCGCCCCGGCCGGGCGCGCGGCCCGCGGCGCCTTGGTGGTCCCGAACCCGCGCCCGAAGTGCCGCTCCAGGAAGTACTGTCCGATCATCAGCACGCTCGTCGCGGCCAGGTAGTACAGCGTGGCCGCGACCGCGATCGGGAACGTCTTGTAGAAGTTGCTGCCGATCGACTGCAGCTGGTAGAACAGCTCGCCGATCACCGGGACCGCCACCAGCAGCGACGTGTCCTTGAGCATCGCGATCGTCTCGTTGCCGGTCGGCGGCACGATCACCCGCATCGCCTGCGGCAGCACGACCCGGCGCATCACCTTGCCGCTGCTCATCCCGAGCGCCTCCGCGGCCTCGGCCTGGCCCTTGTCCACGCTCATGATCCCGGCCCGGGCGATCTCGGCCATGTACGCCGCCTCGGACAGCCCGAGCCCGATCACACCGGCGACCAGCCCGGTGAACACCTGGTTCGCGTCCAGGTTCAGGAACCGCCAGTCCCCGGACAGCCCGAACCACTCGATCAGCTTCCAGTCGAACGGGACCCCGATCGCGATGCCCTTCGGGAACAGGATGCCGAGCGTACCCATCGTGAACAGCAGGATGTACCGCGGGATGCTCCGGAAGAACCAGGTGAACACCCAGGACACCCCGGCCAGGATCGGGTTGTCGGACAGCCGCATCACGGCCAGCAGGACGCCGCCGCCGACGCCGACCACCATCGACAGCGCGGTGACCATCAGCGTGCCCTTGAGGAAGCCGTTGATCACCGGCTGCTGGTTCATCGCCTGGAAGACGAACTTCCAGTCGAAGGCGCTGTTGGTCACCAGCAGATGCAGCAGCATCGCGGCCAGGACCGCGATCAGCGCGATCGCGACCCAGCGGCCGGGATGCCGGACCGGTACGGCATTGATCGCGCCCGGCCGGTCAGGCGCCGCGTCCTGCGGCCGGGCTTCGGTTTCAGTGCTCATCCACGTCCTCGCTTCGCTCCGGGCGCGGATGAGGCTCGTGGCGCACTGTGCTCTCTGATGAGCTCGCTCCGCTCGCTCATGGCAACGGCTTTACGGGTTGACCGCGAAGTCGGTGATCGCGCCCGAGTTGTTGTTCCACTTCTGCAGGACGGTCTTGTACGTGCCGTCCGTGTTCAGCTCCTGCAACGCCTTGGCGATCGCCTGGGCGAACGCGGTCTCCGCCTTCGGCACGACGTACCCGTACGGCGCGGCGTTGTAGATCTGGCCGAGCTGCTGGAGCTGGCCGTTGGTCTGCTTGATCGCGTCCAGGACGACGGGGGAGTCGGCCAGCATCGCGTCGGTCTTGCCGGAGGCGAGGTCCGCGGTCGCCTGGTCCTGCTTGTCCCGCGGCAGCACGTTGATCGCGGGCTTGCCGGCGTCCTTGCACTTCTTCTGCCGGATCGGCAGGTCGTCCTGCTGCTGCGTCGTACCGGTCTGCACACCGACCGTCTTGCCGCAGGCGTCGTCGGCGTTCACGCCCTTCGGGTTGCCCTGCTTGACCGCCCACAGGGTGCCGGCGCTGAAGTAGCTGACCATGTTGACCTGCTTCTTGCGCTCGGCGTTGATCGTGAACGACGAGATGCCCATGTCGTACTTGCCGCCCTGGACGCCGGTGATGATCGTGCTGAAGGTGGCCGGCTGCCACTCGACCGTGACGCCGAACTTCTGCGCCACCGCGTTGAACAGGTCGACGTCCATGCCGACCACGGTCTTCCCGCCTTGGAGGAACTCGTTCGGCCGGTACGTCGCGTCGACGCCGACGACGATCTTCCCGGCGGACTTGATCTTCGGCGGCAGCGATCCGCTGAGGTCCGACCCACCGCTCGACGGTGCGCTGGAGGGGGCGCTCGACGGAGCGGTCGACGGAGACGTGGACGAGCCTCCGTTCTCGAGGGAGTTCGAACCGCAGCCGGAGGCCGCGAGCACCAGGGCGCCGGACAGCACCAGCGCCCTTCGCAGGACAGACATCTGGTCCTCCAAAACCGGGCACCGGTCGGGCCCGGTGCCGTGTGTCCGCATCTTGACACAGCGACCGGCGGGCCGCGCACGAACCAACCCGGAACAGAGACCTATTCGTAGTCTGACTGCTGCCACGCTGCGTATCCGTCGATCACCCGGACACGCAGCGTGACTGAGTCCTCTCTCAGCTGGTGGGCTCCACGTGCGTCGGATCCAGCACCCGGCGCAGGAACGTCCGGGTGCGTTCCTCCTTCGGGTCACCGATCACGTCCGCGGGCGGGCCCTGTTCGACGATCACGCCGCCGTCCATGAACACCACGCGGTCCGCGACCTCCCGGGCGAACGCCATCTCGTGCGTGACGACCAGCATCGTCATCCCGTCCAGCGCGAGCTTGCGCATCACGGTCAGTACGTCGCCGACCAGCTCCGGGTCCAGCGCCGACGTCGGCTCGTCGAACAACAGCAGCTTCGGCCGCAGTGCCAGCGCCCTGGCGATCGCGACGCGCTGCTGCTGGCCGCCGGACAGCCGCGTCGGGTACTCGTCCGCCTTGTCCGCGAGCCCGACCCTGGCGAGCAGCTCGCGGGCGTGCTCGACGGCCTCGGCGCGGTCCCGGCCCTGCGCCGACACGGGCGCCTCCACGACGTTGTCGAGCACGGTCAGGTGCCCGAACAGGTTGAAGCTCTGGAACACGAACCCGATGTGGCTGCGCTGGCGCAGGATGTGCCGCTCGGGCAGCTCGTGCAGCCGCTGCCCGGCCTGCCGGTACCCGATCAGCTCACCGTCCACCCTGACGAAGCCGCGGTCGACCTTCTCCAGGTGGTTGATGGTGCGCAGCAACGTGGACTTGCCGGAGCCGGACGGGCCGAGCAGCACGGTCACCTCGCCGGCGCGGACCGTCAGGTGCACCCCGCGAAGCACCTCCAGCGCACCGAACGCCTTGTGCACGCCGCGCAGCTCGACCATCGGCGTGCCGGCCCGCTCGGTCACCGGCTCTCCGCCGGCCTGCACCGGCGCGCTCATGCTGTGCCCCGGCGCCGCGCCAGGCCGGCCTCGGCGCGGCGCAGCGAGGCGCGCAGCCGTTGCAGCGGTGTCGGCGGCAGTGCCCGGGACGCCCCGCGCGCGTAGTGCCGCTCGACGTAGAACTGCGCGATCGACATCACCGTGGTCAGCGCCAGGTACCAGAGCGCGGCCACCAGTAGCAGCGGGATCACCCTGCCGTTGCGGGTGTAGATCACCTGTACCTGGTAGAACAGCTCGCTCAGCGCCATGATGTAGACGACCGACGTGCCCTTGACCAGGCCGATCAGCTCGTTGCCCGCCGTCGGCAAGATCGTGCGCATGGCCTGCGGCAGCAGGATCCGGCGGAACTGGCGCAGCCGAGGGATGCCCAGCGCGGCCGCCGCCTCCAGCTGGCCGGGGTCCACCGAGACGAAGCCGGAGCGCACCACCTCGGCGGCGTAGGCGGCCTGGTGCAGGGCGAGCCCGAGCACGGCGGCGGTCAGCGGGCTGATCAGGTCCATCGTGCCGACGGCGAAGAACGCCGGGCCGAACGGGATGCCGAAGGAGATCGCCCGGTACAGCAGTGCCAGGTTGAACCAGAACAGCAGCTGCAGGATCAGCGGCACCGACCGGAAGATCCAGATGTACGTCCAGCTGACGGCCCGCAGCAGTGGGCTCGGCGAGAGCCGCATCAACGCCAACAGGGTGCCCAGCACGAAGCCGAGCACGATGCCGAGCACGGTCAGCCGCAGGGTCAGCCCGACGGCGCGCACGATCGACGGCGCGAACAGGAACTCCCCGACGGTCCCCCAGTCCCACGCCGGGTTGGTCACCAGGGCGTGCAGCGCCATCGCGCTGAGCAGGGCGACCACGGCGGTCGCCACCCAGCGCCACGGGTGCCGCGCGGGCACGACCGTGAGGCGCTCGGCGGGGTCGGCGGTGTCGTCCGCGGCGGTGTCCTCCGCGGCGGTGTGATCCGGGGTGGCG
>NZ_DASRVN010000544.1:0-4306 GCF_035655035.1 Kribbella sp. | reverse complement strand
CGCCTGCCGAGCACCCCCGACCTGCGCACCCGCCCCACCCTCAACAGACTGCTTGCGCGCACCACCCTCAACAGACTGCTTGCGCGCACCCCCCTCAACGGACTGCTTGCGCCCGCCACCCTCAACGAACTGCTTGCGCGCACCCTCTTCGACGAACTGCTTGCGCGCACCACCCTCAACCGACCGCAGGTGAACGCCACCCCCACCGGACGCGCCACCGGACACAACCTGCCCCACATCTTCGGCAGATCTGTCGCCGGCACCCCCGGCGGATACCTCGCGCACAGCCCCGGCGGTCGCGCTGCCCGCACCCCCGGCAGATTCCTCGTCTGCACGTTCGGCGGCTAGCTTGCCTACACCGTCAACAGATTCCTCGCGCACACCCCCGGCGCTCGCCTCGCTGGAACCCCTGGAGGTCCCGCCGCCCGCACCTGCGGCAGATTCGTTGCCCGCACCTGCGGCGGCTACCTCGCGCACACCTTCGGAAGTCGCGCCACCCGCACGCCCGGCAGATTCGCGGCCCACACCTACGCCGGATCCCTCACCCACGGTCAGCGCATCCGCACCCGAGGCGGTCACCTCGCCCGCATCTTTACCGGTCAGCGCATCCGCACTCCGGCTGGTCCCCTCGTGCGTACCCCCGCCGGTGAGCACATCCGCATCTCCGCCAGTCAGCTCGCCCGGACCTTCGGAGGTCGCGCCGCCTGCACGTACGGCGGGCTCCTGGCCCGCATCCCCGACGGTCGCGTCGCGCCTACCCTCGGCGGACTCGTCGCCCGCACGCCCGGCGGTCGCACCACGCGTACCTTCGGCTGATTCCACGGTGGTTGCCTCGTCGGCGCCTGCTGTGGTTGCGGTTGGGTTGAGCTCGGGCTGGTTCTCGTCCGTGGACGGCTCGGTCAGCAGAGCCAGCTGTTCGCGCATCAACCTGGTGACACCGTCAACCAGCTGGCCCGCGACCCGGAGCTGCTGCGACATCAGCGCGGCCATCCCGCTCCCGGGAAGCTCGGCCGCCCCGGTCGCCGCCGCAGCCTCGTCGACCTTCGCCGCCAGCTCCGCAAGCCCCGACCCCAGCACCGCCAACGCCGCCCGCGGATCCCGCGCCGACGCCTCCCCACCATGAACCCCAGCACCATCCGCAGCGTCGGTCTGCGCCTCACCAACCCGGGCGTCGTAACCTTCAGCCCCGTCGACCCCAGCGCCCTCGACCATCCCACCTGGTCCACCGTCAGCCGAAGAACCCTCGGCAACCTCCGGTACGACGTCCGGTTCGGCCGTCTGTACCGCAACCGCCGTAGCCAACTTATGCGGCGTCGTGTACGTCAGGAACAGATCGTCCGGCGTCAGCTCAGCCTCGAAGCGGCTGTGGAGTTCGTCGATCACCGGCGCCATCGACGCCGGCGTAGCGCCGAGTTCCGCGAACGTGTGATCCACAGTCAGGTCATACGGATCCAGCCCGTGCACCTCACAGGTCAGATCGAGTACGACGTCCAGCGACTCCCGGTACCGCTCCGCCGACATCTCGTCGCCCGGAAGCGACCCGGCCTGCGCCAGATAGTCCGCGTCGATCGCATGCGTCTCAGCAGGCAGCGCGAACGGCGACCGCTCACCCTCGGCCTCCGCGGGCTCGGCCTCGACCGGCTCCGGCTCCACCGGCGGATCCAGCGGGATCCGCTTCACCGCAGCACTCGACGGCGGCTCGAACACCACCGACTGCGCCCGCGCCGCCCGCTCGAACGCGTTCAGCCGCGGCGCACCGTTGCCCCCGGCAACCGCCGTACCGGGACCGGCGAGCACCGTCACCGACGGGTCGACCGGGTGGTGCACGCGACGGAACGGGTACGTCGGCAACGGCACGCGACCGCTGTCGGCGTACACCTTGGCCCACGCGATCTCCGTACCCTGCTCGTACAGCTCCGCGAGTCCGTTCATCGTCGCGAGCACCGGGTCCTGCCCGAGGCGCTGCGCCGGGATCCACGTGCTGTTCGGCGCGATCCGGCGCCCGGCGGGGCTCAGTACGGCGTCCGGCCCAAGCTCCAGGAACCGCCGGCACCCGGCCGCGGTGACCGCCTCGACGGCGTCCCCGAACAGCACCGGCTGCCGCAGCTGCCCGACCAGGTAGTCGCTGTCGAGCACCGTCCCGGACTCGAGCAGATCACCCGACCAGCTCGACACCATCGGCGTCCGCAGCGGCTTCAGCGTGATCTCGCGGACGATCTCGGCGAAGTCCGACAGTATTGGGTCCACCAACGAACTGTGGAACGCCCGATCCACGTCCAGCCGCTGCCACGTGACCTGCAGATCGTCCAGCTGCGCCGCGAGCTGCCCGACGATCACCTCCGACCCGGTCAGTACGAACGACTGCGGCCCGTTGCCTGCGGCAACTTCCACGCCGGCGGTCCGGGCGATCTCGCGGACCCGGTCGGCATCCGCCCGTACGGCGACCATTGCCCCCGGCACCGTTCCGCGCTGCATCAGCTCGCCGCGCTTGGCGGTCAGCCGTACGCCGTCCGCGACGGACAACGCGCCCGCGACGCACAACGCGGCGTACTCCCCGACGCTGTGTCCCACGACCAGCGCAGGCTGTACGCCGAACGACTGCCACAACCGAGCCAGCGCGACCTCGAACGCGAACAGCGCGGGCTGTGCCGTCTCGGTCGGCCAGACGCCTTCCGTGCCGGCGGCCGGGGTGAGGAGCAGCTCGTTCAGGCTGCCGCCGGTCTCCTCGTGGTACACCCGGTCGCACTCGTCGAGGACCGACCGGAACACCGGGAACCGCGCCGCCAGCCCCGCGGCCATCCCGCGCCGCGCCGCCCCCTGCCCGGTGAACGCGTACCCGAGCGGACCAGGCCCACCCCGCGGTACTTCGGTCGCCTGCGCGGAGCCGAGCGCGCTGAGCAGCTCCCGCTCGGTACCACCCGCGACGGCGATCCGGTACCGGTGCGCGGGCCGCCCGAGGGCCGCCGTACCGGCAAGATCGATCAGGCGATGGCCCGTGCCGTGGTCGAGATCCGTCCGGTACAGCTGGACGAGATCGGCGAGCGCGTCCGGGTCCGGGGCGGACAACGGCAGTACGACGGGGCCGTCGTCGCCGCGGCGGATCTGGCGCGGCGCCTCCTCGAGAATCACGTGCGCGTTGGTGCCACTCGGGTCCAGCGCGCTGACGCCAGCGCGCAGCGTCGTACCGCCGGACTGCAACGGTACGGTCCACTCGCGGACGTCGGTACCGATCACGAACGGGCTGCCGTCGAGCGCGAGCGCCTGGTTCGGCTCGGCGTGGTTGATGGTCGGCACCAGGGTCCGGTGCTGCAGCATCAGGATCGTCTTGATCAGGCCGGCCATGCCCGCGGCGCTGTCCAGGTGGCCGATGTTCGGCTTCACCGACCCGAGCGTGCAGAACCCGACCTTGTCGGTGTGCCGGCGCAGCGCGGTCGTCAGCGCCTTCACCTCGGCGGCGTCCGCGGCCGGGCTGCCGATCCCGTTCGCCTCGATGTAGCTGACCGAGTCCGCGTCGAACCCGGCCCGCTGCAGCGCGCGCTCGACCAGCTCGACCTGGTTGCCGTCGGTGTTGCTCACGGCCGTGCCGCGGATCACGGCGTACACCGTGTCCCCGTCGGTGAGGGCCTGGTCGAGACGCTTCAGCAGTACGGCGGCGACACCGTTGCCACCGACCGTGCCGTCGGCGTCCGCCGCGAACGCGCGCACGTGACCGCTCGGCGACAGGATCGAGTCGGGCGCCGGGTGATAAGTCGTTGCCTGCGGCACCTGTACGGCGGCGGCACCGGCCAGGGCGAGGTCCGCGTCCCCCGACCTCAGCGCCTGGCAGGCGAGATGGACGGCGACGAGCGACGACGAGGACGCCGACTGTACGCCGATCGCCGGGCCGGTCAGGCCGAGCCGGTACGCGACCCGGGTGGCGATCGAGTCGCGGGACTGGTGCTGGCGGTTGTACAGGTTCATCCCGGAGCCGGCGAACACGCCGACGCGGGACGACGTACCGGCGTACCCACCGTGCTCCAGCGCCTGATGACACACCTCGAGGAACAACCGCTGCGCCGGCTCCATCAACTCGGCCTCACGATCGCTCAACCCGAAGAACTTCGCGTCGAACGCCTCCACATGCTCCAGCACACCCGAGACCGCCACGATCCCGTCCCCCGTGTCCGGCATCCCCCGCCGCACACTCTCCACCCCACCGACAAGGTTCTCCCAGAACCCCTCCAGCGTCTCCGCCCCCGGAAACCGCCCAGCCACCCCCACCACAGCCACCGGCTCCACAACCCCAACCCGAGGCCCACCCCCCACC
>NZ_DASRVN010000543.1:0-7529 GCF_035655035.1 Kribbella sp. | reverse complement strand
CCGTTCATCAACGGCGGCCACCACATCACCTGGGCCCCGGAAATCCCGATCTGGTTCTCCCTCGGCTTCATCATCATCACCCTCGGCATCACCACCGTCGCCAGCCTCGCCAAGTCCCGCAAAACCAACCACCCAGAACTCCACCCCAAACAGTCCTGACGGAACCGCCCGCCCCTCGCTCCGCTCGGGGCGGGTGGAAGGGCGGGGCACCTCTCGCGTTGAGTTCTGGCGGGATGCGCCGGCACCTGCGCGCGGGCGAGGCACCTCCCGCGCGCTTGGTTCACGTGCACACGAACTTGCTCGGGGTTAGAAGCGGGCGGCGGTTACGAGGGTGGTGCGGCGGTCGGCGGTGAGCGGGCCGTTCTCCAGGACCTTGCCGGTTTCGGAGGCGTGGAGCATGCCGGTGGGGGAGACGAAGCCGACGTGGTGGATCGGGAAGTTGTCGCGGGCGAAGAAGTACAGGTCTCCGGGGCGGGCCTCGTCGACGGGGATGTTCGGGAGGTCGGCGGCCTGGTCGTGGGCGTCTCGCGGGGTGCGGAGGCCGAGGACGCGGCTGACGGCGTGGACCAGCCCGGAGCAGTCCAGGCCGTACGCCGACGTACCGCCCCAGAGGTACTCCAGCCCGAGGAACTGCTCGCCCAGCCGCAACCGCTCGTCCACGTCCGACGGCTCCGACACGGACCGCAGTACGGCGTCCTGCAACCAGCCGGACCCGCCGTCAGGCGTCGCCACCCGCGTGTAACCGTCCGCGTGTTCAACAGACGCGAGTACCGTCGCGAACGACAGCTCCGCCACCGGCTGACCACCGGGCTCGCCCAGCAACGCGGCTGTCGGTACGGCGATCGCGACCGGGTCGGCGGCACTCGTCGGCAGCTCGCCGAGGTGGCTCGACGGGACCCAGCCCGGGTATCCGAGTTCGTCCTGCGACGACGGCTGCCAGGGCGCGAGGATCTCCGACCAGCCGTCGCGTTCCGAGCGCACCAGAACGGGCTCGGCGAACAGCAACTGGGTCAGCGTCCGGCCGTGCAGGCCGAGGCGGGTCTCGGTGTCCATCGATTTCGCCCAGGCGGCGACGTCGGGCTGTGCGGCGGTGGCGGCCGCGTCGATGTCACGCGGCGCGTCCGGCGAGGTCCAGACCGTGCTGACCGGGACCTTGGTGGCGGCTAACTTCATGACAGCAAGCCTGTCACGCCCAGTCCAGGAGCTGAAGGCAGGTGGATCAGCGAGCCTTCGTACCGGATGCCGCCGGTCACGGCCGGCTCGCGCAGCCACCAGGCGGCGTCGAGGTCGTTGACCGCGGTCGTCGGGTACGCCGACACCAGCGCGGCCGCCGCGCCGACCCCGACATGGCCCTCCATCATGCAGCCGACGATCGCGCCGATCCCGTGCTCGCGGGCCAGTTCGAGCAGCGTCCTCGCGGGCGCCAACCCTCCGCACTTCGCGAGCTTCACGTTCACCAGGTCGGCCGCGCCCCGGCGGATCACCGCGACCAGGTCGCGGACGCCGTACACGGACTCGTCGGCGAGGATCGGCGTACCGACCCGGTCCGTGACCCAGGCCATACCGTCCAGGTCGGCCGCGGCGACCGGCTGCTCGACCAGCTCGATCGCGCAGCCGGCGTCCTCCAGGGCGCGGATCACCGTGACCGCGTCGCGCCGCGTCCAGCCCTGGTTGGCGTCCAGGCGCAGCCGCGGCTCCGGCCCGATCGCGTCCCGCACCCGGCGGACCCGCTCGATGTCGCCGGTCGCACCGGTGCCGACCTTGATCTTGAGTACGTCGAACCCGTCCGCGATCCGCGCCTTCGCGGCCCCGGCGAGCGCGTCCGGATCGCCGACCGACAGCGTCATGTCGGTACGGACGACATCGACGGTCGAGCCGAGGAACCCGTGCAGCGTCTGCCCGCGGCGCCGAGCCGCGAGGTCGTGCAGCGCGACGTCGACCGCGTCCTTCGCGCCGAAGTTGCCGACCGCTGCGCCTTGTACGCGGCGGAGCGCCTCGGTGAGGTCGTCCGGCCCGAGCCCGTCGAGGGCGGCGGTGATCGGCCCTTCGATGCACGCCTGCGAACCGGCGAGCGAGTCTCCGGTCACCTTCCAGACCTGCGGCGCCTCGCCCCAGCCGCTCAGCTTGCCGTCACTGATCTCGACCAGCAGCGAGTCCGCGGTCGTGGTGGTCCGCAGCGCCGTGACGAACGGCGTGTGCAGCGGCGCCGACACCAGATGCGTGGTGAGCTTCACCGCACCGCCTCCAGGTCGTGCCGGTGGTTCCACGCCTCGAGCGCGATCGACGCGATCAGCTGCTGCGCCTCGCTGTCCGGCAGGTCGGACGTCGTACACACCACGACGACGAACGGGTCCGCGTCGGCCGGGCGAACGATGCCGCCGTCGTGGCGGATCCGGGTGTCCCAGCCGTTCTTGTGCTCGACCCGGGTGCCGGCGGGCAGCTTCGCGGGGATCTCGCCGTTCCACTGGTTGCCGGCCAGCAGGTCGCGCAGGTAGTCGCCGGAGGCACCTTCCTGGTTGCCGACCGCAACGAGTACGCCGGCCAGTCCGGCCGGGCTCATCAGGTTGCTGATCCCGGCGCGCTGCGCGGCGGAGTCGTCGATGCCACGCTGGATCTTGGATTCCGGGGACGCCGTCAGAGCGGAATCGGTGAGAGCCCGGTGCGCCGCGTCGACCCCGACCTGTTCGAGGACGAGGTCGGTGGCGAGGTTGCTGGAGCGGGTGATCATCTCGGTCGCCAGCCAGCCGAGCGGCACCTGCTCGCCCATCCGGGACCAGGTCGCGGGCGCCTCGTCCTCGTCGGGGTTCACCCCGAACCGCCCGCCGGCGGCGGACGCGAAGTCGTTGTGCACGGTCACCGGCTGGTCGAGCGCCAGCTCGCCGGACTCCACCTTGCGCATCATCGCCATCGCCACCGGCAGCTTCATCGTGCTCGCGGAGTAATGCGGCCGCTCCGCCTCGTGCACGAACACCGGTACGCCGTCCAGCCGGCCCAGCCAGACCCCGAACTCCCCGCTCCCGTCCACCTGCGAGAGCAGCTCCGCGATTCCCATGCGGTCACCCAATCACAGTCGTTCACCTGGCAGACTTCCCAGGGTGTCCAGCACAACCGGTAGAGCTCTCGGCATCCTCCTGGGCTTCACCGCCGACCGCCTCCTGGGCGACCCGCGCCGCTACCACCCGGTCGCCGGTTTCGGCCGTACGGCGTCCGCCCTGGAGCGACACCTGTACGCCGACTCGCGCGAAGCAGGCGTGACCTACACCGCGATCCTCGTAGGCACTACAACAGTCCTGGGCCTCGCGGCCGAGCGCCTGACCCGCAAACATCCCCTCCTCAACACCGCAGTAACCGCCGCCGCCACCTGGACCGTGCTCGGCGCCCGCAGCCTGGAGCGCGAAGCCGAGACCATGGCCGCCCTGCTGGAGGAGAAGGACATCCCCGGCGCACGCGACCGCCTCAGCCACCTGTGCGCCCGCGACGCGACCGACCTGGAAGCGGACGAGCTGGCCCGCGCCACGGTGGAGTCGATCGCCGAGAACACCTCGGACGCGTGCGTGGCGCCGCTGCTGTGGGGCGGGGTGTTCGGCGTACCCGGGCTGCTCGCGTACCGCGCCGCGAACACGTTGGACGCGATGGTCGGGTACCGCTCGCCGAAGTACGAGAACTTCGGCTGGGCGGCGGCGCGGCTCGACGACGTACTGAACCTCCTGCCCGCGCGGGCCTGCGCAGCGCTGACCGCGCTGACGTCCGGGCGGCCGGCAGGCGCCGTCCGCGTCTGGCGACGGGATGCGGGCAAGCACCCGAGCCCGAACGCCGGCCCGGTCGAGGCGGCCTTCGCGGGCGCGCTCGGGCTGACCCTGGGCGGGACGAACGACTACGGAACGTACGTCGAGAACCGCGGCACGCTGGGCGACGGCCCACCTCCGACAACAGCCGACATCCGCCGCACAGCGGCACTGGCCCGCCGGGTCGGTGTCTCAGCGGCGGGCGTCGCCGCGCTCACCGCACTCCTCGCACGCCAGGCTAGGCGCACCAGGACGCGGCGCGGAGCGCATGGGGAGTGGAAGAAATGGGTCTGAGTCATCGGCCGGTGCGGATCGTGCTGGTCCGGCACGGGGAGTCCGAGGCGAATCTGGACAAGACCGTGTACGAGCGGGTGCCGGATCACGCGGTTCCGCTGACGGCGCTGGGGCACGAGCAGGCGGCCAAGACGGGTCGGGAGCTTCGGGAGGTGTTCGAGAACGAGCCTGTGCGCGTGTACGTGTCGCCGTACCTGCGGACGCGGCAGACGCTGGACTCGCTCGGGCTGGACGACCTGATCGGCGTACCGCGGGAGGAGCCGCGGTTGCGGGAGCAGGACTGGGCGAACCTGCAGGACACCGCGGACATCGTGCAGCAGGAGCAGTTGCGGAACTCGTTCGGCCACTTCTTCTACCGGTTCACGCACGGTGAGTCCGGCGCCGACGTGTACGACCGGGTCTCGACGTTCCTGGAGACGATGCACCGGGACTTCGAAAGCCCGGGCGCGCCGAAGAACGTGCTGCTGGTGTCGCACGGGCTCACCATGCGGCTGTTCTGTATGCGCTGGTTCCACTGGTCGGTACGGTTCTGCGAGTCGCTGCGGAATCCTGGAAACGCGGAAACACGCGTCCTGCTGCGCCAGCCCGATTTCCGGTACAAGCTGGACCGGCCGTTCGAACAGTGGACCAAGTGTGAACCGACGGAACAGGAGCGATCGGCATGGTTGTAGAGCAGACGCGGGACGCCGTACTGGATCTACTGGCGAGCCTGTCGCCCGCACAGCTCGACAAGATCAGGGCGCCGTTCGACACACCGGACCACAAGGAGTGGACGTACTTGCCCGGCGACCGGGCCGGTCTGCCGCTGGCAGAGCTCACACCGGCTCAGCAACTGCTGGCCACGCGCCTGGTCGAGCTGGGCTGCAGTGAGCGCGGCGCAGCCGACTCCTGGGCTGTACTGGACGCGGAGGTCATCCTCCGCGGCATCCCGGCGCTGCCGGAGTCAGGCGACTGGGAGGGCTCGGTCCTTGGCGGCCGCTTCTTCCTACGCGTCCTCGGTGACCCGTCCGGTACCGGCCCGTGGGCCTGGCGGCTGAACGGCCACCACCTGGCGCTGCACGTGGCTGTGATCGACGGAGCCATCGCGTTTACGCCACAGTTCATCGGGTCGAACCCGGCGCAGGTACTGACCGGCCCTGAGACCGGGCGGCGGTTCCTGGTCGCTGAGCAGGATCTGGGCTTCGAGCTGCTGCATGCACTGGAGCCTGGCCAGCTGGAGGTCGCGCTGGTCTCACCTGATGCTCCTGACGACATCCTGACCCGCCACGACCCCGTGGCCGACGCGTCGCTGCTGCACCGCGGCCTGCCGTACGGCGACATGAACGAGCAGCAGCGGCAGCTCCTGAGTCTGCTGATCGGTCAGTACGTCGGACGCGCCGCCGGGCCGATCGGGCTGCAGACGTGGCAGGACATCACCGCACAGGGCATCGAGAACCTGACGTTCGCCTGGGCCGGTGAGACGACCCCGGGCGTCGGACACCGGCACTACTACTCGATCGCGGGGCCGACGTTCCTGGCGGAGTACGACAACACCCAGGACAACGCGAACCACATCCACTCGGTGTGGCGTGATCTTCGCAACGACTGGGGCACTGACCTGCTGGCTGCTCACTACGCGATGCACCGCTAGAGTCAGCAGCGTCATCGACGGCATCAGCAGGAACCCGGTGTGAATCCGGGGCGGTCCCGCCACTGTGACCCCGTTCAGGGGGAGTCAGGAACTGCCGCCGTCGTACCTGTAGCTGGGGCGTGGATACCCCGGGAAGGAACATACGCGTGGCTGCGAATCTTCTACTGCTGTCTACTGCTGACACCGATCTGCTGGCTGCAGCCGAGGCAGGCGCCGGGTGGGCGGTGGCCAACCCGGCGAGGCTTGAGCTCAGCCAGTTGGGCGAGCTGCTCGACCGCGCGGATGTGGTTGTGGTGCGGCTGCTCGGTGGGCGTCGCGCGTGGGAGGAAGGGCTTGACGCCGTACTGGCGTCCGGGACGCCGGCCGTCGTCGTCAGTGGTGAGGCGGCGCCGGACGCCGAGCTGATGTCGCTGTCGACCGTGCCGGCCGGTGCGGTGACCGAGGCGCTCGCGTACCTGCGGGAAGGCGGTGCGGACAACCTCCGCAACCTGGCCGGATTCCTGCGCGACACGCTGCTGCTGACCGGCGACGAGTTTGACCCGCCACGCGCGCTCCCGGCGTACGGCGTCCGTGGGACGTACGTCGAGGACGACCGGCCCGTGGTCGGCATCGTGTACTACCGCGCGCACGAGATCTCCGGGAACACCGCCTTCGTCGACGCGCTCGCGGCTGCGGTCGTCGAGGCGGGCGCGCAAGCACTTCCGGTGTACTGCGGAACACTGCGCGGGCTGGATCCGGCCGAGAACGTCGGGCTGTTCGACCTGCTGCGCAAGTGCGACGTACTGGTGACGACGCTGCTCGCGGCGGGCGGCGCGGTGGCGGCGAATGCGAGTGCCGGCGGTGCGGACGACGCGTGGGACGCGGGTGCGCTCGCGTCGCTCGACATCCCGTTGATCCAGGGGCTCGCGCTGACCTCGACCCGCGAGCAGTGGCTGGAGAGCGACGCGGCGGTCAGCCCGCTGGACGCGGCGACCCAGGTGGCGATCCCGGAGTTCGACGGGCGGCTGATCTCGGTGCCGTTCTCGTTCAAGTCGTACGACGCCGACGGGCTCGCGCGGTACGTACCGGACACGGAGCGGTGCGCGCGGCTCGCCGGGATCGCGGTCGCGCAGGCCCGGCTGCGGCACGTGCCGCCGGGCGAGAAGCGGCTGGCGCTGGTGCTGTCGTCGTACCCGACGAAACACGCGCGGATCGGGAACGCGGTCGGGCTCGACACCCCGGCGTCGGCGGTCGTGCTGCTCGGGCAGCTCGAGGCGGCCGGGTACGACCTCGGCGGGCTCGACCCGGCCGGCGACGAGAACGCCGGGCTGTTCGACCTGCTCCGGAAGTGCGACGTACTCGTGACGACGCTGCTGGCCGCGGGTGGATCGGTGGCGGCGACCGCGAGCGCCGGCGGGGCGGACGACGCCTGGGACGCGGGTGCGCTGGCATCGCTCGACATCCCGTTGATCCAGGGGCTGGCGCTGACCTCGACCCGCGAGCAGTGGCTGGAGAGCGACGCGGCCGTGAGCCCGCTGGACGCGGCGACGCAGGTGGCGATCCCGGAGTTCGACGGGCGCCTGCTCGCCGGCGTCGTCTCGTTCAAGGAGCGCTCGGACGCGGCCGGCTCGCCGGTCGGAGCCGCGGTCGCGCGCTACGTGCCGGACCCGGAGCGCTGCGCGCGCGTCGCGCGACTCGCGGTCCGCCATGCGCGGCTGCGCCGCATCGCGCCGGCCGACCGGCGGGTGGCGGTGCTGCTGACGAGCTTTCCCACGAAGCACGCCCGCGTCGGGATGGCGGTGGGGCTCGACACGCCCGCGAGCGCGCTGGCGCTGCTGGAC
>NZ_DASRVN010000542.1:0-4434 GCF_035655035.1 Kribbella sp. | reverse complement strand
AGCTGTCGGCGTATTCCGGGGACCGGGTGATCTTCGTCCACAACGCCGGCACGATCACCCCGATCGGGCCTGCTGCCGGCGCGGACCCGGAGTCCTACAACCGCGCCGTACTGCTCAACTCCGCCGCCCCGCAGATCCTCGGCGCCGCGTTCCTCCGCGCCTCGGCGCACCTCACCTGTGAGCGCCACCTGATCATGCTGTCCTCGGGTGCCGCGAAGACCGCATACGCCGGCTGGTCGTCGTACAACGCCGGCAAGGCGGCCGTCGAGCACTGGGTCCGCACGGTCGGCCAGGAACAACCACCCGAGGGCTGCCGCGTCATCGCGGTCGCGCCCGGTGTCGTCGACACCGCGATGCAGTCCGAGGTCCGCGCCGCCGACGAAGCCGACTTCCCATCAGTCGCCCGCTTCCACACGCTCAAGGAGACCGGGGCCCTCGCCACCCCGACGGAAGCCGCTCACGGCATCTGGTCCCTCCTGACCAAGGATCTCCCCAACGGCTCCTGCGTGGACCTTCGCACCGTCTGAACGCAAAGAAGCGGCGCCGGGAGAGGTGAGGCTGTCTCCCGGCGCCGCGGTGTTGCTTCCGAATCAGTCAACCCACCGAGGTGGCTGGTTCGGGTCCTGCATCACTGACCAGGGAGGGTCAGTTGTTCTGCTCGTTGCTCTGCTCGCAGGTCTTCAGCGAGTCGATCGAGTTGCCGCTGTTGTCCAGACCGAGGATGCCGGTCGGGTTCGTCAGCGGAACGGTGCCGCCGATGCCGGTGGCGTCGATCTCGTTGTGGCAGACCTGCCACGGGCCGACCTTGTTGTCGCTCACGGACACGACGCCGTTGCCGTCGGCCTTGTACCACTTGCGGTTCTGCTGGTTGTCCTGCTCACAGGTCTTGACGGCGGTGATGCTGTTGCCGTTGTTGCCCCAGCCGATGATGCCGGTGATGTCCTGCGCAGGAACCGTGCCGCCGATGCCGGTGCCGGCACCGAAGTTGTGGCAGGCCTGGACCGCACCGAGGTCGTTGCGGTCAAGGGCGACCAGCGAACCGTCCTTGTGCATGCCCCACCAGCGAGCGTGGTCCGAGTCGTAGCCGCCGCCCTGGGACAGCGCCGACACCTGGTCGGAGAGACCCTGAACCTGGGCCTTCTTCTGCGCGTCGTCGAGCATGTTGGCGCCCGCGAAGCTCGCGACACCAAGGGTGGCAACGGTCGCCGCCGCGGCTGCGATGACGATCTTGCGAGTTACCTGCATTATGCCAGGTTTCCTTTCGGGTTTGACGGATTCGTCTTAGTGGTAACGACACCTGGCGCGGCCGGTTACAAACTTTTTCGTCAACTATTTTCCCTGATACGGCAGTGATATTGGTGAGTGGAAGTTGAGATGGAAGTGCCCGTAACCAGGTCACGGGTACGTCGTTGAGTCAGCGCGGGTGACGGATGGGCCCGGTGAATCTGAGATTGTTTCGGTGGGCTCGGTGGCTGCCGAATTGGCAATAGCACGATTCGTCGGAACAATTTGGAACCATTGCCGGAGTTTCGTGCCGTGTTTTTTCGGGGCAGGGCGCGACCGGCAGCCAGACCCGCTGCCGCGCGCATCGGCAGCGGTGGGAGACCCGGGTCCCTTGGGCCCGGGTCTTTCCTTTTCCACAGCCGGACGGCCGGTCGGCCGCGGGCGCCGGAAATTAGCTGCGCCGGCGCTCGGACGTCACGACCAGCGCGACGCCGACGATGATCACCGCGCCGCCGAGCAGGATCTGCCAGGTCAGCCGCTCGCTCAGGATCAGCCAGCCGAGGAACACCGCGACCGCCGGGTTCACGTACGCGTACGTGCCGACCAGCGAGATCGGGGCGTTCGCCAGTAGGTACGAGTACGCCGTGTACGCGAGCAACGACCCGAACACCACCAGGTAGGCGAGGCCGATCCACCCGCTGCCGTGGATCCGGTCGAAGTGCAGCCGCCCCGGCTCGCCCCGCAGTACGCCGAGGAGCACCATCGCCGTACCGCCGAAGACCATCTCGTAGAGCGCCGTCACCAGCGGGTCCCGCGGCAGGCCGAGCCGGGGCGCGTACCGCGAGCCGGTCGCCCAGCAGATCGTGCCGACGACCAGGATCGCCACCGACAGCGGCTTCGCGCTCGTGTTGCCGCCCGACAACGCGAGCAGCGCTGCCCCGCCGAACCCGATCAGTACGCCGCCCCACGTCATCGCCCGCGGCCGCTCGCCACCGCCGACGCGCAGCAGCATCAGCCACAGCGGGATCGCCGCGACCAGCAACGCGGCCAGCCCGGACGGGACCGTCTGCTCGGCGATCGCCACCGCGCCGTTGCCGAGGGCAAGCAGCAGCACACCGACCGTGGCCGCGCCGATCGCCTCCCGGCGGGTGATCCGCAGCCTCCGCCACCCCGACTTGAGCGCCAGCCCGGCCGCCATCAGCACCGAGGCGGTGAGGAAGCGGGTGGCCATCCCGAGCATCGGCGGGATCTCGGCGTCGACCACGACCCGGATCGCCAGGTACGTCGAGCCCCAGACGACGTACACCACCGCGAGCGCGGTCCAGATCATCGCGCCGGAGGCCGGACGGGCACCGGTCCCGACCACTTCGGCGGGGGCAGTGGCCATTTGCGACCCTCCTCAGGGTGTATGTCAGGGGTGTTTTGTACGAACGATGATTACGCTAGGCCTCGCGCGCGCGGGCGCGCAAGGCGGTTTCCGGCCACCCGGCGGCTGATTCCCGCCATCCGCGCCCGTCGAGACGAAGTTGTGACACTTGCGCGCCGATGAGGCCGGACGGTGTAAGACGAGCGTGCGGATGGGACCAGTGACTGGACTGGTGTCTCATCGCAGGACCGATTTCGGTACCGCCGTACCCGCCGGAGTCCAGGAAGTTAGCGGATCAGGCACCTGGTCTGTACGGTGTCCGGCAAGATGGGAGTGAGACCAGTGAGGTAGGTCCACTGCCGGCAGTGCATCAACCCCTGGAATCACGCGGACCAGCCTGCGAAAGCCGCATCCGGCACATCGGGCCGGCCCCGTGCAACGTTGCGGTCGCGGCGATCCCGCGCTCGAACCCGAGGAGTGCATGTGAGTGAGTCGGTGCCGGGCCTTGCCCCGGAAGTGTTCGCGCCCCACCAGGCGCCGGTCAGTCCGCCCCAGGCCTCCGAAGAGGTCGAGTTCGTCCAGCTCCTGACGCCCGAGGGCGAGCGCGTCGAGCACCCGGACTACGCGTTCGACCTCGACGACGAAGCCGTCAAGGGCTTCTACCGCGACATGGCGCTGGTCCGCCGGATCGACGCCGAGGCGACCGCCCTGCAGCGTCAGGGTGAGCTCGGCCTGTGGGCCTCGCTGCTCGGCCAGGAGGCCGCGCAGATCGGGTCCGGCCGGGCGCTGAACAAGAAGGACATGGTGTTCCCGACGTACCGGGAACACGGCGTCGCCTGGTGCCAGGGGGTCGACCCGCTGAACCTGCTCGGCCTGTTCCGCGGCGTCGACCAGGGCGCGTGGGACCCGAAGGACAACAACTTCCACCTGTACACGATCGTGATCGGCGCCCAGACGCTGCACGCGACCGGGTACGCGATGGGCCAGCAGCGCGACCACGCGATCGGCGACGCCGACGACGGCGAGGCCACGATCGCGTACTTCGGTGACGGCGCCAGCAGCCAGGGCGACGTCAACGAGGCGTTCATCTGGGCCTCGGTGTTCAACGCCCCGGTGGTCTTCTTCTGCCAGAACAACCAGTGGGCGATCTCGGAGCCGATCGACCGGCAGACCCGGATCCCGCTGTACCAGCGCGCCGCCGGCTTCGGCTTCCCCGGTGTCCGCGTCGACGGCAACGACGTGCTCGCGACGTACGCCGTCACCCAGCAGGCGATGAAGCGCGCCCGCGAGGGCAGCGGGCCGACCCTGATCGAGGCGTACACGTACCGGATGGGCGCGCACACCACCTCCGACGACCCGACGAAGTACCGGCTCAACGAGGACCTCGAGCACTGGAAGCTCAAGGACCCGATCGAGCGCGTGCACGCGTACCTGTCCCGGCACGCCGGCGTCGACCACGACTTCTTCGACGAGATCGACGCCGAGGCCGACAAGATCGCCGCCGAGCTGCGGGCCGGGTGCCTGGCGCTCCCGGAGCCGGAGCTGACCGACTTCTTCCAGCACGTGTACGTCGAGGAGACGCCGCAACTGGCCGAGCAGCGTGCGCAGTATGCCGTGTACGCCGCTTCGTTCGAAGGCGAGGGCTGAGCGATGACCAAGATCACTCTCGGCAAGGCCATCAACGCCGGTCTGCGGGCCGCGATGGAGAACGACCCGAAGGTCGTCGTGATGGGCGAGGACATCGGCAAGCTCGGCGGCGTCTTCCGGGTCACCGAAGGCCTGCAGAAGGACTTCGGCGAGGACCGGGTGATCGACACCCCGCTGGCCGAGTCCGGGATCATCGG
>NZ_DASRVN010000541.1:0-1879 GCF_035655035.1 Kribbella sp. | reverse complement strand
CACGACGACCGCCCGGCAGGATCCAGCGCCTATGGAGCCTAGGCAGCCCGCGGTCACGTGCAAGAGCTGTTCCCGCGCGTGGAACAGCGCATCGATGGCGGAAGGTCTGCGGCTCCTCGGTGCGTGCCCCCGCTGCGGCGGCGAGCTCGAGTTCCACGACGTGCCCGAGCGCGAGGGCCGGACGACGCGCGAGGCCCAGGGCGGCGGCGCGGACTCGCTGGCGCCGCATCTCGTGCTCGGCATCCCGCGCCGCTAGATGGTTGATGCGAAATAGCTGACAGGGCGGTGGTTGAGGGCGCCGAAGGTTGGCGGTGTTCAAACGCACCGTCGACCTCGGGAGGTCTCCGTTGCCCGCCGCTCTCGACGCCCTCGTCATCGGACTGTACGTCCAGATCGATGATTTCCTCGGTCCGCGCCATCGCGGGGTGGGGCGCCCGCCGAAGCTCACCGACGCGGAGCTGATCACGCTGGCCGTCGCGCAGGTGCTGCTCGGGATGCCCAACGACCGCCAGTTTTTGGCGCTCGCGCGCTGGCGGCTGGGGCACCTATTCCCGCGGCTGATCGATCAGTCGGGCTATAACCGGCGGCTGCGAGCGCTGGCGCCGGAGATCGGCCGCGCGATCACCTACCTGGCGTTCATCTCGCCGTCGTTTTGTGACCGGCTGCGGTTGCTGGACTCCACGCCGGTGCCCTGCGGCCAGTCGCGCGAGACGACCCGCCGCTCGGAGTTCGCCGGCTATGCCGGCTACGGCTATTGCCGCAGCCATTCGCGCTGGTTTTGGGGGTTTCGGCTCTATCTGATCTGCTCGGCCGACGGGATGCCGATCGGCTGGGAGCTGGCCGCCGCCAACATCGGCGAGCGCGTCGTCGCCGCCGAGATGCTCGACCGCGTCTCTGTCGCCGGCCACACCGTGATCGCCGACAAGAACTTCTCCGGCGCCGAGTTCGAGCAACTGATGGCCGACCACGGCGCGACGTTCCTGCGGCCCGATCGCAAAAACGAACCGCGCCGCCACGGCAGCCTCGGCGCCGTCCGCCAATGGATCGAGTCGACGTTTTGGACCTGCAAAGGCCAACTCGGCCTCGAACGCCACGGCGCCCGCACCCTCACCGGCCTCGGCGCCCGAATCGGCCTGCGACTCCTCGCCCTCGCCGCCGCCATCTGGCACAACCACCTCACCGGCCAACCACCACGAAACCTCGCCGCCTACGGCCGCTAATTACGCATCAACCATCTAGTTGCCGCGACCGCCGGCCGTTGTGACGCCCCGCCACTCGACGAGGCTGCGGTTGGACCCCCTTTTGCGTCGCCGCCGGCAGGTTCGGCGCCGAGCGCCGCTGCGCCCGGTAGCGTCCGCCGCGATGGTGCGCTTCGCTCTCGCCGCCGCCACCGCGCTGCTCGCCGTGAACCTGTGGACCGGGGCGCCGCTGCTGGCGATCTGGTGCGGGTCGCGCGTGCAGAACAGCACCGGGCTGACGATGACGACCGTCGGCGTGGTGCTCGGAGTGCTCTCGGTGACCGTCGCGCTGCTGGTGTTCCTCCTCACGCGCGTCGAGGCGGCCTACCGGGTCGCCACCGGCCAGGAGACGCGGCGCCGCCGGGCGACCTGGCTGCGCAGCATGCGCGACGAGCGGGCGGACTACGCCGAGCGGCGGCCGATGTCCGGCTACGAGAAGGTCCTCGTGGGCGCTGTCGTCGCCGCCGTGCTCGCCTTCGAGGCGTGGTTCTTCTTGTTCGCCGGGTCGTCGATCGGGTCCGGCTGAGCTCGCGCCGGAGCGAGCTACCAGGCCTGCGGCATCCCGCAGTGCGGGCACGACACCGACGTCGAGACGTCCGCCTCGAAGACGTAGCCGCACGAGCAGGCGTACTGCGCGCGGT
>NZ_DASRVN010000540.1:0-7093 GCF_035655035.1 Kribbella sp. | reverse complement strand
CGGTACGCCGACCGGCAGCTTCGCCGCGACACCGTTCTTGGCGGTCGTGACCGCGGCGGTCTCGTCGACGTACTTGTTCAGGTAGTTGAACCGGATCCACTTGATCGCCGCCGCCTGCTCGGCCTCGGTCGCGCTCGGGCTCACGATCTGCACGCTGCCGCCGGACAGGGTGCCGTGGTCGCCGCCCTGCTGGGGCATCGGGCCGACGCCGAGCGCGGACGCCTTCAGGCCGTTGATGTCGACCAGCGTGTGGTAGGCGTCCGGCGCGGACATGTACATCCCGATCTTGCCGGCCGCGAACGCCTTGGAGATGCCGTCGATGTCGTACAGCACCGCCTGCCCCATCGACTTGTCCACCCACTTCATGTCGTGCAACGCCTGCAGCGCCGCCTTCGACGGCGCATCCTCGAACGCCGCCTTGCTGCCGTCCGCGTTCTCGATCGACCCGCCGAACGCGTACGTCTGAGCCGTGAACATCCAGCCACCGGTGTTCTTCGTGGTCATCTGCGCGTAGCCGGCCTGACCGGTCTTCTGCGCGATCTGCTTGGCGTCCGCCCGCACCTCGTCCCACGTGGCCGGCGGCTTGTCGGGGTCGAGCCCGGCCTTGGTGAACAGGTCCCGGTTGTAGACCAGGCCGACCGAGTACGCGGCGGTCGGGACCGCGAACACGTTGCCGGACTTGTCCTGCGCGATCTTCAGCACGTTCGGGTTCAGCTGGTCCAGGAGGCCGTCGTCCTTGAGCACCTTGGTCAGGTCCGCGACCTGCTTGCGCGCGATCATGCCCTGCGGCTCGGTGAACGGCACATTCAGTACGTCGGGGAGTTGCCCGCCGGCCGCCTGCGCCTGGAACGTGGTCGCGTCCCAGATGGTCTCCATCGGCTTCAGCTTGATGTCCGGGTTGGCCTTCTCGAAGTCGGCCACCCGCTGGTCGAACTGCTTGCGGTTCTCGGGATCGGAACTCGGCGGCCGGTCACCGACCGTGATCGTGACCTGCCCACCCGGGCTGGATCCGGCGCCGGAAGCACCGCCCGAGGACGGCGCGCTGGAGCACGCCACGAGCAGGAACGGCACGGAAAGCCCTGCAGCACAACGGATTGCAAACCTGTTCATCGGAACTCCTCTGCGGGGATGTCGGTCAGCAGGCCGACCGTTCCGCACGGTAGCGCAACCGCTTTCGCAAACACCAGACCTCAAGCGAAACTGCTTTCGCAACAATTCGGCCTCGCTGCCCGCTTCAGGCTTGGCGGGCGCGATGAGTCGCCACTCGGGTGCGGGTCGCGCACCGGGGCGTGCAAAAGCGGCGGGGACGATTGAGGGCCGTGTTGGCGAAGACCTGCCCGCAGTCGGTCGCCGCGCAGACGGCCAACGCCTCGAACCCATGGCCGGCCGCGAACGTCGCCAGCCCCAGCGCAGTGGTCGCGGCCAGCCAGTCCGCCCACGACGCACCAGGCTCCGCCACGTGCACGTGCCACGGCGTCCCGTCGTGATCGGACAGGTACGGCCGTACGGCGTACCGCGCGAGCAGCTCGTTCAGCACCCGCGCACCCTGCGCCGAGTCCCCCTCGAACACCGCCCGCAACGACTCCCGCACTGCCAGGACCCCCGTCAGGTCCCCCTCGCCAACCTCGACCGGCTCAGGCTCACCATGCTCGAGGAGAAACGCCCGCAGCTCAGCCGGACCCGGCAACTCCTGCAGGTTGACGAGGTCGACGGCCAGCCGAATCAACCGGTCCGGGGACTGAATTTCCACTGGACTCCTCCCGTAACGCCTTTGCTAGCGTAACGCGTAACACCTGCTATTGCGTTACACGGGAGGCGCGGCGTGCCCAGCTACTACGTTGCGGCGACGCTGGCCCGGTTCGCCGACGAGATGGTTGCGTTCACGCTCGTACTGCTCGTCCTCGACCGCACCGGCAGCCCGGCCCTCGCCGGGCTCACCGGTGCCGCGTACGCACTGCCCGCGATCATCACCGGTCCGCTGCTCGGCGCCTGGCTGGACCGTACGGCCCATCGGCGCAGCGCCCTCGCGGTCAACCAGGCAACGCTCGCCGTCGTCATGCTCGTCCTGCTGCTCCTCGTGGGGCACGGCGCCGCCTGGATCGCCCCGGCCCTCGCCGCAGTCGCCGGGGCGACGCTGCCGATGGTCAGCGGCGGCTTCACGAGCATGCTGCCGAGCCTGTTCCGCCCGCAGCGGCTGGTGCGGGCGAACGCGTTCGAGTCCGTCAGCTTCAGTACCGCCGCGATTGCCGGACCTGCCACCGCGGCCACGCTCGCCGCCGCGGTCTCGGTCGACGCGGCCGTTCTGGTGATCGTCGGCGCCGCCGTCCTGAGCATCGTCGCGATCACCCGCCTACCTGCTCTCCCACCCGTCGGTGCGTCCGGCGAACCGTTCCTCGCGTCGGCGATCGGCGGCCTCCGGCACCTCGCCCGTACGCCGCCCCTGCGCGCTTCGACCGTGACGACCACACTGCTGATGGGCTGCACCGGCATCCTCCTGATCGCGCTGCCGCTGCACATGCCGTCCCTCGGCCAACCGCGCTCCGCCGCCGGCTACCTGTGGACTGCCGTCGAGATCGGCAGCGTCACCACGGCTCTCCTGCTCGGCCGCTCGAAGCTCCGCCCGGAGTACGTCGTCATGCTGTCGGTCGCGGCGTACGGCGTGGTCCTCTGCACGTGGGCGCTCGCCTCGTCGTTCGCCGTACTGGTCGTCCTCGCCGTCACCGCCGGCCTCGCCGAAGGCCCCACGCTCCCGGCAATGTTCGCGGCCCGCCAGCAGTACAGCCCACCGGAACTCCAGGGCCGGGTCAGCACCACAGCAGCCAGCCTCCGGGTAGGAACCTCAGCCCTCGGCCAAGCCACTGCCGGCGTGCTGGTACCCGCCGTGGGCACCCACGCCGCCATCCCCATCGCGGGCCTAGGCCTACTCCTGGCCGCAGGCCTCGGCCTCCTCGCTGCCCACACTTCTCGTTTGAGTGGTTAACCAGTGAAATGGCCCCTTCACCACCCGCATGGAAGGGGTGAAGGGGCCATCTGACGGGTTAACCCGTGAAACGTCAGGCGTCGAGGATGACCGAGCGGGTCAGGCTGCGGGGCTGGTCGGGGTTGAGGCCGAGGGCGAGGGACTTGGCGACGGCGACGCGCTGGGCGACGACGAGGGAGGCCATCGGGTCCAGGTCGGCGTGCTGGACGATGGTCGCGCCGGTGGCCGCGACGTCGTCGATCAGGCCGGCCGGGGCCTCGCCGAAGATCCAGACGCCGCGCCCGGGCTGCGCGATCGCGATCGGGCCGTGCCGGTAGTCCATCGCCGGGTACGCCTCGGTCCACGCCGACGCGGCCTCCCGCTGCTTCAGCGCGGCCTCGTGGGCCAGGCCGACGGTCCAGCGCGTGCCGACGTACGTGACCTGCTCCAGCTTCGCGAGGTCGTCGACGTCGATGGTCAACGCGGTCTGAGCGTCCGCGGCGGCCTTCGACAGGTCCTCGCCGAGCGATGCGCGCAGCAGCGCGAGCGTCGTGGTCGCGAACCGGGTCTGTACGACGGACTGCTCGTCGGCGAACTCGAGCAGGATCGTCTGGTCGGCCAGCTCGACGATCGGCGAGTCCGGCGTCGCGGTGATCGCCACGGTCGGCAGCTCGGTGTCGCGGATCAGGTCCAGTACTTCGGTGGTGGTGCCGGAGCGGCTGATCACCACGACCGCGTCGTACGTCCGACCGGCCGGGAACTCCGATCCGGCGAACGCGTCGGTCTCACCCTGGCCGAGGTCCTCGCGGAGCGCGGCGTACGCCATCGCCATGAACCACGACGTACCGCAGCCGACCGCTGCGACCCGCTGACCGGCCTTCGGAAGCGCACCGCCGTACTGCGCGAAACCCTCCGAGACCTGTCGCCAGAGGTCCGGCTGAGTGGCGATCTCAGTGCTCACAAATGGCTGCTGGGTCATGTCGTCTCCGCACTTGTCATGGTCGAAACTGCTCGAACGTGATCGAATGGTGCCAACCAGCCGCCACCCGGCTGACCGATTGTGTGAAGGAGGAGCCCCGGGTGAAGCGTTACGAACGCCTCAACACCTTGCTCGAGTCGCTCGCCGAGAAGGGCGCCATCGACGTCGACGAGCTCGCCGAGCAGTTGCACGTGTCCGCGGCCACGATCAGGCGCGACCTGGACCACCTCGGCAAGCAGCAGCTCCTCACCCGGACCCGCGGCGGCGCCGTGGCGAACGCGGTGTCGTACGACCTGCCGCTGCGCTACAAGACTGCGCGTTTCGCGTCCGAGAAGCAGCGGATCGCGCAGGCGGCGGCCACCTTGGTGCGGCGCGGCATGGTGATCGGGATGAACGGCGGCACCACGATCTCCGAGGTGGCGCGGACGCTGGCCACCCGGCCGGAGCTGTCCGCGGAGCACGGCGAGCCGGCGTTCACGCTGGTGACGAACGCACTGAACATCGCCAACGAGCTGATCGTCCGGCCGCACGTGAAGATGGTGCTGACCGGCGGCGTGGCGCGGCCGCAGTCCTACGAGATGATCGGGCCGCTCTCGCACCGGATCCTGTCCGACCTGTCGCTGGACATCGCGTTCATCGGCGTCGACGGCATCGACGAGACCGGCGCCACCGCCCATCACGAGGGCGAGGCGAACATCAACCAGCTGATCGTCAGCCGGGCCGCGAAGGTGGTCGTGGTGGCCGACTCCTCCAAGCTCGGACAGCGCGCCTTCGCCCGGATCTGCGAGCTGAGCGAGATCGACACCCTGGTCACCGACGCGCAGGCCGACGACAGCCAGCTGGCGGTCTTCAAGGAAGCCGGCATCGACGTCATCCGGGCCTGACCCCAACTCAACACACCTCCCTCACCAGGTGAGCCACGTCTCGATGAGACGATCATATCTGATCAGGGCAAGGTTGTTATGAGCAGGAGTGCGCAACCTCCGCGCGTGCAGCGCGGAAAGCGCACCGCCAACCGCTAGGCTTCGGTTCAGCATGGGTACCGCAGCCGCACATCACGCAGCCGACCACTGGGAGGACGCCATCGCCACCGGCATCGACCCGACGTCCTGGGCGTACGCCGAGGACTACACCGGTGAGGACGAAGTCGTCACCGGTGCGCGGGCGAGCGCCGCCGACAGCGGTGTCGCCCCGATCGGCCCCGGCACGGCCGCCGCCCTGAGCCTGCTGGCCGCCGGCGCGGGCGCGAAGGCGGTCGTCGAGATCGGCACCGGCACCGGCGTCTCCGGCCTGGCGCTGCTCCGCGGGATGCGCGCCGACGGCACCCTGACCACGGTCGACATCGACGCCGAGAACCAGCGGCTGGCCCGCAAGACCTTCCTGGACGCGGGCGTCGCGTCGAACCGGTTCCGCCTGATCGCCGGCGCCGGCCTGGACGTCGTCACCCGGCTCACCGACGGCCACTACGACCTGGTCTTCTGCGACGCCGACCGCCGCGAGAACACGGCGTACCTGCACGAGGCCCTCCGCCTGCTCCGCCCCGGCGGACTGGTCGCGTTCGCCGGCATCCTCACCAACGGCAAGGTCGCCGACCCGTCCCACCGCGACCCCGACACGATGGCGCTCCGAGACCTGATCCGCGCCGTCCGCGACGACGACACCCTGGTCTCCGCCCTCCTCCCCACCTCCGAAGGCCTCCTCACCGCCGCCAAACGCCTGAAGTAGCTCTCGCGGAAATCCTTCGACCATCCAGGTCATCAGAGCTGCTCAGAACTCGCCGATGAATCCAATAAACATACTAAGATTCACCGCAATTAGTATGTTTGTAGATTCTTTTGGAGGATTTGGTGCGCTCGTTCAGCGATCTCGACCGAGCTAGCCAACTGGGCACGGATCCAGAGCATTACGGCCTCGTCCGCGATCGAGGGCGTCGTGGTAGCGGATGTCTCTCGGGCTGAGCGCATCATCGACGGTACGGCGGGGGTACTGCGGAACCGCAGCGAACAAGAGCTGGCCGGCTACCGGCTGTCGCTCGACTATCTGTTCCAGGAGGATTGGCACCCGCTGAACATCGGTCTCCTCCTTCACCTCCACCGGCTGCTGTGGTCAGAGACCGCGTATCCCGGCGGCGAGCTCAGCGACCAAACGATCCGACTCGTCCTCGAGGAGCTCAAGGCCGAGCAGAAGGTCAGCCCTGAAGGCACCGGACGAGGCGCGGTATGGCGACGCTTCCCCGACGAGAACTGAACACCTCAGTACACGCCGCAGGGAGCTCCCGCAGCGTGTACTGGTGGGACTACCGAGGTCAGTAGGTGACGTAGAGGTCGAAGCCGCCGAGGGGGAACTCGCGGCATTCGTAGGTCTGGGCCTTCGGGCTGGTCATCAGGATGTTGTTGCCGGCCTGCACGCAGTCGGTGTACAGCGTGTAGTGGCCACGCCATTGGGTCGAGTCGGTCGTTGCCTGGGCGCCGGCCATCGGTCCGGCCACTGCTGCGGTGAGGCCGAGCAGGGCTGCGGTCAGCGTCTTTCGCATGTCTGATCTCCCGAGATAGTGGACTAGTCCCGGGGACAGTAACCGAGGTGTGGGTCAAACGCTTGTCTGACGGTTAGCCGGTGAGGCGGGTTAGTTCGGTGGTTACTTGGTGCCAGGGGTCCGACTGGGGGTCGATCAGTTCGTAGTGGGCGCAGTGGTCGACGGCGTGGAAGTGGGCGGTGGGGTGGGCGGCGAAGTAGGACTTGGTGAGGGCTATGGGGACCACTGAGTCGTTGACGCCGTGGAGGAGGGTTACGGGGGCTATTGGGGCGGGGAGGTGGACAGGGTCCAGGTCGTTGCGGACGCCGCCGCCGATGAAGTCCTGTACGGCGCCCTTGTCGAGTTTCTGCTGGTCTGCCATCAAGAGGTCGGCTACCGGCGCTAGAGCGAGCACACCGCGCAGGCGGACCGGGTTGAGCGTTGCCGCGGCCCAGAGCGCCAGCTGACCACCAGCGGAGTGCCCCATGAGCACGTACCCGGCCTGGACGTCCAGCAGGTCCGGCAGCGCGTCCAGGGCGGTACGGACGTCAGCCGTGGACGCATCCGGGTTACCGGGCTCGCGGCGGTACTCCAGCAGCAGCACGGGCCAGCCGAGGTCGGAGAGCGCCGCACCGAGTGAGCG
>NZ_DASRVN010000539.1:0-9941 GCF_035655035.1 Kribbella sp. | reverse complement strand
CAGTACGGCGAGCACCGGCAGCGCGATCACGATCGCCGGGCCGAGCCACGGCGGCGCGCCGAACTTGACGACGTAGACGACCAGCGAGATCAGCCCGACCAGGACCGCCAGGAACACCCCGCAGCCGAGCGGCACCCAGCCATACCCGGACGACTCCACGACCGTCGAGCGATGCGGGAGCCGCGCGTACCAGTTCCGGTCCGTGACCTGCTTCCACAGCGCGTCGCCCATGCTCTCGGCTGCTCGCTGCGGCCGGGTGTCCCCGATCGCCGGCGCCAACAGCCGGACCTGCCCGCCGGGCTGCTGCTTCGGGAACAGCCCCTTCAGCAGCGCCTTCTCGTGCGGAGCGGCAGCCAGCCGGGCGTCGACCAACACGGCAGTCCGGACGTCGTCCTCGCTCTCGATCCTGACCGCGCCGCGGACGGCCAGATCGACGAGCGTGGCCGCGACCTCGGTGGTGTCCACCTTGCCGTCGATCAGCAGACCGCCTTCCGCGGCGCTGATGTCCGGCGGTGCGAACGCGACCGGGATCGCCTTCTCCTTCAGCCGGTCCGGCACCGTCCGCGCCGCGAGGCCCGTCGGCGGGACCGTGCCCGGCGGCATCCCGTCGTACCGGAGGTCGCGGCGCCGGCGGACGGCGACCTTGCCGAGAGCGATCGCCAGCGCGGTCAGTACGGCCGAGCCGATCGCGGCCGGCCAGCTGACGCCGTACCGTGCGAGGAAGCCCGGCGGATCCTCGACGATCGGCGTGTCGTTGCTCACGGCACCGGCTTTGATGCCCGCGACAACCGTCAGCTCCTCGCCGGGTACCACGTTGGTCTGCTGCGTGAAGGTGGCCTTGCCGCCGGCGATCGCCTTCTCGCTGCAGCTCGCCGTCGATCCGGGCGGTCCTTCGTTGCACGCCACCTTGGTCACGCCCTGCGGCACGGTCACCGTGACCACCACGTGGTCGAGCGGCGCCTCCCAGCCGTTGCCGGTGGCGTCCCAGTACAGCTCGCTGTGGTCGGCGAAGTGCCGCAGCGCGCCACGGACGTCGTAGCTGATCTTGTACGTCGCGTCCCGCCCGGTCACGGTTTCGTCCGGCGAGCCGATCTTGATCCGCAGTACCTGGTTGCGGGCCTTGTTCGTTTTCGTCGTCGACGTGCTGAACCCGGCCGGCGCGTTCGGCGAGGACACCTTGATGTTCGACACGTCGTACCGCTGGTCCTTCGACCGGTTGTCGACGTACGGCTCCCGGATCACCAGGTCGCGGAAGATCCCGTGCCGCCCGGAGTCCCCGAAGTGGTACTCGATCGTCTCGGTCACGTGCAGTACGCCGCCCGCCGACACGTCGTACGCGATCGCCATCGACCGCACCCGGTCACCGATCGCGGCCGACGCGGGTACGGCGTACCCGGCCAGCGCGATCGTGGCAACGAGCAGACTGACGACGACCCCGAGCGCACGACGCATGCGCGCGACCTTACCGAGAGTGGAGGTCGGCACTACCAGCTGCCGCCACCCCCGCCGCCGCCACCGCCGCCGGAGAAGCCGCCTCCGCCGAAGCCCGAGGAGCTGCCGCCGCCTCCGCCGGAGCTGGACGGGGTGGGCGGGGCGGCGAAGCTTTGGGCGACCGTGGAGCCGACGGCGCCGGCGGTCCAGCCGGAGGTGTAGTACGACGGGCCGGAGTACCAGTACGGATCCTGCGGGATGCGGCCCGCCGCGACGAGCTGCTCGCAGACCTTCTGCCAGCGGTCGGCCAGATCGAAGGCGATCGCCCACGGCAGGTACTTCGAGAAGATGTCCTCACCTTCCTCGAAGCGGAGCTGGTTCGCCTCCGCGGTGGCCAGGTACGTCCGGAAGCCGATCAGCTGATCGGTGACCGCGCGGCCGGCCGCGTTCCGTTGCCCACGGCCACGGATCCCCGCCCAGATCACCAGGGCGGCGACGATGGCGAGCATCGGGACGGCGAAGACGATCGTGCGGCCGCCGCCGGACTTGTGCGCCACGGTGGAGCTGACGAACGTGCCGAAGATGCCGGCGCCGAAGACCCAGAAGGCGAACACCCCCAGGCACGAGCAACCGGACTTGTTCTTGAACAGCAGGCCACCACCCGCCCGCGGCATCCGCGCGTACCAGTCGCGCGCCCGCACCTGGTCGCGGAGCGCCTTGATCATCGCGGTGTGGGCGTCGCGCATCGTGTTGTCGCCGACCGCGCCGCGCTCCAGCACCACCTCGGAGCCGGGCTGCAGGGACGGGAAGAGCCCGAGCATCAGCGCCTGCTCGTGCGGTGCGGTCGCGGCGGCCGGGTTCAGCAGCACGGCCTTCCGGGTCTCGCCGTCGTTGTCGATCCGGACGCCGCCGCGGACCGCCATGTCGATCAGCGTCGCGGCCGTCTCGGTGGTGGTCGCCTTCGCGTCGATCAGCAGGCCGCCCTCGGCGACCGGGATCTTCGGCGGCGCGAACGCCACCGGGATCTGGTCCTCGCGCAGGGTGTTCTTCTCCGTCGCGACGGTGGCTCCGGTCGGCGGGAACGTGCCCGGCGGCATCCCGGCGTACCGCTGGTCCTTGTTCCCGAGCTTCGCGTACAGCGCGGCGATCACCAGCGCGAGCACGGAGACGGCGCCCGCGCCGATCACCTGGAGCCAGGACAGCCCGGCGCGCTCCAGCCAGCTCGGCGGTTTCGCCAAGATCGGCGTGTCGTTCTGGACGGCGCCCGCGGTGATCCCGGCGACGATCGTCAACTGGTTGCTGTTCGTCAGGTTGGTGGCCTGGAACTCGCCCTTGTCGCCGACCACCGTGCTGGACGGGCAGCTCTGCTTCGAGCCGTACGTTCCGGTGAAGCACTCGACCTTCGTGACGCCCTGCGGGACGGTGACGTTGACCTGGACGTTCTCCAGGTCGGCCTCCCAGCCGTTGCCGGTCGCGTCCCAGTACAGCTCGCTGTGGTCGGCGAAGTGCCGCAGCGCGCCGCGGACCTCGTAGCTGATCTTGTACGTCGCCTCGGTGCCGGGCACCGTCGTGTTGGCGTCACCGATCTTGATCTGGGTGGTCTCGTACCGTCCTTGGTTCGACGACGAGGTGGTCTTGGTGAAGTCGGCGCTGACTCCCGGCGTCGGCGACGACACGTCGATCTTCGAGACCTCGTACTTCTGGTCCTTCGAGTCGTCGTCCTTGTACGGCTCACGGGTCACCAGGTTCCGGAAGATGCCGTGCCGGCCGCTGGTCGCGAAGTGGTAGTCGATCGTCTCCGTCACCTGCAGCACGCCGTCAGGTGTCACGTTGTAGTCGATCGTGAAGTTCGTGACCTTGTCGCCGTACGCCGCCGTCCGCGCGCTCGCGGGCACCGCGAAGCCGGCCACCGCCAGTACGGCGAACAACGTGCTGATCACGACCCCGAGTGCCCTACGCATACCGGGACCCTACCGATTCGCGGGGTCCGCACCGGGGAGGCACTTGTGTGAAGTGTCCGATAGGGGAATCGTGGGTGGACCAGGAGGAACGTCATGGCAGACAAGACGAACACTTCCCAAGGCACCGGAGCCGCGCCCGCTGTGGACAGTCCGGCCGCCATCCGCAACGTGGTGCTGGTCGGCCCGTCGGGCGCCGGCAAGACCACCCTCGTCGAGGCCCTGCTGGTGGCCTCCGGAGTCCTGAACAGACCCGGCACCGTCGTCGACGGAACCACCGTGTGCGACTTCGACGACGCCGAGATCCGGCAGCAGCGCTCGGTCGGCCTCTCCCTCGCCTCGCTCCCCCACGACGGCGTCAAGGTGAACCTGATCGACACGCCCGGGTACGCCGATTTCGTCGGCGAGCTGCGCGCCGGGCTGCGGGCCGCGGACTGCGCGCTGTTCGTGATCTCGGCGAGCGAGGGCGTCGACGAGCCGACCCGGACCGTCTGGCAGGAGTGCCAGGAGGTCGGGATGCCGCGCGCCGTGGTGATCACCAAGCTCGACCACGCCCGGGCGAACTACCAGAACGCGCTCGCCACCGCTCAGACGGCGTTCGGCGACAAGGTGCTGCCGCTCTACCTGCCCGCCGGTAACGGGCTGATCGGGCTGCTCACCCAGTCGTACTACGAATACGCCGACGGCAAGCGCTCCACGGCCGCCGCCGACCCGTCGTACGCCGACCAGGTCGAGGAGCTCCGCGGCACGCTGATCGAGGGCATCATCGAGGAGTCCGAGGACGAGTCGCTGATGGACCGGTACCTCGGCGGCGAGGAGATCGACCAGAAGGTGCTGATCGAGGACCTCGAGCGGGCCGTCGCCCGGGGCTCGTTCTTCCCGGTGATCCCGGTCTGCAGCGCCTCCGGGATCGGCACCCACGAGCTGCTCGAGGTGATCACCAGCGGCTTCCCCTCGCCGCCCGAGCACACCATCCCGGACGCCTTCAACCCGCACGGGGTGGCCCGCAAGGGCCTGGCCTGCGCCCCGGACGGGCCGCTGCTCGCCGAGGTGGTGAAGACGACGTCCGACCCGTACGTCGGGAGGGTCAGCCTGGTCCGGGTGTTCTCCGGCACCATCAGGCCCGACGCGACGGTTCACGTGTCGGGCCATTTCACGTCGTTCTTCGGCGACCACAACGGTGCGTCCCACGGGCACGAGGACCACGACGAGGACGAGCGGATCGGGACCCTCTCGTTCCCGCTCGGCAAGACCCAGCGCCCGGCCGGCGAGGTACTGGCCGGCGACTTGTGCGCGATCGGCCGGCTGACCCGCGCGGAGACCGGCGACTCGCTGTCCGACAAGTCCGATCCGCTGCTGCTGAAACCGTGGACGATGCCGGAGCCGCTGCTGCCGATCGCGGTCCAGGCGCACGCCAAGACCGACGAGGACAAGCTCGGCGCCGGCCTGCAGCGGCTCGCCGCCGAGGACCCGACGCTCCGGATCGAGCAGAATCCGGAGACCCACCAGATCGTGCTGTGGTGCATGGGCGAGGCGCACTCGGACGTCGTGCTCGACGCGCTCGCGAACCGGTACGGCGTGACCGTGGACACCGTGGAGCTCCGGGTGCCGCTGCGGGAGACGTTCGGCGGTCCGGCCAAGGGGCACGGGCGGCACGTCAAGCAGTCCGGCGGCCACGGGCAGTACGCCGTCTGCGACATCGAGGTCGAGCCGCTGCCGGAGGGCACCGGGTTCGAGTTCGTCGACAAGGTGGTCGGCGGGTCGGTGCCGCGGCAGTTCATCCCGAGCGTGGAGAAGGGGGTCCGGGCGCAGATGGAGAAGGGCGTCGGCGCCGGGTACCCGATGGTCGACATCCGGGTCACGCTCACCGACGGCAAGGCGCACAGCGTCGACTCGTCGGACATGGCGTTCCAGATGGCCGGCGGGCTGGCGCTGCGGGAGGCGGCGGCCGCGTCCCGGGTCGCGATGCTGGAGCCCGTGGACCTGGTCTCGGTGCTGGTACCGGACGACCTGGTCGGCGCGGTGATGAGCGACCTGTCCGGGCGCCGCGGGCGGCTGCTCGGCACCGACAAGGTCGGCGACGACCGGACCCTGGTGAAGGCCGAGGTGCCGCAGGTGGAGATCACCCGCTACACGATCGACCTCCGCTCGTTGTCCCACGGCGCGGCGACCTTCAGCCGTGAGTTCTCGCGCTACGAGGCGATGCCGGATTCGGTGGCGGCCAAACTGAAATGAGCTACGGCTTGTTGAGGCGGCGGCGGACGTCGCGGGACTTGAGGTAGGCCGCGACGTCGTCGTACCGCTCGCTCTGGTTGGCGAACTCGATGTACGAGCGCACGCGGTGCAGCCAGTCGAGGGTCGACGGCTTCACCGCGGCGAGCGCCCCGGTCAGGTGCTGCATGCCGAGCGGCGGCTCGCCGCCGGTGGACAGCGCCTCGTCGATCACCTTGTCCACGCCGCGCTCGATCAGCGCGCGCAGGTCCGCGCCGCTGAACATCGGCGTCTGCGCGGCCAGCGCCTTCAGGTCGAGCCCGTCGGCGGGCACGTCCCGGGTCAGGACGCCGAGGATGTCGGCGCGCGCCGGCTCGTCCGGCGGTGGCACGAAGATCACCCGGTCGAAGCGGCCCGGCCGGAGCATCGCCTCGTCCACGTCCCACGGCGCGTTGCTCGCCGCGAGCACCAGCAGGCCGTCGTTCTCGGAGCCGATCGCGTCCAGCTCCTGGAGCAGTACGTCGACCAGCCGCCGCGCCTCGGACCCGCCGTGCTTGTGCCGCGCGAACGCCAGCGCGTCCAGCTCGTCCAGGAACAGTACGCACGGCCCGTTCGCGCGGGCCCGCTCGAAGGCCTCGTGCAGGTTCCGCTCGGAGACACCGAGGTACGGGTCCATCACGTCCTCGATCCGGACGTTCAGGAACGGCAGCCCGCACTCCCCCGCGGTCGCCCGCGCCAGCAGCGTCTTGCCGCAGCCGGGCGGCCCGTAGAGCATCACGCCGCCGCCGGACTTCCGCCCGTACTTCTCGTACAGCTCCGGCCGGCTCTGCGGGAGGATCACCATCCGGTGGATGACCCGCTTGATCTCGTCCATCCCGCCGACCTTGTCGAAGGTGGTGGACTCCTTCACCAGCTCCTGCTCGGGCGACGTCTCCGCCTCGGGACCGACCTTGATCCGGACGCCGCTGCGCTCGGCGATCATCCCGTCGACGAGCTGCTGCAGCCGCCCGGTGCCCTCGACGACACCGCGCTGCCGGGCCGCCTCGAGGAGGTTCCTCAGCAGGGCAAGCCGCCCGTTCGCCGCGGCCAGCTCCCCCACCGGCACGAACTGGTCGTCCGGCAGGCCGTGCTGATCCAGCAGTACGACGTACTGGTCGAGGGCCTCCTCGGTCGCGCCCGCGCCGGTCAGCGACTCCGCCAGCACCAGCCGCAGCAGTACGTCGTCCGGGTTCGCCTCGACGGCCTTGCGGAGCGCGTCGATCCGGTCATTGCTCATGAGCCCCAACTCCGGTTGATCCAGCGGCGGACGAGTGGCGGGACGACCCACGAGTACACGCAGAACACGAGCCAGATCATCGCGAACGCGAACGACAGCGGGCCGAGGCCGACGGCGCGGAGGCCGTAGATCACCACGACCGCGCCGATCCAGACGATCAGCGGGTTGATCCGGGCGAACGGCCGCAGCGGCAGCATCAGCGGATGGTTGAACAGCTTCGCTTCGCGGGCGGCCGCCCGCAGGTCCTCGTCACCCGGCTGCGCCGCGGCGGCCGAGCGCAGCGAGTCGTACCCGGCGCGGGAGTCGCCGGTCAGCATCGACGCCGTGCCGTGCAAGGCGCGCGCGTTCGGATCTTCGGGGTCGTACGCGAGCGCCTCGGTGCTGTGGCGGTGCATGTCCCGGTCCTTGCCGAGCGCGAACGCCACCTGCGCGCGGGCCGCCGACACCGCCACGCTCTCCGGCGCGTGCGACGCCGCCCGCTCGACCAGGGCGCCCGCCTTCTCGGCCTGCCCGGCGGCGAGGCACACGAGCGCGTAGCCGAGCAGCAGGTCCGGGTCGTTCGGGTCGAGGCTCAGGCCCTGCAGGAACGCGGCCTCGGCCTCGGGCAGCCGGCCCTCCGACCGCAGCGACGACCCGAGCGCGTGCAGCAACGCCGGGAACGGCCCGTGCCGCGCCAGGCCGTCCCGCAGTACGTCGATGGCCTCCGCGTTCCGCTCGAGCGCGTGCAGAGCCGCGCCGCGGAACAAGTACGCGCGGTAGTCGAGGGCGGCGTCACCGGTCAGCCCCTGCAGCTCGTCGAGCGCACGCTCCGGACGCGCGATCCGCAGCCAGTGCGCCGCCAGCTGCAGCCGGGACTCCGTCGAATCGTTCACAGCACCACCGTCACCCAGCACTCACACCACCACCGTCGCCCACACTCACAACACCACCGTCACCCAGCATTCACAGCACCACCGTCACCAGAACGAGGATCAATGCCTCGGTGACCGCGCCACCGATCGTCGCCGCGATTCCCACGCTCCACAGCGAACCGTAGTCGGCGCCGCGCAACTGGAACGCCCGGTCCATCGGCCGCTGCAGCCGGATCTGAGCCATGCAGCACAGCACCGCCACCACGCGGATGCCGACCCGGAGCCCCGACGTGATGCCGGAGTCGGCGTACAGCAGCAGGTACACGGCGACCACCACGACCAGGCCGACGGCCCCGGACAGCAGGATCAGCCGGCGCTTCGCGGCGTCCACACCGAGCCGGCCGGCGTTCAGGTAGGCGACCACGGTGGACGCGAGCACCCCGCCGAAGAACGCGACGTACGTCTGGGACATCAGCCGCCAGGGGCGGGCCGACATGTTCACGCCGGCGCCGACGGTCGGGCGCAGGAGATCGTCCGGCATCGGGCTCCAAGGCACTGTGGTAGCGGGCGGGTTCGCTCGCGCAGTGTATAGCCTGGGCGGATGAGCGAGAACTGCATCTTCTGCGGGATCGTGGCCGGAACCATCCCCTCGACCCGGGTCGCGGAGACCGATCGCGCGATCGCCTTCATGGACATCGCGCCGGCGACCCCCGGCCACCTGCTGGTGGTCCCGCGGGCGCACTCGACGGACCTCCGCGAGGCCGCCCCCGAGGACCTGTCGGCGATCATGACGCTCGCCCAGTCGCTGGTCGGCCGCGTCATCGAGCGCCTCGACGGCGCCACCGGCGCGAACCTGCTGAGCTGCATCGGCGCCGACGCCTGGCAGAGCGTCTTCCACACCCACCTGCACGTGATCCCGCGCTACCCCGACGACCCGATGGTGCTGCCGTGGAAGCCGGAGTCCGGCGACCTCGACCAGATCAACGCCGTGCACGAGAAGCTCATCTAGCGACGAGCTCGTACACCGACAGCAGCTCCGGGAGCAGGACCGACCAGTCGTACCGCGGCACGGCGGCGAGGCCCGCGGACCGGAGGTATTCGCGTTCTTCGGGGCGGCGGAGCAGCCGGAGGGCGCGGGCGGCGAGCTCGGGGACGTTGCCCGGCTCGAACAGCTCGCCCAGGTTGCCGCCGTCCAGTACCTGGCGGAAGGCGGCCAGGTCGCTCGCCAGCACCGGCGCGCCGGCCGCCATCGCCTCCAGCAGCACGATCCCGAAGCTCTCGCCGCCCAGATGCGGCGCGACGTACAGGTCCGACCCGGCCAGCATGTCCGCCCGGGCCTCGTCGTCGATCGCGCCGAGGAAGAGCACGTTCTCGCGATACCGCGACGGCAGCGACCGCAGCGCTTCGTCCGCATGACCCGACCCGGCGACGAGGATCTTCAGCCGCGGACGCTCGGCCAGCAGCAGCGGTACGGCGTCCAGCAGCACGCCGAGGCCCTTGCGTGGCTCGTCCAGCCGCCCGAGGAAGCTGATCGTGCCGTCGGCGCCCATCCATTCCGCGCGCGGGCTGCCCTTGAAGCGGGCGGTGTAGAGGCCGTTCGGGATCACCACCGCCTCGCCGCCGACGTGCTGCACCATCATCGAGCGGGCGTTCTCCGACACCGCGATCCGGGCGTCGATCTTCTCCAGCGCCGGGCGCAGCAGGCTGGACGCCACGCTCATCGCCCGGGACCGCACCTGCCAGGTGTGGAACGTCGCGACGAACGGCCCGTCCGCGGACCAGAGCGCGATGATCGACGCGCTCGGCGTGGTCGGCTCGTGCACGTGCACGACGTCGAACTTCCCGTCGGCGAGCCAGCCCTTCACGCGGGCCGCCGTACGCGGGCCGAACGTCACGCGGGCGACCGACCCGTTGTACGGCACCCCGACCGCGCGGCCGGACGAGACGACGTACGGCGGGAGGTCGTCGGAGTGGTCGACGGGCGCGAGCACCGAGACCTCGTGGCCGACCCCGAGCAGCGCCTCCGCCAGGTCGCGGACGTGGTTCTGCACCCCACCGGGCGTGCCCAGCGAGTACGGGCACACCACACCGATCCTCACACCTAGATTCTTACCCCTCGAGGAAGATCCGCTGCAGCATGTGCCAGTCCTCGGGGTGCTCGCCGATCCCGGCCGCGAACGCGTCCGCGCACCGCTGGGTCATCGCGGCCGCGCC
>NZ_DASRVN010000538.1:0-3274 GCF_035655035.1 Kribbella sp. | reverse complement strand
GAGACGCGGTACGCCGGTCCGATCGGGATGTTCACCGAGGACCGGGTGCTGAAGCTCGACGTCTGGCGCGGGACCGGGATCCTCAAGGCGTCACCGTCCGGCAAGCCGTGGTCGGTCTGGTACTTCTGGGCCGCGGACGGGACCTTCCGCGGGTGGTACGTGAACCTGGAACGCGAACACGTCCGCGACCCGGAGGCCCGGCGTACCAGCACTGTCGACCACGTCCTCGACCTGTGGATCAACCCGGACCGCAGCATCGAGTGGAAGGACGAGGACGAGCTGGAGGGCGCGGTCGCCGCGGGGCGGTTCACGCCCGCCGAGGCGGAGCGGATCGTCGCGGACGCGCACGCGGCGATCCGGGACGTCGAGGCGTGGGTGGCGCCGTTCTCCGAGGACTGGCAGACGTGGGTCCCACCCGCGAGCTGGCGGGTGCCGCCCGCGCCGACCACCCACCAGCCGGCGCTGATCGCGGAGGAGCTGCACAGCTGACAACTGGTGGGTGCGGGATTAACTTGGAGGTATGTACACCATCGAGCTGCAGGCCGAGGAGCTCCAGATGCTGCGCTCGGCCCTTGGGTGCTACCTCCAAGCCTTCGGCCACAACGAGGCAGACCTCGTCCGCGCCGCCAAGGCCCTCCTCCTCAAACTCCCCGAAGAACTCCAAACCAAAGCCGGCTGACTCAACCCCGCGAGCGCAGAACCGTCAGCGCGACGGGCCGACCCCCACCCTGCTTTTTCAGCAACACGCGCGGACCGTCAATGGGACGGCTGACCCCCACCGCCTGCTTTCCGCTGCGGGGGCGGGTGGTCAATGGGACGGCTGACCCCAGCGCTTGTTTTCAACTGTGCGGGCGGATGGTCAATGGGACGGCTGACCCCCACCGCTCGTTTTCAGCTACGCGGGCGGACCGTCAGTGGGACCGGCTTCCTCGTGTCTGTGAAGAAGTCGTTTCCCTTGTCGTCCACGACGATGAAGGCCGGGAAGTCCTCGACCTGGATCTTCCAGATCGCCTCCATGCCGAGCTCCGGGTACTCGATCACGTCGACCGACTTGATGCAGTCCTGCGCCAGCCGCGCCGCCGGCCCGCCGATCGACCCCAGGTAGAACCCGCCGTGCTCCTTGCACGCCGCCGTCACCTTCGCCGACCGATTGCCCTTGGCAAGCATCACGAACGATCCACCCGCCGCCTGGAACTGGTCGACGTACGCGTCCATCCGGCCCGCCGTCGTCGGCCCGAACGACCCCGACGCGTACCCCTCCGGCGTCTTCGCCGGTCCCGCGTAGTAGACGGCATGATCGCGCAGATACGAAGGCATCGGCTCGCCCGCGTCCAGCCGCTCCTTGATCTTCGCGTGCGCGATGTCCCGCGCCACCACCAGCGGCCCGGTCAGCGACAGCCGGGTCTTCACCGGCAGCTTGGACAGCTCCGCGCGGATCTCACTCATCGGCCGGTTCAGGTCGACGCGGACCACCTCGGAGTCGTCCAGGTGCTCGTCGGTGGTGTCCGGCAGGAACCGCGCCGGCTCCGTCTCCAGTTGCTCCAGGAACACACCCTCCGGCGTGATCTTCGCGAGCGCCTGCCGGTCCGCCGAACAGGACACCGCGATCGCGACCGGGCAGGACGCCCCGTGCCGCGGCAGCCGGATCACGCGGACGTCATGGCAGAAGTACTTCCCGCCGAACTGCGCCCCGATCCCGAACTGCTGCGTCAGCTTGAAGACCTCCTCCTCCAGCTCCACGTCCCGGAACCCGTGCCCGACCGGCGATCCCGTCGTCGGCAGCGTGTCGAGGTAGTGCGCGGAGGCGTACTTCGCGGTCTTCAGCGCGAACTCGGCCGACGTACCGCCGACCACGACCGCGAGGTGGTACGGCGGGCAGGCCGCGGTCCCGAGCGACCGGATCTTCTCGTCCAGGAACTCCATCATCCGTGACGGGTTCAGCACCGCCTTGGTCTCCTGGTACAGGAACGACTTGTTCGCGGAGCCGCCGCCCTTGGCCATGAACAGGAACTTGTACGCCGGGTCGCCGGAGCCGGCCGGGGTCGAGTACAACTCGATCTGCGCCGGGAGGTTGGAGCCGGTGTTCTTCTCGTCCCACATGGTCAGCGGGGCCATCTGCGAGTAGCGCAGGTTCAGCTTGGTGTACGCGTCGTACACGCCGCGGCTGATCCACTCCTCGTCGACCGCGCCGGTCAGCACGCCCTCGGACTTCTTGCCCATCACGATCGCGGTCCCGGTGTCCTGGCACATCGGGAGTACGCCGCCGGCCGAGATGTTCGCGTTCTTCAACAGGTCCAGCGCCACGAACCGGTCGTTCCCGGACGCCTCCGGGTCGTCGATGATCCGCCGCAGCTGCTCGAGGTGCGCGGTCCGCAAGTAGTGCGAGATGTCGTGCATCGCCTCCGCGGTCAACTGCTGCAGCACCTCCGGCTGCACCTGCAGGAACGTCCTGTCGCCGGCGGTGAACGTACTGACACCCTCGGTCGTCAGCAGCCGGTACTGCGTCTCGTCAGTACCCAACGGCAACAGATCGGAGTAGTTGAAGTCCGCAGACACGCAATACCTCCACACAAACTGGACTGGACGCCCAAAGCCTAGTTCTCCCCGCACCGCCAGCCGACGCGACCTCCGTCTCACCTACTGCGGAGGTGTCCGCCGAACGGCCCGCCACGCACCCGGCAGTTCCAGACCCAGCGCGAGCCTGTGATACATCCGCTGGTCACCACTCATGCCCTTGCTCAGCCTGTTACCGGGCCCGGGCGCCCGGTGACGCAGCACGAAGGACAAGGCGACGATCACCACCGCTCCGAAGCCCCACATCACCACGGCGGCGGCAGGTATCTCGCCGGCGCCGGTGATCTCCAGGATCAGGCTCCACACAACACCGGCGTACACCGCCGGGAACGCGATCAGATAGCCGGCGGCCAGCGCCCGCCCCAGGACACCCTCAGGCCAGGTCATGGTGGACAGTATGAGGCCGGCTCAGGGATGGCGTCAGGGGTGAATCGGGGAAGAAACGGGCGGCAGTGGGCATGTGCCGCGCGTATGGTTTCTAGCGTGGCTCAGGATGACGTTCCCCAGCAGAACCGCCCGCAGGACGTGGTGCCGGCGCAGGCCGAGGACCCGGCGCTGCGACGGCGCGTGTCGGACCTCGAGCGCGAGGAGGTCGCCGACGTACTGCGTGACGCCGCCGGCGAGGGCCGGTTGTCGTACACCGAGCTGGAGGAGCGGCTGGAGACGCTGTACGCCTCCAAGACGTACGGCGAACTCGTCC
>NZ_DASRVN010000537.1:0-2026 GCF_035655035.1 Kribbella sp. | reverse complement strand
GGGCGGAGCTGGGGTCAGGCTGAGCTTCAGGACGGGCGGGGGATGCGGAGGGCGGAGAGGGTGGCGAGCAGGGTGATGGCGGCGAAGGTGACCGCCGTACCGGGGTAGCCGCCGAGGGCTAGGCCGAGGCCGCCGAGCGCGGCGCCGAGGAAGGTGCCGAGGCTCATGCCGGCGGCGTTGACGCTGAGCGCCGAGCCGCGGAGCGTGCCGCTGCGCCGGACCAGCAGGGTGGTGACGCAGGCAGCGACGGTCGCGTGGCCGCCACCCATCACCGCGGTGAGGGCGAGCGTCAGCGGGAGGGTCGGCGAGAGGTAGAACGCGGAGACGGCGATCAGCGCGACGACGATCCCGATCAGCAGCAGCCGCTCGGTCCCGGCGCGGTCGGTCGCGAGGTACCGCCCCGCGAGCAGGTTGCCGAGGAAAAACGAGGCCCCGCTGAGCGACCAGACCAGCGCGAACCACCCCGGCGCGAGGTCGAACTTGTCGTCGTAGAACGCGGCCAGGTACGCGAGGTACCCCATGAACGCCGCCGTCCGCAGCATCGCGACCGCGAGCAGCGGTACGGCGCCGGGGATCCGAGCGAGTTCGCGGTACGTCGCCAGATAGCTGACGCGCTGCTTACCCGCAATCGGTGCCGGCCGGCCACGTCCGCGGACGAAGAACGCGGCCGACAGGGTCAACGCGATCGCCGACGCCGCGAGCAGGTTGCCGCGCCAACCCCAGAGCATTCCGGGTACGGCGAGCACCGGCGCGGCGAGCATCGCCATCGCGCTCGTCGTCGCCGACACCAGCGTCGCCGCCCGGCCGGCTGCGGCCGGGGAGCGGAAGCGGTCCGCGGCCGCGGCGCCGATCGACGGCGCCAGGATCGACGTCGAGGCCCCGATCAGCAGGCAGAACGCGGCCACCGCAAACACGTTGCCTACGGCACCCAATGCGGCCGACACACCGAGCAACGCAAGGCCGCCCGCCGCGACCAGCTCCCGCGGCGCGCGGTCCATCAACGGCGCCAGTGTGACACCGACCGCGAGCGCCGCGAGCCCGCCGAGGCCGCGCAGCCCGCCGATCTCCGCGACGCTGCCGCCCGCGGCGGCGGAGATCGGCACCAGGTACAGACCGAAGACCGTGAACGGGATCAGGCTCACGGTCGAGGCGAGCAGGAACGGCCACAGCCGCTTGGCCATTCGGATGTCGCCGGGTACTTCGGCGGTGAGCTGCTGGGTGGTCATGTATCCGTCCTGTAGCGATAGAGGCTGCTCGGGCGGGAGCTGAACTGGGAGAAGGGGAAGGGTTCGGCCGACAGCGCGGTGACACCGGCGCCGAGGAACGTCCGGGCGACCGCGCTGCCGGTCTGGGCGTAGATCGCGAGCGGTTTTCCTTGCTCGCGGCAACTGTGCAGGAGGACGTCGAAGCTTCCGTTGGACAGCGTCATACCGGTGGCGACGACCGCGTCGGCGGCGTCGATCACCTCGGTCATGTCCTGGGTGACGGGCAGGCCGGACGCGGTCTCGCGGAGGTTGAAGTCGCAGGGCAGGCAGATTCCGCCGCGGTCGGTGATCGCGTCGACGAGCGGGTTGACGACGCCGATCAAGGCGACTTTGGTGCCTTCGGCAACGTCCAGGAGTCCGGCTACGGCGGCGTCGCGGGCCTTCGCACGGACGTCGGGGGTGCCGGCGGGGAGGACGACCTCCTCGGCGTACGGCGAGGTGTGGTGCGGCTCGACCGCTGCCAGGTAGGCGTCGAGGGCGGCGATCCGTACCGGGAGAGGATCGTTTTCGAGAACGTCGGCCAGGGTGCGGCCGGAGGTTTCCGCGCAGTACGACGGGTCGAGCTCACCGGCTTCGAAGGAGCAGGCGCCGAACACCTCTCCGACGCGCAGCAGTACGTAGTAGTTGCGATAGGTGACGTCGGCACCGGGAAGGCGGGTGGTGTGGTGCAGCCAGAACGCACTGGTGATGTCGAACGTGCCGGCGGCGGGGCCGAAGGCACCCGCGAGCACGGACTCGATCAGTTGACCTACGGACACGAG
>NZ_DASRVN010000536.1:0-2005 GCF_035655035.1 Kribbella sp. | reverse complement strand
CCCGGCGTACGGCGCAGGTAGTCGAGCATGTCGTCCAGCCGGGTCTGCGGCTTCGCGACGAACTTCAGCTTGTCGATCACCGGCGTCGAGTTGCCGACCAGGTCCATCCGGGTGCAGTGACCGCAGTACTGCGGGCACGTCGGCAGGATTTCCGCGAGGACCTTGGTCGGGTAGCGGTGGGTCAACCCCTCCGTGGCCCACATCTCGTGCTCGTGCAGCGAGTCCCGGGTCGCGTGCGGGTGCGACGGCCAGTCGGTACGGCGGTCACTGAACACCGGGAGCATGTACCGGCGGACCGGGTCGGCGTAGAACGCCTCCGTGTAGTCGGCCGCTCCGGACGGGACGATCGTGTTCAGCATCTGCGGCGGCAGCAGCATCGACATCGTCGCGCGCTCGGCCTGGTCGCGGGTGAGGTCGGAGTAGAACCGCTCCTCGAGCAGGTCGCCCATCACGTCACGCAACTGCTTGACGTTCTTCACGCAGTGCGACCGCTGCCACTGCACCGAGCGCCATTCCTCGGCCGTGACGTCCTTCCAGCCAGGCAGCCGGGTCCAGTCCGGTTCCACCAGTTCGGCCTGCCGGTACACGTACGGCTGGCCGTCGCCGGGCTCTTCCGAACGAGCAAGCTCCGGGATGATCAGGTCGGTCACGGTGCCTCCGTGGCGTCAAGGGATGATGCGGTCAGGTGCGAGGATAGCGATAGAACTTCCCTCAGATCCAACAGTACGCCGCAAGAATTCTCGTCGCGGCCTACTTTGAGTAGTATTTTGCCTGACCGCACCGGCAGCACGAAGGAGGCCAAGTGTCATCGAGCCCGGTAGGACTGCACCGCGTCCTCGCCCCGTCCGGCGTACTGCCGCAGGCGGCGGAGAAACTCGACGCCCGTCCCGAGATCTGGCCCGACGAGGTCCGGATAGCGGTCGAGCGGCTGAACCTGGACGCCGCGTCGTACCGGCAGCTGGCCGAGGCGCACGGCGGTGACGGTACGGCGATCCGCCACGCGGTGCTGGACATCATCAGGACCCGCGGCAAGATGCAGAACCCGGTCACCGGCTCCGGCGGGATGCTCGTCGGCGTGGTCGACGAGGCCGGCCCGGACTCGCCGCTCGGCGTCCGCAAGGGCGACCGGGTCGCGACGCTGGTGTCGCTGACGCTGACCCCGCTGCGGATCACCGACGAGCTGAAGGACTGGGACGGCAAGAGCGAGCAGGTACCGGCGCAGGGTCACGCGATCCTGTTCGCCCGGTCGATCGTTGCGAAGCTACCGGACGACCTGAAGCCGGAGCTCTCGCTGGCCGTGATGGACGTGTGCGGAGCGCCCGCACTGACCGCGCGCGTGGTGCAGTCGTATGTCGACAAAGGCATAAAGCCTGTCGTGTCAGTTATTGGCGGCGCAGGGAAGTCCGGCTCGCTCTCGCTGGCCGCGGCGCGCCGGGCGGGCGCGGCTCGCACGATCGGCGTCGTACCGTTCGAGGCCGAGCGTGAACGGCTGACGCAGGCCGGTCTCGCGGACGTGATCGCGCTGGCGGACGCGCGCGATCCGGTCGCCCTCGCGGAGGCCGTGGGGGAGCCCGCCGACATCACGGTCGTGTGCGTCGACGTACCGGGGTGCGAGCACGGCGCCGTACTGTCGACCGCGGCGGGCGGCACGGTGATCTTCTTCTCGATGGCGACCTCGTTCTCGGCCGCGGCGCTCGGTGCGGAAGGGCTGGCCGCGGACGTGACGATGCTGGTCGGCAACGGGTACGTGCCCGGCCACGCGGAGTACGCGATGGAGCTGTTGCGTTCGGAGCCGGGTGTCCGTGGTCTGTTCGAGAGCAGGCTGGCGGAGGATTAGGGCGTGCGCACACTTCTGACGAACGGTTCCGTCTACTCGCCCGCCGACCCCCACGCGACCGCGATCGCCTTCGACGACGGGGTGGTGACCTGGCTCGGCGACGACACCGGCACGGGTCCGTACGCCGACGGCGCGGACGAGGTGATCGACCTCGACGGCAAGCTGGTC
>NZ_DASRVN010000535.1:0-3456 GCF_035655035.1 Kribbella sp. | reverse complement strand
GAGGGGTACGCCGTCGCCGCCAGCACCCGTTCGAACCAGGGCGGCAAGGAAGGCCGGTCCCGGCACCGGGTGCTGCTCGTGCTGGCCGCGGCGGTGCTCGGCTTCCTGCTCGCGATCGCCGCCGCGCAGAACTACCGCAGCGCGCCCGAGGCGGAGAAACAGCGCAAGGAACTGATCGACCGGATCAACCAGGCCAACGACCGGCTGACCGATCTGCGCAACCACCAGGCCCAGCTGTCCGGCGAGGTGCGCGGGCTGCAGGCCAGCGGGCTGAGCAACGACAGTGCGGGCGCGGCGCTGCAGCAGAAGCTCGACGACCTCGAGCTGCAGACCGGTGCGATCGCCGTCACCGGGCCCGGGATCAAGGCCGTCATCGACGACGCGAAGAACGCCGACGCCAAGGAAGGCCGGCTGCTCGACGTCGACCTGCAGCAGCTGGTCAACGGCCTGTGGACGGCCGGCGCCGAGGCGATCTCGGTGAACGGCCACCGGCTCACGGCGCTGACCGCGATCCGCGGCGCGGGCAGTGCGATCACGGTCGACTACAGTTCGCTGACCCCGCCGTACACGGTGCTCGCGATCGGCGACACCGCGACGATGCCGGCCCGGTTCGCGCAGAGCTCCGGGGGGCAGTGGGTGCAGTACCTGGTCAGCAACTTCGGTGTCCGGAGCACGATCACGACGGAGGATTCCTTGCTGGTGCCGGCCGATGCGACGATCGCGTTGCGCTACGCGAAGGTGAGGCCGAGATGATCGCCGTACTCGGCCTGGTGATCGGGGTCGTGGTCGGCCTGCTGGTCGCACCCGACGTCCCGGAGTGGGCGCAGCCGTACCTGCCGATCGCGGTGGTGGCCGCGCTGGACGCGGTGTTCGGCGCGCTGCGGGCGTTCCTGGACGGGATCTTCGACGACAAGGTGTTCGTCGTCTCGTTCGTGTCCAACGTGCTGATCGCGGCGCTGATCGTCTACCTGGGCGACCAGCTCGGCGTCGGCTCGCAGCTGTCGACCGGCGTGGTCGTCGTGCTCGGCATCCGGATCTTCACCAACATGGCCGCGATCCGCCGGCACATCTTCCGGGCCTGATCATGAGCAACGACACCCCAGACACCCCCGGCCGGAAGAAGCCGGACGAGCAGCCCGTGCGGCCCCCCGAGACCCCGACGCCGATGCCGGCCCCCAAGCCGAAGACGCCGAACCTGGCTCTCCGCCGGCTGCGTTCCGGCTTCAAGCCGTCCCGCGGTCAGGCGATCGTCGCGATCGTACTGGCGCTGGTCGGCTGCGTCGCGGTGGTCCAGGTCCGGGTGAACCGGGCCGACGACGGGTACCAGAACGCCCGCCGCGAGGACCTGATCGCGATCCTCGACGGCCTCGGCCAGAACACCCGCCGCCTGGAGAGCGAGATCGCCGACCTGGAGGCGCGGAAGAACACGCTGTCCTCCAGCGCCGACAAGGCGCAGACCGCCCGCGAGCAGGCCGAGGCCCAGATCCGTACCCTCGGCATCCTGGCCGGCACCATGGCCGCGGTCGGCCAGGGGGTCCGGATCACGCTGAACGACCCGCAGGGCAAGATGACCTCGGGCAACCTGCTGGACGCGATCGAGGAACTGCGCGACGCCGGCGCCGAGGCGATCCAGCTCAACGGGTCGGTCCGCGTGGTGGCCAGTACGGACTTCGTCGACGATCCTCCGGGGATCCGGGTCGACGGCCAGAAGCTGACCTCGCCGTACGTCGTCGAGGCGATCGGGGAGTCCCACAACCTGGCCGAGGCGGCGAACTTCCCGGGCGGACTGGTCAGTGAGGTGACCGGACCGCAGATCGGCGGCACCGCCGAGGTGAACGAGTTGAGCAGCCTGTCGATCACCGCCTTGCACGCGCCGGAGGAGCATCGTTACGCTCGCCCGGCGCCCAGCCCTACGAAGTAGAAACGAGGACAAAGGTGTACCCCGAAGACCTGAAGTACACGGCCGAGCACGAGTGGCTGAAGGCCGGCGAGAACGGGCCGGTGCGGGTCGGCATCACCGACTTCGCGCAGGACCAGCTCGGTGACATCGTGTACGTGCAGCTGCCGGAGGTCGGCAGCACGGTGCGGGCCGGCGACGCCTGTGGGGAGCTGGAGTCGACGAAGAGCGTCAGCGACCTGTTCGCCCCGGTGAACGGCACCGTGACCGCCGTCAACGAGGCGCTCGCCGACCAGCCGGACCTGGTGAACAGCGACCCGTACGGCGAGGGCTGGCTGCTCGACATCGACGTCGAGGACGCCGCCGAGGTGGCCGCGCTGATGGACGCCGACGCGTACCAGGGCCAGCTCGACCAAGGCTGACGCCGGACTGATAGCGTTACCGGACCTCAACCGCTGGTCGAGGGTTGAGGTCCTCATCTTGTTCCAGCACGTCACACTGTCAATACGGGGTCTATCGAAAACGTCGCCGGACCACCGGCGATCGGGAGGATCACAGCATGCCGTTCTGCAACCAGTGCGGGCACGAGAACTCCGAGGGCAGCAGGTTCTGCTCGCAGTGCGGAGCGATGCTGCCTGGCGCGGACCGCCCCGCGGCAACTCCGGCGCCGCACCAGCCCGGCCAGCCGCAGCAGCAGCCGGGCGTCACCGACACCGCGATGCTGACCCCGATCGGCGCCGAGCCCGAGCCGGAGCAGACCGGTGAGCCGCTGACCGCCGATGACCAGGCCGCGGTGGGTGCGCTGCCGGCCGGGACGGCCCTGCTGATCGTCCAGCGCGGGCCGAACGCGGGCAGCCGGTTCCTGCTCGACGTCGACGTGGTCACCGCCGGCCGGCACCCGGACAGCGACATCTTCCTGGACGACGTGACGGTGTCCCGCCGGCACGCCGAGTTCCGCCGGGACGCGCACGGCGTGAAGGTCCGCGACGTCGGCAGCCTGAACGGTACGTACGTGAACCGGGACCGGATCGACGAGGTCATGCTGAACAACGGCGACGAGGTCCAGATCGGCAAGTACCGGCTGGTGTACTACGCCAGTGGCCAAGCCTGAGCCGTCCGGCGGCAGTCGCGGCATCGGTGAGGTGCTGCAGCTTCTGCAGGCCGAGTTCGCCGACGTCACGATCTCCAAGATCCGCTTCCTGGAGGCCGAGGGGCTGGTGACGCCGGCCCGGACGGCGTCCGGGTACCGGAAGTTCAGTGCCGCGGACGTCGACCGGCTGCGGTACGTGCTGGCCGCGCAACGCGACCAGTACCTGCCGCTGAAGGTGATCAAGGAACATCTCGGCGCGATCGACCGCGGCCTGCAGCCGGCCGCGGCAGGTCCGCCGGTCGCGCCGACGGCGTTGCCGCAGACCCCCGGGCAGCCGGTCGCCGAGGACTTCGATGCCACCGGCACCGAACTGCGGCTCACCCGGGACGAGCTGCGGACCGCGGCCGGCGTACCGGCCAGGCTCCTCGACGAGCTGGAGAGTCACGGCCTGGTGGTGGCCACGGGCAAC
>NZ_DASRVN010000534.1:0-11482 GCF_035655035.1 Kribbella sp. | reverse complement strand
CCGCCCCAGGTCACCAGGTGATGCGGCTCGACCTTCCGCGGCGGTGCCCACTCGCCCTCCGGCGCACCGGCCGCGGCGTAGTCGAATCGCAGTACCTCCTGTGCGCGGACCGCCATCCCGATCGCGATCAACTGATCCGAGTCGACCGTCGTACGGCGATCGGCGTACCGGTCGACCGTGGTGACCTGGAGGGCGTCGACCCGCTGCCGCAACCGCGCCGGCATCACTTGGCGAACCGTGGCCAGCGCCCGCAACGCGCCCTCCTCGATCCCGGTGACCGTGGTCGTCGCCGTCTGCAACGCGACCGCGACCGCGATCGCCTGGTCGTCGTCGAACAGCAGCGGCGGCAGCTCGGCGCCCGCGTCCAGCCGGTACCCTCCGTCGGGGCCCTTGGTCGCGCGGACTGGGTAGCCGAGGTCTCGCAGCCGGTCGACGTCCCGGCGTACCGTCCGCGGACTCACCTCGAGCCGGGAGGCGAGCAGCGCGCCGGGCCAGTCGCGCCGAGCCTGCAGCAGTGACAGCAGCGCGAGGAGGCGGGCAGAGGTTTCGGCCATGCCCTCAGCCTGCCATGATTAACGGTCAGATTCTGTCCTCTACCGCACGTCCCACACTCCTGTCTTCGCGGTTGCGCGGGCCCAGTCGGCGAAGTCGCGGGGCGGGCGGCCGAGGACGCGCTCGACGCCGTCGGAGACGTACTCCGAGCGGTGGTTGCGAATCACCGTGAACAGGTCGCGGATCGCCTCGGCGTCCTCGGGCGGTACGCCGTGCTCCCGCACTTCGGCCACGTGCGTCGCCGGGTCCAGGTCGACGTACTCGATCGGCCGGCCGGTCGCCGCGGTCAGTTCGCCGGCGATGTCGGTCATCGTGAGCACCCGCGGCCCGGAGATCGCCAGCGTCTGCCCGGCGTACGCGTCGTCGAGGAGCGCCGTGGTCATCACGTCGCCGACGTCGTCGGTGTCGATCCACGCCTCGCCGCCGGTGCCTGCGGACAGCCGGATCTGCCCGGCGAGTACGTCGTACCGCAGGAAGTCCTCGCTGAACCCCTGCGCGAACCAGGCCGGCTGCACGATCGTCCAGTCCAGCCCGCTCGCCTGCACCACGCTCTCCAGCTCGAGCTGCCTGTCGTACACGGCGAAATCCCGCCCCGGGCTGCCGACGCCGCGGCCGGACAGCAGCACCACGCGCCGCAACCCGTCCGCCTGCCGGATGAACTTCCCCGCCTGCGCGAGCCCGGTCGGCCCGACCGGCGGCGCGAGGTACGCCGTCGTGGTGCCGCGGACCGCGTCCGCCCAGGTGCACTCGTCGTACCAGTCGAACCGCGGCTCGCTGGACCGCGAGGCCGGCCGGTACGGGACTCCGCGGGCGTCGAGCTGGGCCGCGATGCGACGGCCGGTCTTGCCTTTACCGCTGAGGATCAGAATCGGTGTCATGGCTCCAGTCCACCGGCAGCGACTGAGACAAACCATGGCTGTACGCCGCAATTCGATGTTCCGAACGCTCAATCTGTCCTAGGCTCGGGGTATGGACGTACTCGACGAACTGCTCACCGGGACGCGCGCTCAGGACGGGGTGTTCAACCTGACCATCCTGGATCTGCCGTGGGCGCTGGAGATCCGCGACGAGGCACCGCTGGCGCTCGCCACCATCGTCCGCGGCGCCGGCTGGCTGACCCGGGCCGGGATCGAGCCGCAGCGGATGGAGCAGGGTGACGTCGCGATCGTCACCGGCCCGGAGCCGTACGTCGTCGGCGATTCGACGGCCACCGCCCCGGTGCTCCGGATCCACCCCGGCGGCCTCTGCGAACGGTTGCCCGGGGCACCGATCGACTACTCGGCGCAGCTCGGCGTCCGGACCTTCGGCGGCCGCAAGTCCGGCGAGATCATGGTTGCCAGCGGCACCTATCAGGTCGCGGGCGACGTCAGCCGCCGGCTGGTCACCGCGCTCCCCTCGGTGCTCGTCGTACCTGCCGCCGAGGTGGCGGGATCGGTGATGGACATGATCACCTGCGAGATCCAGCGCGACGTACCAGGGCAGCAGACCGTGCTCGACCGATGGCTCGACCTCGCGCTGATCACCACGTTGCGCGCGTGGTTCGCCCGGCCGGAATCGCACGCACCCGGCTGGTACCAGGCGCAGACGGATCCGGTGGCCGGCGCCGCTTTGCACCTGCTGCACGAGGACCCGGCGCATCCGTGGAACGTCACCGAACTCGCGGATCGGGTCGGGGTGTCGCGCGCATCGCTGGCGCGCCGCTTCACGGCGGTCGTCGGCGAGGCCCCGATGAGCTACCTGACCGGCTGGCGGATCACGCTCGCCGCCGATCAGTTGCGCTCGACCCGCGACACCGTCGAGACGATCGCCCGCCGGGTCGGGTACGCGAATGCGTTCGCGTTGAGCGTCGCGTTCAAACGCGTCCGCGGCGTCACGCCGACTGACCACCGGCGAGCGGCCTGATGGAGATTCCGCTGGGTCTTGACGAACTACGGCAGCTCAGCCTCTGGACGGCAGACTGTGCCGAGCGGGCGCTGCCGCTGTACGAAGCGGCAGCTCCGGGAGACAGCCGAGCACGGGACGCGATCGAAGCGGTACGCGCCTTCGGCGTCGGCGGCAAGCGGACGAAGGCGATCCGGACGGCCGCGTTCGCGGCTCTCAAGGCAGCCGGTCAGTTCGCCGAAGCAGCAGCTCAGGCCGGCACGGAGGACGCCGGAACGGGGACAACAGTTGCGGTGCAGGCGGCTGAGGCAGCTGCTCGGGCTGCGGTTGGGGCTGCCGGGTCCGCGTACCTGCATCCGTTCGCGGCGGCCACGCAGGTGAAGCACATCGTGGCGTCCGCGCAGTACGCGGCGTACGCGGAGGAGCTGGCGACCGGCGCTCCCGCGGCGGCCGACGCCGTGATCGCGTGGGCTCTCAAGCGCGTGCCGGGTGCGGTCCGGGAGGTGATCGCGCGGTATCCGGAGGGCTCGGCCGGACGCGGTCGGCTGGGCGAGCTGCACCGCGCGGTGGAGTCTGGGCTCAGACGACCGTCGACTTCATGAAGGCGATCGCCTGCGGCCACGCCAGCCGGAAGGCCTCCGCGTTCACGTCCTTCCCGTGCCGCGACTTGTCGGAGAAGCCGTGGTCCGCGCCCGGGAAGTACTGCGCGAACGTCGCGCCCGCGGTCCGCGCCTGCAGCACGGTCTGCAGCGTCTCGAAGTCCGCGTTCGGTACGGCGGTGTCCGCGCTCGGGTAGCTCACCAGCACCGGCGCGGTGATCGCCGCCGCCTCCGCGATCGCGTCGTACGTGTGGCTCGGCCTGCGCTGCGACGGCACGGTCGGATGGAAGGCGACGACATTCGCCACCCGGTGATCCCGCGCCCCGAGCAGAAACGCGAACCGCCCGCCCAGGCACCACCCGATCACGCCGACCTTGTCACAGCCGAGGTCGTCGAACAGGTAGTCCAGCAACGCCTTCTGCTCCGCGAGCGCGGCGTCGTCGTCCATCTCCCGCAACAACTCGCCGAGCTCCTCGAAGCTGGAGTTGTCCGTACTCCGCCCCTTGAACGGATCCCACGCCAGCGCGGTGATCCCCTCCCCCGCCAACTCATCGGCCCACGCGCGGAGCTGCTCGCCGATCCCGGTGATCATCGGCAACAACAACATCCCAGCCCGCCCGACCCGCGCCAGATAAGCGTCCTGCTCCCCAACCGTCACAGTCACACCCATGCGCGCATCCTAAGTCAGTTGACGCGCACGGCAATCGCGACGGAGAGGCCGGCCGCGTGCTGCTTCGTCGCGGGCCGGTAGATGCGCACCGACCAGCTTCCCGCCGACGGGAAGGCGTAGCCGAACCGGGTGATCCGGGTGGACGGCACCGCGATGGTCTTGGCCGACGTCCACTTGGTCGCACCGGCCTTGCGAACCTGCAGGAGCGCGGTGGCGCCTGCGTCGTACGGATTCGCCAGGCCCTCGTACACCACGCCGCGACCGTGGACCGCGGTCCGCGGCGCGATCCGCCAGCCGACGACAGCGCTCGAAACCGCACCGATGGGCCGGCTGATCAGTGTCTCGCCAGGGACGCTCGAAGCGAGCACCGCACGGAAGGCACCATTGGTGGCGCTGACGAACGGGATCGACGCAACACCACCGGGCACGGTCTTCGCCGAACCGAGCGTCACCCAGCGAGTAGTCCCGACGGCCTGCCGCTGCAGGTAGACGGTGACACCCGACGGCGCCCCGGACCACACGTTCAGGCTCCGCATGTCCTGTACGACGACCTTCGCCGTGCCCTTGCCGCCGTACGGGACGGCGGGCGCCGTGATCGTGGCCCGGCGTGCGGCGTACACCGTCGCGGGAACGGTGACCTTGCGTGCATAGCCTTCACTCGTGTGCAGATAGAAAGTGAAGGTGTTCGCACCGGCCGACCGAGGAGTGACGGCCGCGGACGTCCTGAGGTTGGGCAGGACATGCACCGTCGAACACCAGCTTCCGACGGTAACGCCGGCAGAACCCGGTCCGGCCAGACCGACGTCGCAGCTGTCGAGCTGCTGGCCCGCGGGCGGGTCCGCGCTGAAGGCCACGGTCGACGCGCGGCCGACAACCAGGGTCGGCGCCGTCAGACCGGCGCTGAAATCCGTGACCGTGATCGTCCTGGCGGCCGCCTTGCCGATCGGACGGCCCGCCGTGTCGAGCAGGCTCAGCGAGATCTGGTGCGTGCCGAGAGTCAACTGCGGTTCCCCCATGAGGAACTGGACGTTCTGCCAGGAGGTGGCGGGGTCCTGCCAATTCACCGTCTTCCAGGCCGGCGACACGGACACCGCCCGGTCGACGCCGTCAACGGTCAGCTTCACCGTGCCCGGCTTGCTCCCGCTGAGCAGCGGGCCGGTGATCTTCAGGTTCCCGCCCACGAGCGCAGGACTGACCTGGGAGGGGGTCCCGGTGTCGAACAGCACCGGGTCCTGATGGTTCACCCGGACGAACGTGTACTTCCCGGAACCGTAGAAGCCGGACAGGTCGCGCGCCTTGGCCTCGACGCGGTAGCGGCCGTCCGGCAAGTCCGTGAACCCGAGGTTGATCAACGCATCGTGATCGACGCCGCGGGACACGGCGAACGGGGCTGATCCCGTGAGTACGGGCGCACCGGTCGCGAGGTCGATCACCCGCAGCTCGGCGACGTCGTCGCGGGGGTACTGCGAGGTGACCCGGAACGTCCCGGTGGTGTCGACGACGGCGTCACTGAACAGCTGACCGTCCCGAACGTGCTCGAGGTCGGAGATCGACGACGGTGAGGTGACGTAGACGTTTCCACCGCCGAACGCCTGCGCGCCCGCTGCGGTGGTCAGCTTGGCGGTCAGCGACATGGCACCCCAGCCAGGGTGGTCCCAATCGCCCACGTGCAGGGGCACCGTGATCTGACAGCCCGTGTCGCACGTCCCCGCCGGGATCTCGGCCGAGCCGGTGACGTAGTACCCGAGCGAGACGTCGACGCGACCGGATGGCTCGCCGCCGAGGTCGACCGACAGCTGCGCCGGTACGTCACCGAGCGCGACGGTGCTGTCGACCGCCGGACTGTCGACAGTGATCGACGGAGTGCCCTGCGCTGCGTACGCCGTCATCGTGCCGCCGGCCACTACCGCCATCGCCAGCGCCGACGCCACGGAACGCATGACTGCCCGCATTCGAATCTCCCCAGAACTCCGAGTGCGAGCTCCAGATGACTCGCGTCCACTGGATATCGTCAGCGGCGTGCGGCCGTTACAGGTCAGCTGACGCCGACGGTTTGGTGGTCGACCTGGATGACGCCGATGACTCGGTCCAGGTCGCGGGAGTACGGCTGGCCGATGTACTTCATTGCGATCTGGTCGACCAGTGCCCAGCCCTCGGGGCCGTCGATCCAGGTGGTGACGCGGCCGCGGACGATGACCGGCTCGTAGGGGTTGTCGACCGGGGCGAGTGAGAGGGCGACTCGTGGGTCGCGGCGGAGGTTGCGGGCCTTCTGCGAGTCGGGGCCGGTGAGGAAGATGATCTTGTCGTCGAGGGTGCTGACCCAGAGCGGGATCGAGTGTGGCGAGCCGTCCGGGAGGACGGTGGCCAGGTGGGCGATCGACGTGCTCTCGACGGCGCTGCGTACGGCGGGCTTCAACATGACTGTGCTCCTTCAGCGGACGATCTCGTAGTGGAGGTGGGTGACGCCGGGCGCGGGTACGGCCTCGACGAGGTTCAGTCGGATGTGATCCGGCAACTCCTGGAAGAACGGACGGCCGCCGCCGAGCAGGATCGGGACCTGGTGAAGGATGAGCTCGTCGACCAGTCCGGCTCGCAGCGCCGAGGTGACCACGCCGCCGCCCATCAGGCCGACATCCTTACCGCCGGCCAGTTCACGCGCAGCGGCGACCGCGTCCTCGACGGTGTGCGCGAGGGTCTGCCGCTCGCTGATCTCCGCGACCGGTCCGTGGCTGAGCACGACCAGCGACGCGTTCGGATGCGGGCTGTTGCCGCCGAAGTGACCGGAGTCGTCGTACGTCTTGTGGCCGGCGATCACCGCTCCGACCCGGGTGGCGGCGGCGTCGAACACCCTCGCGCTCGGCGCGCTGAGCTTGAAGCCGTCGAACGCCTGACTCGGGGTGTCGCCGTCGAAGTACCAGTCGAACAGCATCGTCGCGTCGCCCAGACCATGGTCCGGCCCGGAGCCCCGACCCGTGATGTACCCGTCGACCGAGACCGCGAGTGCGGCGAGAACCTTGCTCATCGTGCTGCCTTCCGTTTGGAGTTCCTTGAAGGAACGCTAACACGTCTGAGTTCCTTGAGGGAACCCCAAGCGCTAGACTGATTTCATGCAGCGAACGGACTTCAGTGAGATGACCTGCTCGATCGCGCGCACGCTGGACGTGATCGGCGAGCCGTGGTCGCCGTTGATCCTGCGCGACATCTGGGTCGGCTTCTCCCGGTTCGAGCAGCTCCAGGCGGACCTCGGGATCTCCCGCAAGGTCCTCACCGAGCGGCTGAACCACCTCGTCGACCGCGGCGTGATCGAGCGCCGCCCGTACGACCAGCGCCCGCGGTACGAGTACGTACTGACCGCCAAGGGCCGCGAGCTGGTCGACGTACTGATGGTGATGGTTGCCTGGGGCGACAAATGGCTGGCCGGTACGGCGGGCCCGCCGGTCCTCTACCGGCACCACGCGTGCGGCGAGATCAGCCACGTCGACCTGGTCTGCGCCCACTGCGGCAAACCGATGCACGCCGACGACGTCGAAGTACTCCCGGGCCCCGGTGCTAGCCGCAGTACCGCCTGAAGATCGCGAGGTCGCTGTCCACGCGGGCGATTCGGTCGAAGCCCCAGGTGTCGACGCCCGGCCGGTCCACGTCGTTCATGACCCGGGCGGCGAGGTCCCGCAGGCCGCGGGCGAGCAGCGCGAACTCCAGGTGGTCGGCGTCCAGGTCGTGAGCGCCGTACTCGTCGAGAAACTCCACCAGCGGCTCACCGTCGGCGGCCACCCACAGGTCGTCCTCGCGCGGCCCGATCACCGCGTTCTCCCAGTCGAGGATCGCCGCTACCTCGCCGTCGGATCCGATCAGCACGTTGAGCCCGTGGAAGTCGGTGTGACAGACGACCTCAATCACCGGCTTCAGCCGGCACCGTACCTCGTCCAGCCGCGCGATTGCGGCCGTCACGAGGTGAGCTCGATCCGCGATCCACGGATGCGCCAAATACCCCGCCAAGTTTCGGATGTGCGGCTCGGTGACGTCCGCGGGCGGAAGCGTCACCTGCAGCGGGACCTCGTGTACCTGGCGCAACGCGCGCACAACCGCCCGCCAGTCGTCCCAGGTCGCCGTACGTCCTTCTATATAAGGAAAGACGGCGTACGCCTGCGAGCCGCTCGTCGCGGACAGCTCGCCGCGAAGGGTCCGCAGCGGCTCGACGACCGGGAGACCGAGCGCGTGCAACTCCCCCAGCTGTTCCAGCCCAACCGGCTGCTCGCCGGCCTTCCAGCGCTTGACGAACCAGCGGCGGTCGGCCACCCAGCCTTCGGTGGCGAACCCGCCGCTGTGCGGGACGAGTTCGGCGACGGTCAGCCCGTAGTCACGTTGGAGGTCCACCAACGCATGACATCACTTGTCCTGGGCAGCCAGCATCCGTAATACGGCAGCGTTCACCAGGACCAGGATCAAGGCGGAGAAGATCAGCAGCGCGACCTGCGCCGGCAGCAGCGCGATGCCGAGGCCGATCGCCAGCACCGGGATCGCGAGCCCGGCGTACGCGATCAGGAACAACGCGGCCAGCACCTCGCCCCGGGACGACGGATCCGCGAGCGACGCCGCGGTGGCGACCGCGCCGCGGAACACAAGCCCGACACCGGCACCCGCGACGACCCCACCGACGACGAACAGCCAGAGGCTCGGCAGCAGCCCGCCGACCGCGACGCCGACCAGGCCGACGCTCATCGCGACCAGCCCGAGCCGCAACTGCCGCGGCCTCGACATCCGCACGAACACGACCTGGCTCCCGGCCCCCGCGATGAAGACCGCGAACGTCACCACCCCGGCCAGCAACCGCGACGTGTGGTGCAGAACGCCGGCCAGGAACGTCGGCGCCAGCGAGGTGAACAACCCGAAGATCGCGAACGCCGCGAACGCCCCGATCGCGGACGCGAAGAACAGCGGCCGCGCCGACGACGGCAGCGCGACCCGCTGCGGCCGGTACGCCGGGCGCTCCTCCAGCCGCTCCACGGTCTCCGGAACCAACGCGATCCCGACCGCACTGAGCAGCAGCAAGACCAGGAAGATCTCGTACGGGCGATGCAGCGGCGCGTCGACGTACTGCGCCAGCAGACCACCCACGAGCGGACCGAACGCCAGGCCGCCGAGGTTCACCATGCTCGAGATCAGCGCGGACCGGCTCGGGTCCTCGCCCGGCCGCGCGATCTGCCGCAGCTCGGACAGGTGCGCGGTGGCGGTCGCGGTCAGTACGCCGACGCCGACGCCGCAGATGAACCGCGCGATCAGCAGCCCGGGGACGGCCGGCCAGATCAGGAAGAGCGCCGCGGACAGCGCCTCCGCGAGGACCGCGAGCAGCGCGACCCGGCGCCGCCCGAGCCAGTCGCTGACATGACCGGCCAGGTACAGCGAGGCCATCACGCCGATCGCGTAGCTGGCGAAGATCACCGTGATCACGTACGTCGGGAAGCCGTCGCGCTGCTGGTAGATCGCGTAGAGCGGCGTCGGGATCGTCGAGAAGGCCATCGTGGTGAGGAAGGCCGCCGCGATCACCCAGAACCCCGGGGCATGAGCGAGCCGGATCCGATCCGCGGCCCGCGAAGACGTCATGGTTGACATGTTTCCAGGCTGCCGCGCCGGATCTATCGAGTCCAACGAAAGTTCTTGCACGCTCTTATCGGCAACTCCGATAATTGAGCCTGTGGACAGCCGGCAGTTGGAGTACTTCGTCGCGGTCGCCGAGGAGCTGAGCTTCACCCGCGCGGCGCAGCGGATGTTCACGGTCCAGTCCACGGTGTCGGCCGCCGTCCGCGCGCTCGAGACCGACCTGAAGACGACGCTCTTCGACCGCTCCACCCGCCGGGTCGTACTGTCGGCCGCCGGGCAGGCGCTGCTTCCCGAGGCGAAGGCCGCCCTCGAAGCGCTGGACCGGGCGCGCGCCGTGGTCGAGGAGGCGTCGTCGGGACTGCGCGGCAGCATCCGGATCGGCACCTTGGCCCGGCTCAGCCTGGTGAACATGGCCGAACTGCTCGGCGCGTTCCACCGGACGTACCCGCTGGTCGACGTACAGGTGGCGACCTCTCCGACCGGGTCGACCGGCCTCGCCGACGACGTACGGCACGGCCGGCTGGACGTCGCGCTGCTCGGCCTGCCGAGGCCGGAGCTCAACGGACTCGACGTCCGCGAGATCGCCACGGTCCCCTTCGTCGCCCTGCTCCCCGCCGGGCACCACCTTGCCCGGCGGGACGCCGTCCGGCTCGAGGACCTCGCCGGCGAGCGATTCGTCGACATGCCGAGCGGGTTCGGGAACCGGAAGATGGTCGACCGCGCCTTCGAGGCGATCGGGCGACCGCGGCGGATCCAGGTCGAGGTCCCCGAGCTGACCGCGATCCCGGACTACGTCGGGGCCGGTCTCGGTGTCGCCGTCGTACCCGAGCCGGAGCTCAGCGGCGAGACCGGCGTCGCCAAGGTCCCGTTGCAGGGCGTCGACCTGGCCTGGACGCTGTCCGTCGCAACCCTCGCCGGACGCCGGCCGAGCCGGGCGGTGACCGCCCTGCTGGAGCTCATCGGCCCGGACGGGCGGTACTTCTAGCGCCTTGATTCACGCGGGAATGTAAGTCGGCGACCGGCGGTTATGGCCTTCAGACACCCAAGACCTGGGAGCCTTTGCTACGGATCGTCCGGCACGTTCCTGCCGGCGAAGGAGAGGAAGTACGACATGGCAACTGTCTCGTTCAAGGGAGCCACCCGGGTCTACCCCGGCACCGACATCGCGGCGGTGGACAAGCTCGACCTGGACATCGAGGACGGCGAGTTCATGGTGCTGGTCGGCCCGTCGGGTTCGGGCAAGTCGACCGCGCTGCGGATGCTGGCCGGGCTCGAGGAAGTGAACGAGGGAGCCATCTTCATCGGCGACCGGGACGTCACCAACTCCCCGCCGAAGGAACGCGACATCGCGATGGTGTTCCAGAACTACGCGCTCTACCCGCACATGTCGGTGGCCGACAACATGGGCTTTGCGCTGAAGATGCAGGGCATCCACAAGGACGACCGCGCCAAGCGCGTCCAGGAGGCGGCCAAGCTGCTCGGTCTGGAGGAGTACCTCGACCGCAAGCCGAAGGCGCTCTCCGGTGGTCAGCGTCAGCGTGTCGCGATGGGCCGCGCGATCGTGCGTAACCCGCAGGTCTTCCTGATGGACGAGCCGCTGTCGAACCTGGACGCCAAGCTGCGGGTGCAGACCCGTACGCAGATCGCCGAGCTGCAGCACCGGCTCGGTGTCACCACCGTCTATGTCACGCACGACCAGGTCGAGGCCATGACGATGGGTGACCGCGTCGCCGTACTGAAGGACGGCGTACTGCAGCAGGTCGACACCCCGCTGAACCTGTACGACCGCCCGCGGAACAAGTTCGTGGCCGGCTTCATCGGCTCGCCGGCGATGAACCTGATCAACGCCGAGATCGTCGACGGCGGCGCCAAGATCGGCGACTACGTGGTCCCGATCGCACGGGAGCTGCTCGCGAAGGCCGGCGACGACAAGACCCTGACCATCGGCGTCCGCCCGGAAGCGCTGCACATCGCCGACGAGGGCCTGCCGGTAAAGGTCTCGGTGATCGAGGAGCTCGGCTCGGACGCGTTCCTGTACGGCTCCGCCGACCACGCCGAGAACCAGCAGATCATCGCCCGGATCGGCACCCGCCTGCACAATGAGAAGGGCGTCGAGGTCTACCTCGCCCCCGACCCCGACAAGCTGCACCTGTTCTCCACCTCCACCGAGGAGCGCCTCGTA
>NZ_DASRVN010000533.1:0-4338 GCF_035655035.1 Kribbella sp. | reverse complement strand
GCCGACCGCGTACAGGTGCCGGGAGAACGCGCTGACCCGGAGGAACACCACCGCGGCGGCCGCGACCACCGCGAAGATGATCACCGGGATCGGCACCAGGCCGCCGAAGGTGCGTTCGCCGAGCAGCGCGAACGATGCGGGCGCCTCGTTCGGCCCGTCGCCGTACGCGATCGCGATACCCTGCCCGCCGGACCAGATCCGGGCCAGGCCTCTGGCGATCTGCAGGCCGGCCAGCGTGACGATGAACGACTGGATCCCGATCATCGCGGTCGCAATCCCCTGCAGGGCGCCGAAAACCAGGCCGATCGCAAGCACCAGCACGATCGAGGGCAAGAATCCCCAGTCGTTCTCGACCATCAGTACGGCGGAACCGACCGCGGCCAGGCCGAGGACCGCGCCGACCGAGAGGTCGATGCCGCCGATCAGGATCACGAACGTCATGCCGACCGCGATGATCCCGATCTCGGACATCGCCCGGACCACGTTCGCCAGGTTGTCCGCGCTGACGAACAGGATCTCGCCGTTCTTCCGCGGCGAGAAGACGATTGCCGCGACGAACACCGCGATCAGCCCGAAGACGCTCTGGAACCGGAACAGCGTCGCGACCACGGACGTCTTCTCGACCGGGGTCACCTTGTCCTGCACAACGTCCGTCACTGCATCGCTCCCTGTCCCATCGCCGCCGCCAGCAGATCGCCTTCGCCCGAGTCCGCGGTACTGAACGACGCCACGTCCCGGCCGTCCCGCAGGACCACGACGCGGTCGCAGACCCCGACCAGTTCGGGGAGTTCGGACGAGGCGAGCAGTACGCCGATGCCCTGCGCCGCGAGCTCGCCGAGCAGCCGGTAGATCTCGGCCTTCGCGCCGACGTCGACGCCGCGGGTCGGCTCGTCCAGCAGGAGCAGCCGGGGCGACGTGAGCAGCATCCGGCCGAACACGACCTTCTGCTGGTTCCCCCCGGACAGCGTGCCGACCTCGTCCTGCATCCGCCCGAACTTCAGCCGCAACCGGTCCGCCATCGACGCCGACGCGGCCCGCTCGAGGCGGCGCGCGACGACGCCGAGGCGCCCGTACGCCGGGAGGCTCGAGACGACCGTGTTCGCGAGGATCGAGTGGAACAGCACCAGCCCGGACGCGCGCCGGTCCTCCGGGACGAATCCGATGCCGTGCGCGAGCGCCCGCCGCGGGCTGCGCGGGCGGATCGGCTTGCCCTGCAGGGTGATCCGGCCGGTCAGCGTGCCGCCCGGCGCGACGCCGTACAGGGTCTCGAGGAGTTCGGTACGGCCGGCGCCGAGGAGGCCGGCGAGGCCGACGATCTCACCGGCGCGGACGGTCAGCGAGATGCCGTCCGGATCGCGGCGGCCGGGGCGCTTGGCTTTGAGGGCGAGGTTCTCGACGCGGAGCAGTTCGTCGCCGGTGTCGCTGTCGGGGGTGCTGAACATCGTTTGTACGGGACGGCCGACCATCGCCTCGACGACCTCCGCGGTACTGAGTTCGCGCGGGTCGAAGCTGGTCACGATGCGGCCGTTGCGGAGCACCGTCGCGCGGTCGGCGACCTGGGCGATCTCCTCCATCCGGTGCGAGATGTAGACGATGCCGACGCCGCTCTGCCGGAGTTCGCGGATCACGTCGAAGAGCCGCTCGACCTCGGAGCTGGTGAGCGCGGAGGTCGGCTCGTCCATGATCAGCACCCGGGCGTCGAGGGCGATCGCCTTCGCGATCGTGACCAGCTGCTGCTCGCCGACCCGCAGCTCGCCGACCGGGCGGCGCGGGTCGAGGCTGACGCCGCTGCGGTCGAGCAGCTCCTTGGCCTCGCGCTCCATCCGGCGGCGGTCGACGGTCCGGTACGGCGTCCGCAGCTCGCGGCCGAGGAAGATGTTGTCCGCGACCGACAGGCCCGGGACGAGATCGAGCTCCTGGTGGATCATCGCGATCCCGGCGGACTGCGCGTCGGTGGGGCCGTTGAACCGCACCGGTTCGCCGTTGATCGCGATGCTGCCGGAGAAGTCCGTGACGTCGCCGGACAGGATCTTCATCAGCGTGCTCTTCCCGGCCCCGTTCTCGCCGAGCAGCGCATGCACCTCACCGGCCCCGAGCACGAAGTCCACCCGGTCGCAGGCCTGCACCCCGCCGTACCGCTTCCCGATCGCACTCATCGTCACGAGGTCCGGCATCACACCTCCACGATCTGAGCACGATTCGGGCGAGTAATCGATTTCCCGGACGCTAGACCGGTCGCCTCGGGCCCGTCAACCCCTTACCTGGTCAACGGACAGAACCGTGACTCACCCGGCCGCCGGACGGCAGCCTTTCCATCACCGTCGAAGGGCGGACCGCCCTCACTGACCAAGCACGAGCTCCGGAGCAGTCGGGCGTTCAGCTGAGCGGGAGTCCCGCGGCCGGCACGTGGTTGGTCAGTGGCGCAGGTCCGCCTACTCGTCCAGCCAGGCGCGGACGGACTCGTTGTGCTCGCCGAGGCGCGGCGGCGGGAGGTTGGTTTCGCGGGCGCCGGCGTACGGGTTGTCGTCGAAGCGGAGCGGCGGGCCGGGGAGCTGGATGCTGCCGAGGGTGGGGTGTTCGACGTCGACGAGGAGGCCTTGGGACAGGGTCTGTTCCCACTCGTAGACCTGGCGGAAGTCGCGGACCTTGCCGGCCGGGATCCCCTGCTCCGCCAGGCGTTCCAGCCACACGTCGGCGGATGCGGTCGCGAAGGCCGACTCGATCGCGGCGGTCAGTTCGTCGCGGTGCGCGACCCGGTCGGAGTTGGCCGCGAAGTGCGGGTCGTCCGGGTCGAGCCCGACGATCGGCGCGAACAGGCGCCACAGCCCCTCACTGCCGACCGCGACCTGGACGATGTCGTCCTGGGTCCGGTAGAGCCCGTACGGCGCGATCTGCGCGTGGTGGTTGCCGACCCGCTCGGGCAGCTCGTGCGCGACCGTCCACTTCGTACCGTGGAACGCGTGGACGCCGACCACCGCGGCGAGCAGGCTGGTCCGGACGACCCGGCCCTTGCCGGTGATGGATCGCTCGTGCAGGGCGGCCAGCGCACCGTACGCGCCGTACATGCCGGCCAGCAGGTCCGAGATCGGGGCGCCGACCTTGGTCGGTTCGGTCTCGCCGGTGATGCTCATCAGGCCGCCCTCGCCCTGGGCGATCTGGTCGTACCCGGCGCGGCCACCCTCGGGGCCGTCGTGCCCGAAGCCGGTGATCGACAGGATCACCAGGCCCGGGTTGAGCTCGTGCAGCCGCTCGGTGCCGAAGCCGAGCCGGTCCAGGACGCCGGGGCGGAAGTTCTCGATCAGTACGTCGGCCTTCTGTACCAGCTTGGTGAGGAAGGCCTTGCCGTCGGCGGACTTGAGGTCCGCGGTGACGGACTCCTTGTTGCGGTTCGCGGACAGGTAGTACGTCGACTCGCCGTCCACGAACGGCGGGCCCCAGCCGCGGCTGTCGTCGCCGCCGTTCGGGTTCTCGACCTTGATCACGCGCGCGCCGAGGTCCCCCAGCATCATCGCCGCGTGCGGGCCGGCCAGCGCCCGCGTCAGATCGACGACCACGACATCCGAGAGAAGGTTCTGCACGGAGTCGAGCGTAGGCGACCGCGGCCTGCCGGGCCGTGATCAGACTCTCAGGCGGACACCTTGCGGACGAGGGACGCCAGACGGTGGGTCACGTCGCGGGGGCGTTCCTGCATGAGCATGTGGCCGGCGCCGGGGTAGATCCAGAGCCGGGCGGTGGGCAGCTCGGCGGCCATCCGGTTCGCGTGCCGCGGCGGGAGCAGCCGGTCGCGGGTGCCGTGCATGATCTCCACCGGCAGCTGGTCCAGTACCTTCAGCGCGGTACCGCGGTCGTGCTCGAGCATCGTCTCGAAGAACCCGCCGTACGACGCCCCCGGCACCACCGCGAGGTCCTCCATGAACAGCTGGACCTCCGCCGGATCCACCTTCTTCCCGAACACCACCTGCTTGAGCGCCGGCCGCTGCAACTGCGCCGCCCGCACAGCCGCCCGCACGGCAGACCGCCGCACTGCCGCCGCCTGTACTGCCGCCGCCCGTACCGCCGCCACCCGCGCCGCGCCGACGACCCGCGAAGCAGCCTGCCCCCGAGCCGACGCCGTGGCCGATGCCGATGCCGCGTCCGTCGCTTGGCCGTCCGCCCCGCCCGACACGTCGGCTTGGCCATCCACCGCGCCTCGCACGGCCGCCTCGGCTCGGGCGGTCGCCTCGGCTCGGCGGGCTGCCTTCCGGTCGATCCTTCGGCCTACGGCGTTCAGCACCCGGGGCGCGATCTTCACGGCCGTGGGGTCGAAGCGGGCGGGGATGCCGAAGGCGCCTTCGGTCA
>NZ_DASRVN010000532.1:0-17616 GCF_035655035.1 Kribbella sp. | reverse complement strand
GGTCCCCGGTGACACCACCTACGTCACCCTCGACATCGCCCAGACCGGCGTCGGCACCGCAGCCTGCGGCCCCGCCCTCCCGGACCGCGACAAGCTGAAGACGGCCCCCGCCACCCTCGCCGTCCGCTTCACCACCCACTGATCCCACCCCGCCGCGCCCGCCTACCCCTCCTACAGGGCCGGCGCGGCGGGGTAGGTCATTCAGATTGCGCCGGGCGCGGCTGTCGGCAGACCGATGTCGGCGGCCGCGGCCAGCAGGCGCTTGTCGTAGGTGACCAACGCCGTGAGTTCCATGCCTTCGAGAACCATGGACTGGGCAGACGCCAGGTGGATGGCGTCGAGGGTTCGCAGCATCGGATCCGCGTACGCCGCCGCGGTCGCGAGGACCGTGTCGTCGATCGGGATCCTGTCGAGCCTGGCCAGAACGGTGGGGACGGCCGCGAGCCGGCCAGGGTCCGACCGGCGCAGGGCGCGCGGGACCTCGGTCAGCACCAACGACGACGCGACGAGTTCCTTGTCCGGCTGCTGTGTGAGCCAAGACTCGAGCGCCGCGCTCTCCTTCTCCCGCCGGATCATCTTCACGATCGCGGCCGAGCCGAGGAAGATCACAGCCGTTCCTCCCGCAGGTCCGAGATGACCTCGGTGGAGTCGGTTGTCAGGTCCGGTTCGCCCGGCGGCAGAACCAGCGGACCGGGGTTGGTCGCGGGGACCAGCCGGCCGCGACGAATCAGGTCGGTGCGCAGGTTCGTGCTGTCCTCGATCGGCACCAGCCGCGCCGCCGGGTGGCCGCTGACGGTGATCTCGAGCGATTCGCCGTTGGCCACGCGTGCCAGAACGGCGCTCGTGTGCTGATTGAGCTCGCGTACCGGGATGCTGTCCATGAACCGAGTGTAGAACGTTGTGTTCTACGCCGACCAGCTCAGATGGCGATGGATGGGCGTATGCGGGTTGGGACTGCTGGTGGGTGGTAGGCGTGCCAGGCGTTGGTGAGGCGGTGGACTGCTTCGGTGAGGGCTGTGGGGTGGGCTCGGAAGTGCAGGCGGAGGTGGGTGTTGCCGGCGCCGGTGATGTCGAGGCCGGTGCCGGGGAGGATGGCCAGGCCGTGTCTTAGGGCGGTCTGGGCGAAGGAGGCGCCGTCGCCGTACGGGAGGCGCACCCAGAGGCACTGGCCGCCGCTTACGGGTGGGATGTCCCAGGTGGGTAGTGCTTGGGTCAGCAGAGTGTGTAGGTGGTCGTGGCGGGCCTTGAGGGTCTCGTGCAGCTCAGGTGCGTCCAGCACCGGTAGGAGGTGTACTGCGGCCAGTTGAGTGGGGACGTTGCCGCCCAGGTCGTGAACGGCGCGCAGACGTGCCAGGCGGTTGATCAGAGGCGGTGCAGCGCGTATCCAGCCGATGCGGAGCCCGCCCCAGATGCTCTTACTGAGTGAGCCGATCGAGATCACCGCGTCGCCGTACGCCGCGATGGGGCTGAGTACGGGCTCACCGGGAAACGCGAGATCTGCTGGTACTTCGTCCTCGATCAGCGGCACGCCCGCGCCGGCCAGCCGCTGCCGTGCCAGCGTGGACAGCACCGCGCCGGTGGGGTTGTGGTACGTCGGGATCACGTACGCCGCCGCCGGCCGTCGCTCACGCACCGCCGCCTCGAGGCCGTCCAGTCCAACGGGCAGCCCGCGGAGTACAGCGCCCTCCTCTCGGAAGACCTCCAGCGCACCTGGGTACGTAGGCGCCTCCACGATCACCTGGTCACCAGGTGACACCAGAGCGCGTGCGAGCAGTGCGAGGGCCTGCTGGCCGCCGTTCGTCACCAGTACCTGCTCAGGGCGCGTCAGCACCCCACGGGACGTGTAGCGATCAGCCAACGCCTGCCGCAGCTTCGGATGCCCGTACGGGTAGTACCCGATGTCGTTGTCGATCTGCGCCAGCTCCGGCGCGATCTGTACGAACGCCTCCGCCAGCTGTGGCGGCGGATCCCCCGGCGCCGCACAGACGGCCATCAGTACGTCGTCGTCCCGCGCCTCCAGCGAATCCAGGAAGAGCGGGTCGACCGGCGCGTCCTCCACCCGCTCCCCGCTCGGTACGCCGGCCACGCGCGTGCCGCTGCCCTGGCGCCGGGTGATCCGCCCTTCGGCCCGGAGCAGGTCGTACGCCGCGACCACCGTCGTACGGCCGACCGCCAGCGCTGTGGCGAGGACGCGGTCCGGGGGCAGCAGTACGCCGGGTGGGAGCTCGCCGTCGTCCATCAGCTGCCGCAGGCGGCCCGCGAGCAGCAGGTAGAGCGGGCCGCGGCCGGACGACCAGCGGCCCAACCGGTCAACCACCTCGAATGGTCTCATCTGCGAACCAATTCTGCCGGATTGGCTCTGCAGTGGCGAGGGGCTGCGCTGAACGATGGCGGTATGCCGAAGTTTCCGCGCCACCAGATCATGTCCCTGACCGGCGAGCAGGCCCGGCACGAGCTCGGTGAGAGCTACGGTCCGGACCTCCGGCTGGGCGAGTTGCTGACGCCGGAGCTGGGGGAGGTGGAGCTCGGCTACGGTACGGCGGCCGGCGACGTGCGGCTGCGGAACGCGATCGCGGAGCGGCACCGCGTACGGGCCGATGACGTTGTCGTCACGGTGGGCGGGATGCACGGGATCTTCCTGCTCGCGTACCTGCTGGCGGAGCGGGGCGAGGTCGTCACGACGGCGCCGGAGTTCCCGATGACGCGCAGCGCGTTCGAGACGGTGGGCGCGTCGGTGCGGGTGGTCCCGGTGGGCTTCGACGACGGGTACCAGGTGCGGGCGGACGCCGTACGTGAACAGCTGACGCCGGAGACGAAGCTGGTCAGCCTGGCGACACCGCAGAACCCGTCGGGTGTCGCCGTACCGAGGTCCGTACTGCGGGAGATCGTCGACGCGATGGCTGCGGTGTGCCCGGACGCGTACCTGTTGGTGGACGAGACGTACCGGGTGGCGACGTACGGGGACGATCAGGTTGCGGACACGGCGGTGCAGCTCGGTCCGCGGGTGGTCTCGGTCGCGTCGCTGTCCAAGTGTCACGGCGCGGCCGGGTTGCGGATCGGGTGGGTGATCAGCACGGATCCGGCGCTGGTCGAGCGGTTGGTGACGGCGAAGTTCAGTACGGTCGTGTCCGCGTCGCCGGTGTGGGGCGCTCGCGGTCCGCGTGTTCGAGCAGGAGCCTGCCATCCTCGGCGAGCGTAGGAGCTGGCTGGAGCAGAACCTTCTGATAACGCAGGACTGGGTGGAGGCCAACGGCCGGTTTGTGGAATGGGTTCGGCCTTCGGCGGGAGCGTTGTGCGTTGTTCGGGTGAAGGTGGACGTGCAGCGGTTCAAGCGGGCGGCGGAGCAGGGTGGCGTACGGCTGGCTGATGGGGACTGGTTCGGTGACGAGCCGCGGGTGTTCCGGCTCGGGTTCGGTTATCTGCCGGAGCCGGAGTTGAGGGCCGCGTTGCACGCGCTGACAACCGCTGTGGAACAAGCGGCGGGTCTTGGGGAGAGCCTCGGGATCTGAACGGTCGCGCTCGTCTGCGGAACCGGCGGCTTGCTCGGCGGCGCCGAACCGGTGGGGCTGAACAGGGCGGTCCCGGCGACGCCGACGGTGCCGACCAGAGTCGCGATCGCCGCGACGCCGATGGGTCCGCCCGAGCCGCGTCGAGGCAGCCGGTGCCTGCTGTGGTGCGCCTTGACGTGGACCATCAGCCCCCCGAACGCTCGACTACTTTCAGTGTGAACTCGATGCCGGAGAGTCGCGATCGGGACGCGTGTCGGGCTGTCCGCCGTGCCCACTAGGCTTGCGGTGTGCCGGAGGCCTATGACCCGCTGACAGATCCTGCACCGGCGCACGATGTGCGGGCGGTGTTGCGGATCCGGGCGTTCCGGCGGCTGTGGATCGGGTTCGGGCTGTCCAGCCTGGGCGACTGGATCGGCCTGCTGGCATTGACCGCGATGGCCAAGTCGTTCGCGGGTGACAACTACCAGCTGGCGAACTTCGCGATCGGCGGCGTGCTGTTCCTGCGGGTGCTGCCGGCGCTGGTGATGGGGCCGGTGGCGGGCTGGATCGCGGACCGGCTGGACCGGCGGGCGACGATGATCGTCGGCGACCTGGTCCGGGCCGCGTTCTTCGTCACGATCCCGATCGTGCACACGCTCACCTGGCTGCTGGTCGCGACCGTGCTGATCGAGATCGTCAGCCTGATCTGGGGCCCCGCCAAGGACGCCAGCGTGCCGAACCTGGTGCCCCGGCACCGGCTCGAGGCGGCCAACCAGATCAGCCTGATCACGACGTACGGCTCGGCGCTCCCGGCCGCGGTGATCTTCACCGCGATCACGCTGATCACCCGTTGGGCCGGCGACTTCTCGATCGAGCTCGCCATCTACGTGAACGCGGCGACGTTCGCGATCTCCGCGTTCGCGATCGTGTCGGTGTCCGAGATCGGCCGCGCGGTGCACGAGCAGGAGGACCACCCGACGCTGTGGCGGACGATGGTCGAGGGCTGGTCGTACGTCACCGGTACGCCGGTGGTCCGCGGGCTGGTGGTCGGGATCTCCGGGGCGTTCGCGGCCGGCGCGGTGGTGGTCGGCCTCGGTCGCACGTACGTCGAGGACCTCGGCGCCGGCGACCCGGGGTACGGCGTGCTGTTCGGCGCGGTGTTCGGCGGTCTCGCGCTCGGGATGGGGTTCGGGCCGCGGATCTTCTCCGGGCTGTCCCGGCGCCGGCTGTTCGCGGCCGGGCTGGTCGGGTCCGGCATCTGCCTGGCCGGGCTGGCGCTGATCCAGCAGATCGAGATCGCCACGATGATCGCGATCCTGCTCGGGTTCTGCGCCGGCGGATCCTGGGTGTCGGGGTACACGCTGCTCGGTCTCGAGGTGCCGGACGCGGTCCGCGGGCGGACGTTCGCGTTCGTGCAGTCCGCGGTGCGTACGGTGCTCGCGATCACGCTCGCGATCGCGCCGTTCGCCGCGGGTGCGATCGGCCGGCGCACCTGGACGATCGCGGGCCACTCGGCGACGTACAACGGCGCCTCGATGACGATGGTGATCGCCGCGGTGGTGGCGGGGGTGATCGGGATGCTGGCTTGGCGGCAGATGGACGACCGTCCGGGCGTGCCGTTCTGGCAGGACGTCCGGCGGAGCTTCGGCAAGACCCGCGGCCACTACCCGACCACCGGGCTGTTCGTCGCGCTCGAGGGCGGTGAGGGTACCGGCAAGTCGACGCAGTCCGCGCTGCTGGTGAAATGGCTGGAAGAGCAGGGCCAGCAGGTGCTGCTGACCCGAGAGCCCGGCGCGACCGAGCTCGGCAAGACGCTCCGCGAGATCGTCCTCGACCCGGCCACCGGCGACATCTCGCACCGCGCCGAGGCGCTGATCTACGCGGCCGACAAGGCCGAGCACGTCGACTCGGTGATCAAGCCCGCGCTCAAGGCCGGCGCGGTGGTGATCACCGACCGGTACGTCGACTCCGCGCTCGCCTACCAGGGCTCCGGGCGGGACCTCGACCTGTCCGACGTCGAGCGTGTGAACCGCTGGGCCACCGACGACCTCCGGCCGAACCTGACGATCCTGCTCGACCTGCCGCCGAAGAGCGGGCTGGGCCGCTTCAAGGAGCGGGACCGGATCGAGGCCCAGGGCGACGAGTTCCACGAGCGGGTCCGGCACGCGTTCCTCGAGCTGGCCGCCGCCGAGCCACAGCACTACCTGGTCCTGGACGCGTCCCAGGACCGCGAGGACATCGCCCGGCAGATCCGGGCCCGGCTGCAACCGATCCTCCCGAAGGTGGACGTATGAGTGTCTGGGACGACCTGGTCGGTCAGGAGCCCGCGGTCGGCGTACTGCGGAAGGCCGTCAACGGCGCGTCCGCCGTACTGCGGGGCGAACGCGGCGCGGTGGTCGCCGGGATGACCCATGCCTGGCTGATCACCGGGCCGCCCGGGTCCGGCCGATCGAACGCGGGCCGTGCGTTCGCGGCCGCGCTGCAGTGCGCGAACAGCGGCTGCGGCGAGTGCAACGAGTGCCGTACGGCGCTCAGCGGCGCGCACCCGGACGTGTCCCTGATCCGGACCGAGCTGCTGTCGATCCGGGTCAGCGAGGTCCGCGAACTGGTCCGCCGGGCCGCGATGAGCCCGACCCAGGGCCGCTGGCAGGTGATGGTGGTCGAGGACGCGGACCGGCTCACCGAGCAGGCCGCGGACGCGTTGCTGAAGAGCATCGAGGAGCCCTCGCCGCGGACCGTCTGGGTGCTGTGCGCGCCGACCGTCGAGGACGTCGTACCGACGATCCGGTCACGCTGCCGGCTGCTGGTGCTGCGGACGCCGCCGGTGGCCGCGGTCGCGGAGATGCTGAGCGCGAAACTGGGTGTGGACGCGGACCTGGCGTGGTTCGCGGCGCGGGCCGCGCAGGGGCACATCGGGCGGGCGCGGGCGCTGGCGCGGGACGCCGAAGTACGGGATCGGCGCACGCGGGTGCTGGAGGTGCCGTTCGCGCTGCGCGACCTCGGCGCCTGCCTCAAGTCCGCCCAGCAGTTGGTCGACGCGGCCAAGGAGGAGGCCAAGGCCAGCGCGGAGAAGGTCGACGAGAAGGAGCGCGCCGCGCTCGAGCAGGCGCTCGGCGTGGGTACCAAGGGCGCCAAGCCGCGCGAGGCGAACGCCGCGCTCAAGGAGCTCGAGGACCAGCAGAAGGCCCGCGCGAAGCGCTGGGAGCGCGACGTCCTGGACCGCTCGCTGGTCGACCTGATGGCGCTCTACCGCGACGTCCTGGTGGTGCAGACCCGGTCCGGCGGCGAGCTGATCAACGCCGAGCTGCGGCGCAACATCGAGCAGCTCGCGGCCCGGACGACCCCCGAGCAGACGATCCGCCGGATCGACGCGATCGGGATGTGCCGGGAGGCGATCGAGGCCAACGTGGCGCCGCTGGTCGCACTGGAGGCGATGACCGTCTCGCTGTTCGAGGGGCGCAGTGACGGGTTCACGATCCCGCGCCGGGTGCTCCGCTGAGAAGTCTCGTTGAGGCGTGACTCACGTCCGATAACTGGGCGGCGAATGTAACACCGAGACGGGCGGGTCCGATGACTGGGTGTCCGGGTGGTTGACCCGGCACCGCCTCCCGAACGGACCTCGATGAAGCCGCCCTCCTCCCCGATTCAGCCGGTACGGCAGCCACTGCCGCCGGCTGAGTCCTGGTTGGAGGGCGTCCCGAAGCCGGCACCACGCCAGGACGGGTACGCGGTCGCGGCCCTCGCGGTCAGCCTGCCCGGGCTGGTGCCGCTCGCGGTCGTGCTGGCCGGGATCGCACTGCGCCGGATCAAGCGGCTCGGCGGGCAGGGAAAGCGGCTCGCGTACGGCGCGTTGCTGGTATCGCTGGCCTGGATGATCGCGATCGGCATCGCGGTCACGCTCAACCTGGTCGCCGAGCACCGCCGCGGCATCGGCCGTACCGTGTCGATCTCGCAGGTGGACGTCGGCCGCTGCTTCGACGCGGACCTGGAGTCCGACGCGCTGCGGCTGGTGCGGATCGCGGACTGCGCGGGACCGCACACCGGCGAGGCGTACGCGAAGGTGCAGGCGGCGCTGGTCGGCCTCTCCGGCGCCCAGGCCGGTGCCGAGGCGACCCAGCAGTGCGCCGGGGCGTTCGTCGATTTCGTCGGGAAGCCCTACGAACGGTCCGAGCTCGACATGTACTACGTGGTGCTCGAGGACCACGCGGTTGCTGACGGCAACGTCCTCTGCCTGCTCGGGATGCCAGGAACCCACCTGAACGGTACGATGCGCGGAGCGCAGCGGTAGTGCCTGCGGGGGATTGGGAGACACCGTGACTCAGCCGCCGAACGGCTCACAGCCGCCGGAGCAACCGCAGGATCCGCAGCCGGAACGGCCACAGGACCAGCCGCCGGAACGGCCACAGGACCAGCCGCACGACCCGACGCGTGCTTTCCCGACGTACGGACGCCCGGATCAACCGCCGAGCACCCCGTGGGCCGCTCCTGGAGCGCAGCCGCCGCCCGGGCAGCCCCAACCGCCGTACGGGCAGTCGCCTTACGGGCAACCCCAGCCTGGGCAGCCGCAGTACGGGCAGCCGCAGTACGGGCAGTCGGCTCAGGGGCAGCCGCCGTACGGACCAGGGGCTTATGGGCCGGCGCCGTACGGGCACGGGTATGGGCCGGGGCAGTATCCGGCGGCGTACGGCTACGGGTACACGGGTGGGTCGGGTGGGACGAATGCGCTGGCGACCGCGGCGCTCGTGTGTGCGCTCGGCGGGATCTTCATCGGGCTGTCGGCGCCGGTAGGGGTCGCGCTCGGGATCACCGCGCTCGTCCAGCTCAGCCGGCGCCCGCAGGCCGGCAAGGGAATGGCGATCGCGGGGGTGGTGATCGGTTCGCTCGTGTCACTCGGGTACGTCGCGCTGATCGGCCTGGTGATCGCGTTCGGCTCCTCAGGCGGCGACTCGGGCGCACCGGACCCCAGTGCACCGGACCCCGGCACGAACAGCGCATACATCGACGAACTCCTCGTCGGCGAGTGCTTCAACGACACCAGCGCGGACGACCAGGTGGAGCGGCAGCCGTGTCCGAACGAGCACGACGCCGAACTGGTCGCGATCGTGAGCCTGCCCGCCGGCACCTACCCCGGCGACAAGGCGATCGACAAGGCAGCCGATCAGGCCTGTACGCCGCCGTTCGGCACGTACGTCGGCAAGTCCCGCGACGAGTCGGAGCTCTACCTGAACTGGTTGACCCCCGACAAGTACACCTGGAACGCCGGCGACCGCCGCGTGTTCTGCGTCGCGTACGGCCCTGCCAACAAAAAACTCACAGGCACCGTCAAGAACAGCCACCGCTAACCCGTTGCTGCAGGCAAACGCAACCCGACCCACCCGACCGCAGAACCCGGGAGTTGCTGCCGGCGCCGCCTAGTTGCCGGCTGGCGCCAGCTTCCCGGCGGTCGCCGGAAATGGTGTTCCGGGCGCAAGCCCGGGGGTGGGTGGGAGCCCGCGTAGCACGCGGGGGGCTGCTTGTGCGGCTGTGTGGGGAGGTCTGCAAGTAGGCTGGCCGGGTGGGCATGGTGATGGCGGTGTCGTTCGAGCGGTACGGGCGGCTGTACTACCTTGACCCGGGGGAGTTTCGGCCTCGGGTCGGGGACAAGGTGCTGGTGCCTACCGATGACGGGCCCGAGGTTGCGGAGTGTGTTTGGGCGCCGCAGTTCGTGACCGAGGAGGTCGGTGGGCTGCCGGCCTGTGCGGGGATCGCGTCGGCGCAGGATCTGGAGCGGGACGAGCAGAACCGGCAGCGGCGGGCGGACGCGCGGCTGATCGCGAAGCGGACGATCCGGCAGCACGGGTTGCCGATGAAGGTGGTCGGGATCGACTTCGTCGATCGGCGGCCGGATATCGACCAGCTGGTGATCGTGTACTTCTCGGCGCCGCACCGGGTGGATTTCCGCGAGTTGGTGCGGGACCTGGCACGGGCGTTGCGGGCGCGGATCGAGCTGCGGCAGGTGGGAGCGCGGGACGAGGCACGGTTGCAGGGCGGGATCGGGCCGTGTGGCCGGGACCTGTGCTGTGCGACGTTCCTGAAGGACTTCGAGCCGGTCAGCGTGCGGATGGCGAAGGACCAGGACCTGCCGCTGAACCCCCTGAAGATCTCCGGTGCGTGCGGCCGGCTGATGTGCTGCCTGAAGTACGAGCATCCGCTCTACCAGGAGTTCAACGCGAAGGCTCCGGCGCTCGGATCCGCGGTGGAGACCCCCGCGGGTGATGGAGTGGTGGTCGGGCACAACGTGCCGAGCGACACCGTGGTCGTCCGGCTGGCGGCCTCGGGCCGGCGCTGCGCGTGCAGCCGAGCGGACGTCTGCTCACCGCGGCAGCAGTACGAGGCCTCCGGTACGACGACCCCGGACGCGCCACCCGTGGTACCGCAATCACCCGAAGCACCCGAGACAGCCGCAGTACAGGAGACACCCGCAGTACAGGAAACGCCCGCCGTAAAGGAAGAGGAGCCGCGCCGGGTCCGGAAGCCGCGCCGGCGGCGCCGGTTGCACCACGACGACGAGGGAGACACCGCCCCGTGAGATTCCGCTCTCGACCCACCCCTCGCTTCGCTCGAGGCGGGGTATCCAGATCGACCGTACTGGTGGCAGCTCTTGCGGTGCTGGCGAGTGGGTGTGGGGTGGCGAGTCGCGCGCAGGACGCCGGCAGCGGTACGGCGCCGGGTGTCGGGAGCAATCCGCCGAGCGGACCGGTGGGGCCGATCCCGGCAGGGCTGCAGAAGTTCTACCAGCAGCGCCCGGACTGGCAGCGCTGCGGTACGAACCAGCAGTGCGCGACCATCCAGGTACCGCTGGACTACTCCAAGCCGGCCGGCCAGACGATCGAGCTGCGCGCCCGGAAGGTGCTCGCGAAGGATCGCGGCGGCCGGATCGGCACGTTGTTCATCAACCCGGGCGGCCCGGGCGCGAGCGGGCAGGAGTTCGCCGCGCAGGCGCCGATGCTGTTCGGGTCGCCGCTACTGCGCAAGTTCGACATCATCGGCTGGGATCCGCGGGGTGTCGGCGAGTCGACGCCGGTGAAGTGCCTGGACACCCAGCAGCTGGACGCGATGATCGCCGCCGACGGCAGCCCGGACAACGCCGCCGAGATCGCCGACCTGGACAAGCAGTCGAAGATCTTCGAGGCCGGGTGCCAGCAGCGCTCCGGCCGGTTGCTGCCGCACGTGAACACCAAGGACGCGGCCCGCGACATCGACGTACTGCGGGGCATCGTCGGCGACCCGCAGCTGTACTACCTCGGCATGTCGTACGGGACGTACCTGGGCGCGACGTACGCCGAGGAGTTCCCGAAGAACGTCGGCCGGATGGTGCTGGACGGCGCGGTCGACCCGGCGATCACGTCCGAGGAGATGGGGATCGAGCAGGCGAAGGGCTTCGACAAGGCGCTGGAGGCGTTCGCGGAGGACTGCGCGCAGCGGTCCTGCAAGCTCGGCAACAGCAAGGACGAGGTACTGGCGAAGGTCGACAAGCTGATCAACGACACCGACGAGCACCCGCTGCCGGGTGACGGGCAGCGCCAGGTCACGCAGGCGCTGGCGATGCTCGGCCTGGTCTACCCGCTGTACCTGAAGGACTTCTGGCCGCGGCTCGAGGACGCCGTCGCGGCCGGGCTGTCCGGCGACGGCAGCCGGCTGCTCGCGCTCGCCGACGAGTACACCAACCGCCAGCCGACGGGGTACGCCGACAACTCCAACGAGGTGCAGATCGCGGTCAATTGCAGCGACCGCCCGGATGCGACGTCGATCGCGCAGATCCAGGCGGAGGTGCCGAAGTTCAAGGCGGCGTCGCCGCGGTTCGGCGAGTTCATGGCCTGGTCGTCGGTGTCCTGCGTGAACTGGCCGGTGAAGCCGACGAACACGCCGCACCCGATCAAGGCGGCCGGCGCGAAGCCGATCGTGGTGCTCGGGACGACGCGGGACCCGGCGACGCCGTACGGGTGGGCGGTCGGGCTGGCGCACGAGCTGGAAAGCGGTGTCCTGGTCACCCGGGACGGCGACGGGCACACGGCGTACCTGTCCGGCAACGCCTGCGTGAAGAACGTCGTCGAGAGCTACCTCGTGCAGGGCAACACCCCGGCCGCCGACATCAAGTGCTAGCCCGGCCGCCCCTGGCGCAGGCCGGCTGCCGCTAGTTCGGCCGGTTGTCGCCGGGTGAGACCGGCACTTTCAGGGTGTCGACGGCGTGCTGGAGCACGGAGCGGAGGCCGGCCTCGTCCTGGGGGCGGCCGCCGACGGTGATCTCGACGGCCGAGGTCCTGCCGCCGTCGAGGGAGATCCAGCGCGACAGCCCCATCCGCGGCCCGCGGGTCTTGTCGACGTACGTGTAGACCAGCAGGCCGTTGTCGCGGCTCATCACCTGCAGGTCCTTCTCCTCGATGCTGCGCTCGCGGTCCCGCACCAGCTCGTCCGGGCTCTGCCTGCTGCCCCGGGTGTCGAACCGGAGCTGCCAGACCCCGGTCGGGTCCAGGAACTTCGGCCGGGTGCCGCTCTGCGAACTCTTCCAGCCGACCGGTACGTCCGCGGACACCGGATCGTTGTCGGTCCCGAAGTTCTGTACGACGTACTGCAGCCCGTCGGCCTGCAGCCCGCCACCGCGGGTCGGCGTACTCGAAGGGGCTGGGCTGACGACGCTCACCGGCTCGTCGTGCGCTGTGAACGGGTTGCCGCCATGGACGGCGACGACCGTGCCGAACGCGACAACACCGACGGTCATTCCCGCCAGTGTCATCAGCAGCGCCTGGTGCCTGGGCGTGAGCATCCCGACCTCGCTTCCTTCTCTCGCGGCTGATTATCCCTGACGAGAGGGGCGTCTCCGCAAACCGCCGCGTACGCTGGCACGTCGTGGAGATGTCAGACACCGCTTTCCAGCAGGCCATGCGGCATTACGACGACGGTACGGCGGGCCGCGCCGAGCTGAAGCTGCTGACCAAGGAACTGCTGAACCGCCTGGTCGCGAAGGCCCCGGGGCACGCGGTCGAGGTACGGATCCCGCCGTACGGCGCCGTGCAGTGCATCGAGGGGCCGCGGCACACCCGCGGTACGCCGGGCGCGGTGATCGAGATGCCGCCGGAGCTGTGGATCGAGGTCGCGCTCGGCCGGACCAGCTGGGCGGACGCCCGGATGTCCGGAAAACTCCGGGCCAGCGGCGAACGCACCGACCTGACCGCGCTGCTACCCCTCACGAACGACTGAGCCGCGGCGCCCCCGAAGGCGCCGCGGCTCAGAACCGAGGGGATTCTCAGCTGACCCAGATCGTGGTGCGGCCGTAGATGACGGCGAGCTTGCCGTCGTCGCGCATCTGCAGGACAGAACCCCTGCGGGTGGTCTTGGTGGCCCACAGCGGCTTCTTGGCTGCGCTGTAGACGACGAAGTTGCCGTCGGTCTGCATGGTCGCGAACCCGCCCTTGCTGATCGTCTTGGTGCTCCAGAGCGGCGTCCTGCCGTACTTGACGATCACCAGGTTGCCGTCGCTCTGCATCTGCGCCCGGAACACGCGGTTGTGCGAGTAGAGCGCCGTCGGGAAGGTGAGGAGGCGTCCTGGGTTCAGGTTGACCATCACCATGAAGCGGTCCCAGACCGGCTTGCGACGGACGTTGTAGAGCACGAGGTTCGAGTCGTTCTGGACGTTCAGGATGGCGCCGGTGCTGCCGGCCGTCCCACTGGCCCAGACCACGGTGCGGCCGGAGACGACGACCAGGTTGCCGTCGGGCCGCATCATCAGGGTGGACGCCTTGCGGTTGGTCATCGTCGCCCAGATCGGGGTCCGGCCCTTGACCAGCACGGCGTTGCCGTCGGTCTGCATGACGAGCGTGTAGACCTTGTTCAGCGAGCGGAGGTACTGACCGGGCTTCAGGTACTGACCCGGCCGCAGCAGACCGCCCGACGGTGCGGCGGTGGCAGCAGAGACAGCGGTGGCAGCCGTCTGCGACGCCGGGGCGGCGTTCGCGGCTGACGGAACAAGCAGGGTGGCACCGGCCGCTGCGCCGACGGCGAGCGTGGCCAGCAGCCGGGTGCCGGCCGACTTGATCGAGATCATGCGGTGTTCTCCGATTCCCGAGGATGGCCGGGTTTTCCCGGCCAGCGAGATTGACGCCCTGAGCAACCAATCGGTTGTCACGCTAGGACGGCCCCGGGTCGCCGCCGGATCCATTCGATGCTGATGGAAAGGGTGGCGGTTAATCAGGTTCGTCCGGAGTGGTCGGACCTGTCACCATGTTGCGGTGGCAGCAAGTCTTCGCTCGCGGCTGGCCCGGTTGCGTGTCGATCTGACCCCGTGGCGTGGTTCCCGCGATTTCCGCATCCTGCTGGTCGCGGGCTCGGTCTTCTTCCTCGGCGGCATGGTCGGGTACGTCGCGCTGCCGTACCAGCTGTACCAGCTCACCGGCTCGAACTTCGCGGTCGGCGCGATGGGCCTGGTGACGATCGCACCACTGATCGTGTTCGGCCTGTACGGCGGTGCCCTCGCCGACCACGTGGAACGCCGGAAACTGCTGGTCGGCACCGGGATCGCCCAGGTCATGATCTCCGCGCTGATGGTCGCGAACACGCTGCTCGCGCACCCGCAGATCTGGCTGATCTACGTCTGCGGCGCGCTGAACGCGGTCGCTTCGTCGCTGCAGCGGCCGTCGCGCGAGGCGCTGCTGCCCCGGGTGGTGAAGCACGCCGAGATCCCGGCCGCGGTCGCGCTGAGTTCGCTGACCTCACAGATCGGGCAGCTGGCCGGCCCGGCGCTGGGCGGCGTACTGGTCGGCTCGGTGGGCGTGACCTGGGCGTTCTCGGTGGAGCTGGCCGGGATCGTGTTCGCCACGCTGCTCTACGCCCGCCTGGGTTCGTACCGGTCGCGGGAGCACACCACGGCGCCGAGTCTGCGGGCGATCGGCGGCGGGATCGTGTACGCGTTCCGCCGCAAGGACCTGCTGGCGACGTACCTGGTCGACATGGTCGGGATGTTCCTGGCGATGCCGATCGTGCTGTTCCCGGCGTTCGCGACCACCGTGCTGAAGGAGCCGAGGCTGCTCGGCCTGCTGTACAGCGCGGAGGCGATCGGGGCGATGTGCGCGTCGCTGACCAGCGGCTGGGCCAAGCATGTGCACCACCAGGGCCGGGCCGTCGTGCTGGCCACGATGGGCTGGGGTGCCGCGGTCGGGATCGCCGGGCTGGCGCCGAACATCTGGTTCGCGATCGGGTTCTTCGCGCTGGCCGGCGCCTGCGACATGGTCTCGGTGCTGTTCCGTTCGGTGATCTGGAACCAGACCATCCCGGACGAGATGCGCGGCCGGCTGGCCGGGATCGAGATGCTCGGGTACTCCCTGGGCCCGCTCGGCGGTCAGGCCCGTTCCGGCCTGGTCGCGGACCTCACCGGCGTCCGGACCGCGATCGTCAGCGGCGGGATCCTGTGCGTCGCGGGCGTGGTCGCGACCTCGGTCTGGTTGCGCGAGTTCTGGCGCTACGACGCCCGTACCGACGAACACGCCGTCCGCGAAAGAGAGCTCCGCGCCGCCGGTTAGGCTCAGGGGCATCATGCGTACCTTGATCGCCGCCGGGATCGCCCTCGTCCTGCTCGCGGGGTGTGGCGGTCACGGGCAGGAGACCGCGCCGAGCGTGCCGCCGCTGGTCTCGGTGAGCGGGCTCGACACCCCGTCGGCGACGCCCTCGGACACGCCGTCCCCGACCGCGTCGGCGACGCCCGCCGAGACGCTGTGCACGCTGGTCGACGACAACCTGGTCCGGACCACGCTGGGGGTGCCGGCGGTGCGGGTCGACCGCCGGGACCTGCCGGCCGAGCTCGACATCCCGGCGTACGACGTCTGCCAGCTGAACCTCGGCGCCACCGCGGACGGACCGGTGCTGCGGATCGGGGTGTCGGTGCTCCAGGCGACGACGGCCACGCTCGCCGCGGCCCGCAAGGCGTACACCGCCCACGGGCGCGAGCCCGCCGTGACCGCGAACCTCGGCCAGGGCGGATACGGGACGAGTACGTTCGTGGTGTTCCTGCTCGACGGCAGACTGTACAAGCTCTCCGGTCCGCGGGCCACGCTCGCGAAGTACGTCGTACTCGGCCAGGAGGTCGTCCGGCAGGCGCCGCAGCTGTCCGCGCCTGCGCTGCTGATCACCCGGCCGGAGTGCGACCGCGGGTCGGACGCGGCCGAGCAGGTGCTGGGCGTGCCGGCGACCGCCCGCCGCGACGGCGAAACCCTGGTCGGTGATCCGGTCTGCGGCTGGGTGACCGCCACCAGCGTGCTGTACACGACGGTCCGCCGGGAGCCGGACGCCGCCGCGTTGATGGCGCCGCTGCGCAATGCCGCGACCTCGCAGGCGATCCCGCTCGGCGACGAGGGGTACGTCGACACCGCGACCGGCCGGACCACGATCCGGGTCGGCGACGACAAGCTCGTCGACCTGGTCCCGCTCCCGGCCCGCGCGATCAACCCGGACCTGATGACCCAGTTCGCACTCGCGATGTCGTCGCTCTACACCCACTGAGCGCGGTGCTATGGTGACCGCGCCGTGGTGTTCGGGAAGCCGGTGAAGTACCGGCGCGGCCCTCGCCACTGTGATCGGGATGTGCACCTGTCGTACTCGTGAGAGGACCACTGGCCGCGTGCGGCTGGGAAGGTCAGGCCGGTGGACGCGGTACCCGTCAGCCAGGAGACCGGCCACGGCGCTGACCCGTCCACGAGGTGCTGGAGGAGCGGTCCGTCATGGCCGTCGTACGTTTGCTTGCTGTTGCCCTGTCGCTGACCCTGCTGGCCGGCTGTGCGCCGTCGGCCGCCGAGAGTCCCGGAGCGACGACCGTCAAGAACTGCGGGATCGACGTCTCGGTCGACGGCCCGCCGAAGCGGGTGTTCGCGGCGTACCAGCCGGCGATCGAGATGGCGCACGCGCTGGGCATCTCGGACCGCCTGGTCGGCACCGCGTACCTCGACTCCCGGGTGCTGCCGGAGTACGCCGCCGCGCAGTCGAAGGCGAAGTACTTCAAGAATCTGCCGAGCCGTGAGGAGCTGCTCAGCCTGAACCCGGACTTCGTGCTGTCCGGGTTCAACGACGTGTTCAGTGCCGCCGGCAGCGACGCGAGCTTCGGCAGCCGGAAGAGCCTCGCCGAGCTCGGCATCCGGACCTGGATCTTCAGCCCGCTCTGCCCGACCGCGGACGGCAAGGGCGACGAGGCGATCGACCCGGCGACGGTCTCGATGGACAACGTGTACGCCGACCTGCGCGACCTCGGCCGGCTGTTCGGCGTCGAGGACCGCGCCTCGAAGGTGATCGCCGACCAGAAGAGGCGGATCGCCGCGGTCGAGGATGCCGTCAAGGACGCGTCGCGGCCGACCGTGGCGATCGTCCGGCCGGGGCTGGAGGGCGGCGGGATGACGGTGTCCGGCGGGCCGGACTTCGGCACCGTGCTGATCCGGCAGGCGGGTGGCGTGAACGCGTTCGCCGACCTGACCTCGAAGCGGAACGTGAAGATCAGCGTCGAGGAGTTCATCAAGCGGGACCCCGACTACGTGCTGATCAGCGGCTGCTGTGATGCCTCGCTGACGCCCGCCGCCTCGCTGCCGGACGTGCGGAAGCTGCTCGCGAATCCGGCCTTCGCGAACCTCAAGGCCGTGCGGGGGAAGCATGTCGTCCCGTGGCTGTTCGCGAACCACTCGGCGGGCGTCCGGGGCGCGTACACGACCGAGAACCTCGGTCACCTCCTGCACCCCGATCTGGTCAAGTGAAACGGGCCTCCGGCCTGGTCGCGGTACTGGCGGTCGTCGTCCTGCTGTCGTTGTGCGTCGGCGACCGCTGGATCGGCCCGGGGGAGGTGTATCGGGCGCTGGCGGACTTCACCGGCAGCGACAGCGACCGCGTGGTCCGGTACCTGCGGATGCCGCGAACCGTTGCCGGACTGCTGGTCGGCGCCGCGCTCGGGCTATCCGGAGCCGTGATGCAGGGCGTCACCCGGAACCCACTCGCCGACCCCGGGATCCTCGGTGTGAACGCCGGTGCCGCGGTGGCGGTCGTCGCGGCGATCGGGCTGTTCGGCATCCACAGCCTGACCGGGTACGTCTGGTTCGCGATGGGCGGGGCGCTGGTGGCCACG
>NZ_DASRVN010000531.1:0-10952 GCF_035655035.1 Kribbella sp. | reverse complement strand
CGGCCGGAGCGCCCCGCTGACCGCCAACGATCGGAAGTTGCTGAGGGATCTTGGGGTGGGGGTGGTGTTTGCAGGTGTGCTGATCGTGCTGCACGCGCCGGTGATGATGGCGGGGGTCCTCGTGTTCACGGTGAGTTGGCGGATGTTCCTGACGTATCGGGGCTGGGCAAAGGAGCACCGATAGGCTGTGGGCGTGGAGCCTGTGTTGCGGTTGGCTGTGGTGGCGGACGGTCCGGCGGTTGCTGAGCTGGCGCGGGCTGCGGTGGAGACGCAGTTCCCGGCGTACTACGACGCAGTACAGACAGCTAGTGCGGCTGAGCACATCACCACGCTGGACACCGCCCTGATCGACGACGGCACCTACTACGTGCTGGAAGCGGCTGGAGAGGTCGTCGCGTGCGGTGGCTGGAGCAGGCGGAACAAGCTGTTCAACGCCAGTACTGCGGGAGCTGACACCCGGCTGCTGGATCCTGCGACCGAGCCGGCGCGGATTCGGGCGATGTTCGTCCGGGCCGACTGGACGCGGCGTGGGCTCGGGCGGGCGATCCTTAACGCCTGTACCGAGGCTGCGCGCGCGGAGGGGTTCACACGGCTCGCACTGATGGCGACGCTGCCCGGCGTACCGCTCTACAAGGCTTTTGGCTTCACCGAGGTGGAGGCCGCGCAGCTACCGATGCCGGACGGGACCCTGCTCCCCGGTGTCGCGATGGAACGACCGATCGAGGAGAACGCATGACCGCTGGTACAACTGTCACCGCACCGGACGGCACCGAGGTCGTGCTCGGTGAGATCGGCACCCGCGTGCTGCTGAAGAACTCACGTGTCCGCGTGTGGGAGGTGGAGCTGCAGCCGGGTACGGCGCAGGGCTGGCACCTGCACCACAACCCGTACGTCGTCCTGTGCCTGTCGACGTCGCCGTGCCACATGGACTGGCTGGACGGCAGCCCTGCCCGCCACTTGAGCGAGACCGTCGGGGGCTCGGTCTACCGGCCGGTGTCGCCGGTCCACATGCTCACCAACGACGGGGACGCGCTGTACCTCAACCGCCTCATCGAGGTCCTGGACCTCGGCGAGGAGGCCTCCGGCGACCCGCACTTCGCGGTGTCCGGCGTACCGGCCGAGGCAGGCTTCGAACAGGCAGGCGAGATCCCCACGAAGGTCGTCGTCGACGAGGACGACGTACGCGTGCAACACGTGACCCCTGAAGCAGGAGAGTCCTACACCTGGCACACGGGCGCGTACCCGGCTCTCGTCGTCGACCTGGACCTGGAACACCCAGACGTCACCTACCTGGAGCCAGGCCAGTCCTACACCCTCCCCGCGAAGCCGAACCGCACCTCCGGCTTCAACCTGGTAGAGCTGCGCTACTACAGCAAGCCTCGTACCTGAGCCGCGTCCCGCGCTGCCAGTGCTGCGGCAGTGTCGACCTGGCTCAGGTCGGCCTGTCGTAGCCGGGCCTTGACGAGCGGCACCTGCGGGCCGACGGCGCTCAGCTCGGTCACACCGAGAGCTGCCAGCAGTACGGCGGACTGTGGGTCGCTGGCCAGGTCGCCGCAGACTGCTACGCGTACGCCGGCGGTGCGGACCACGTGGTCGATCAGCTGCAGTACGGCGGGGTCGAGCCCGTCGGCGAGTGGTGCGACGGCGGCGTTCGTACGGTCGGCCGCGGTCGTGTACTGCGTGAGGTCGTTGGTGCCGATGCTGACGAAGTCGAGGTCCTTCGCGAGGGTGTGCACGCGGAGGGCGGCGGCCGGGACCTCGACCATGATGCCGACCTCAAGGTCGTCGCGCGGCCCGAGCTCGTGCAGCGCCCAGTTGACCTCGTCGGCGGTCGTCACCATCGGGAACATCACGTGCACCGGGGTCTCGGCCGCCGTACGCCGGATCGCCGCGAGCTGATCGCGGAACAGCTCCGGCCGGCGGCGGAAGACCCGCAGACCGCGCTCGCCGAGGAACGGGTTCGGCTCGTCGTCCTGGGGGAGGAACGGGAGCGGCTTGTCGCCGCCGACGTCCCAGGTCCGGATCGTGATCGGCTTGTTCCCGAGCGCCCGCGCGATCGCCAGGAATGCCTCGACCTGCTCGTCGACGGACGGCGCCGTACGCCGATCCCCGAACAACACCTCGGTCCGCACCAGCCCCGACCCGTCCGCGCCCCGGGCCTCGACGGCGTCCTGTACGACCCCGACGTTCACCAGTACGTCGATCCTCCGGCCGTCCCGCGTGACCGCCGGCTGCTCGGCCTCCGCGACTGCCGTCTCGCGTTCCCGTAGCCGCTCGACGATCGTGGCGCGTACGGCGGTCTCGTCCGGCGAAACCTCGAAAGAACCGGCGCGAGCATCTAACGCGACCAGCATCCCGGCGGGCACCTCGACGTCTCCGATCCCTGCAATCAAAGGGATTCCCCGGGATCGAGCCACGATCACGCCGTGTCCGGTCGTCCCCGCGGCCCGGACAGCGATCCCCGCCACCGCAGTAGCATCAACTGTCGCGGCCGTCGCCGCATCCAGCTCGTCGACGACCAGAACGCCCGGCTCTGACGGAGCGACCTGCGGACCGGTCTCGCCTGCGAGGAGGCGTAGGACCCGGTCTCGGACGGAGCGAACGTCTTGAGCGCGTTCACGTTGGTACGGGTCGTCGAGCGCTTCGAAAGTACCGGCCAGGGCGTCGTACGTCTGCTTCCACGCAAGCGGCGCCGACGTACCGCCTGCGATCGCCGCACGTACTTCCTCCACCAGCTTGTGGTCGTTGAGCATCGCAAGCTGCGCCTCGAAGATCCCGCCGTGTTCACCACCGGCATCGCGCAACGCACGCAACTCGTCGGCCGCGCCGTGAACGGCCTCGTCGAGCCGCGCAGCTTCGTTGTCTCCAGCAACATAATCGCTCAGATCGACCGCAGCGTCCGCAAGCACGGCCGGCCCGATCGCCACATCCAGCCCCGACCCACCGGTCAACGGTGCCGCGGCCACCACCGCGTCGCCGAAGTTGTCAGCGGCAAGCTCTTCCACAGCCGCGAGTACCTCAGCAGCCTGCGGCCCGCTGGCCCCGACCCGCAACCGATGCCCGCGCTGTGCATTCAGCGTCGCGACCATGCTCAAACTGCCTGCGTCCACCGGACCCTTGCCGGTATCCAGATCGGTCAACGTGACCACAGCATCAAATCCGTTGACCAGGCCAACCAACCGCGCAGCCGGCCGAGCATGCAACCCGTGCTCGTTCCCAACCAACACCTCGACAGTGCGATCAGCCGCAACAACCGGCTCCGCAGCAGCAGCCTCAACGTCGCCCAGATGGTCCTGCTTGCCCGCGAGCCCCCGCGCCGCCTCTGCGGCAACCGCATCCAGCGAAGCACCGGTAGCAGCCGTGACGACAGCGGCTACCAGTCCCTCGACCAGGGGAGCGCTCGTCAGCCGGACGTGCTGTGCGACGGAGGGATCGACGAACTCCAGCGCCATCTCGGCACTCAGCACCGCCGACCCGAGATCCAGCAGTACGAGGACGCCGTCCGGACTGTCCGCGGTCCCGAGAGCCTCCGCGACTGCCATCGCATCGGTCCCGAACGTCGTCGCGTCCAGCCCCGCGGCCACCGCGATCACCGGACGCTTGTCCTCGGCAACCATCTCCGCCGCGAGTCCCACCGCCGCCTCAGCCAGCGCGCGGCTGTGCGACACCACCACGATCCCGATCATGACAGCGTTCGCGCCGCGGACTCCAAGATCAGCGTCGTACTGGTCGCTCCCGGATCCTGATGCCCCGCGCTGCGTTCACCGAGGTAGCTGGCCCGCCCCTTGCGCGCCACCATCGGCACGGTCGCGTCCCGCCCCTCCGCGGCCGCCTCCGCCGCGGCCGTCAACGCCGTACCGAGATCCGCGCCACCGGCCACGGCCTCGTCGTACGCCGTCAATGCCGGCGCCCACGCGTCGTACATCGTCTTGTCCCCGAGCTCGGCCTTGCCGCGCGCCAGCACGCCCTCGACCCCGGCGTGCAGCGCCTTCCCGATCGTCTCCGGCATCGGATCGACCCCGGCCAGCGCGGTCCCGAACCGCAGGAAGAACGTCCCGTACAACGGCCCGCTCGCCCCGCCGACCTTGCTGACCAACGTCATCCCGGCCTTCTTCAGCAGTTCGTCGACGCTCTCGAACGACGTCCCGTCCAGCATCTCGACAACCGCCCGGAACCCGCGATCCATGTTGGCCCCGTGATCAGCATCCCCGATCGCCGAGTCCAGCTCGGTCAGATACGCCGCATTCTCGTGCAGCACCCCAGCGACGTCGCGCAGCCAGTTGACGAAAGAATCGACTCCCATGCTCACGCGCCCCAGCGTAGGCCGGGGGTGTTCACTGGAGCGTCCCAAAGTCGTACCAGTTCGTCGTCCACCTTCAGCAACGTCACCGAGCAGCCGGCCATCTCGAGCGAGGTGATGTAGTTGCCGACCAGCGAGCGGGCGACGGTGATGCCGGCGCGGTCGAGGAGCTGGGCGATCTCGTTGTACATCAGGTAGAGCTCGATCAGCGGGGTGCCGCCCATGCCGTTGACGAACGCGATCACCGAATCGCCTTGGGTGTAAGGGAGATCGGAGAGCACCGGGTCGACGATCAATTCGGCGATCTCGCGGGCCGGTGCCAGCGGGAGGCGTTGCCGGCCGGGCTCGCCGTGGATGCCGATGCCGACCTCCATCTCGTTCTCGGCGAGCTCGAACGTCGGCTTGCCCGCGGCCGGGACCGTGCACGACGTGAGCGCCATCCCCATGCTGCGGCCGTTGTCGTTGACCCGCTTGGCCAGGTCCGCGACCTCCTGCAGCCGGCGGCCCTCCTCGGCGGCGGCGCCGACGATCTTCTCCAGCAGTACGGTCACACCGACGCCGCGGCGGCCCGCGGTGTACAGGCTGTCCTGGACGGCGACGTCGTCGTTGGTGACCACCGACAGCACCTCGGTGCCGGCGTCGGCCGCGGCCAGTTCGGCGGCCATCTCGAAGTTCATCACGTCGCCGGTGTAGTTCTTCACGATGTGCAGTACGCCGGCACCGGCGTCGACCGCCTTCGTCGCGGCCATCATCTGGTCCGGCACCGGCGACGTGAACACCTCACCGGCGCAGGCCGCGTCCAGCATCCCGAGCCCGACGAACCCGCCGTGCATCGGCTCGTGCCCCGACCCGCCGCCGGAGATCAGCCCGACCTTCCCGGACCGCGGCGCGCCCTTGCGGTAGACGATCCGGTTCTCCAGGTCTACCCGGAGCCGGTCCGGATGCGCCGCCGCCATCCCGCGCAGCGCCTCACTCACAACATCGGCCGGGTCGTTGATGAGCTTCTTCATGGACCCATCTGAGCACAGGTACGGCGCCTACGGGAGGGCCTCCACGTCCGAAAGCAGTGGGATCGACCGGATCGACCGGCTGACGGTGAGCAGTACGGCGCCGACCGCGAGCAGGGCCCCGAAGACCAGCAGCGCGTTCCGGGCGCCCAGGGTCGCGAGGAAGACGCCGCCGAGGAACGGCGCCAGCGGAGCGGCGGTGTTCGACATGAACATGAACGCGCTCTGCGCCCGGCCCTGCAGGTGGTTCGGCGTGATCAGCATCTGGTAGCCGAACAGGCCCGAGTTCAGCGCGGGCAGCAGGAACATGGCGAGCGCCGGCAGCACGATCAGTACGGCGGGACGCGTACTCGCCGACGTCGCCGCGAACGTCACCGTGACGACCCAGGCACCGACGATCGTGATCTTGCCGGTGCTGTACTTCGCCAGCAGCCGCGGCGCCGCGAACGCCCCGGCCAGCCCGCCCACCCCCATCGCGGTCTCCAGCAACCCGATCACGGACGGTCGTACGCCGCGTTGCTGCATGCTCAGGATCAGCACCAGGATCGTGCCGTTCGCAGCGAAGTTGAGCAGGGTCGCGGAGACGGCGATCGTCCGGAGATCGCGCTGCCGGAACAGCCAGGTCAGCCCGGAACGGATCGCCTTCAGCATCGGCTCGTGCGTACCGCCCTCGGGCGTGGCGGCGGGCAGCGGGTGCCGGATCGTCGTCAGCATGATCGCCATCACCAGGTACGAGATCGCGTCCGCGGCGACCGGGATCGCGCGGCCGATCGAGTACAGCAGACCGCCGAGCGGCGCGCCTGCCAGCCCGGCCACGTTCTGCCGGCCGTGCGCGGCGGCGAGCGCCGTACTGAGGTCCTCGGGGGCGACGATCTCGCGGAGCGCGGCGCTCTCGGCAGGCATGAACAGGGCGTAGCCGGCACCGTTGAGCAGGCCGACCAGCAACAGGTGCGGGAGCGTCAGGTGGCCGAGCCAGCTCGCGACCGCGACCGAGCCGAACAGGACAGCCCCGAGGAAGGTGTACCCGACCAGGATCCGGCGCCGGCTCCACCGGTCGGCGAGCGCGCCGCCGGGTAGCGCGACCAGGATCGTGCCGAGCGAGGACGCCGTACCGACCAGACCGGCCTGCACCGGGGAGCCGGTGATGGCCAGACCGAGCAGCGTGAACACGAACGAGCTCATCGCGGAGCCGATCGAGCTGACCGTCTGCCCGGCCAGAAGTTTCAGATAATCACCGTTGTGCAGCAACCCCCGGGCGGACATAACCGCGAGCGTATGCCTGCATCAGGCTCACGGATCAGCCTGATGCATTGCAGGTTGATGCAATCAGTCCTTGGGCCGGAGCAGCGGCCGGACGACCTCGCGGGCGTCGTGGATGCGGGACTTGACGGTGCCGAGCGGGGCACCGACCTCGGCGGCGATCTCCTCGTACGACAGCCCGTAGACGTCCCGCAGTACCAGCGGGGTCACCATCTGTGGCCGGTCCCGCTCGAGGGTTTCGAGGGCCTCCAGGAGGTCCAGGCGGGTGCCGGCGATCACGCTTGTGGTGCGCGGGTCCGGCTTGTCCATCTGCTCCGGGTTGTGGGCGGCCTGCGCGGAGCGCTTCAGCTTGCGGTACGTCGAGCGGGCGGAGTTGGCCGCGACCGAGTGCACCCAGGTGGAGAAGCTGCTGCGGCCGGAGTACGTGTTGATCTTGGTCGCGATGTTCAGCAGCGCCTCCTGCGCCGCGTCCTCCGCGTCGGCGGAGTACGGCAGGACGCTCCGGCAGATCCGCAGGACGCGCGGATAGACCTGCCGCAGCAGATCGTCCATCGCGTTCTTGTCGCCCGCCTGCGCCTGCTCCGCGAGGGTCGCAAGGTCGTCCGTCGGGCTGGTGCTCTCGCTCATCTGCGCCTTTGCTCTCCATGGTCCCCGGTAAGAGGACACCCCAATGACCCATAATGCCTTGTATGGGGGTCCCAACCAGACTCGGTCGGTACGTCGTGCGCCGACGCCTGGGCTCAGGCGGTTTCGCCACGGTCTGGCTCGCGCACGACGAGCAGCTCGACGCCGAGGTGGCGATCAAGGTGCTGGCCGACAACTGGGGCCACGACGACTCGGTCCGGCAGCGGTTCCTCGAGGAGGGCCGGTTCCTGCGCCGGGTCGAGTCCGAGCACGTCGTCCAGGTGCACGACGTCGGTGAGCTGGAGGACGGGCGCCCGTTCCTGGTGCTCACGTACGCCGATCGCGGCACGCTGGCGGACCGCCTGAAGAAGGATCCGTTACCGCTGCCGGAGGCGGTCGACGTGGTCGTCCAGGTCGGCCGCGGCCTGCAGGCGCTGCACCGGCGCGGGCTGCTGCACCGCGACGTGAAACCGGCCAACGTACTGTTCCGCAGTACCGACGACGACGGCGAGCGGGCCGTGCTGTCCGACCTCGGCCTGGGGAAGTCGCTCGACGAGGTGTCGAGGATCACCATGCCCGGCGGGACCCCGTCGTACGTCGCCCCCGAACAGGCGCTGGGGGAGCGGCTCGACCAGCGCGCCGACCAGTACTCGCTGGGAGCCGTCGCGTACGCCGCGCTCACCGGGCGGTCCCCGCACCAGGTGGACGGGCTGGGCGCTGCAAGCCGGGTGAAGGTGGCGCCCCCGCCGAGCTCGCTCGGGTTCGAGCTGCCGGAGCAGGTCGACGCGGCGATCGTCCGCGCCCTGGACCCGGACCGCGAGAACCGCTGGCCGGACGTGCAGACGTTCACCAAGCAGCTCGTCGGCGCGCTCGACGAGAACACCCGCGACTTCCCGGTGGCGGAGCGTGAGACGGTCCAGCTCACCGATCACTCCGACGACGACCCCGGGGACAAGACCGCGCTCAGCGACGAGAACCAGCCGACGGTCGTGAAGGCTGTCGAGCCGCCGTCGGAGACCACCGCGCCTCCCGTCGAGGAGGCACCCGTCGTACCGGAGAAGAAGAAGCGGCGGCGTGGCCGGTGGGTGGTCGCCGCGCTGCTCGCGCTGGTGGTCGGCGGCGGGGCCGGGTACGGCGGCCAGTGGTACCTGTCCAGCCGGAAGGTGGTCACGGTCGCCAAGGACGGCTTCCAGGTGGACCTGCCGCGCGCCTGGGCGCACTCGATGGCGTCGTCGAGCTGGACCGTGCCGGGCGGCAAAGGCAGCGCTCCGGCGTTCCGGGTCAGCGAGGACTCCAACTGGTCCGGGGAGACGCCTGGGGTGTTCATCGGCGTGTCCAGCACCAAGCTGGCGCTGCCGGACAGTCAGCAGTGCCAGAACGTCGGTTCACCGCTCCCGCACACGGTTGGTGGGCAGTCGGTCACGGACCGGGTTTCCAGTGGCTGCTTCGGTGCGGATATCGTGCTGCTCCAACGAGTCGTCGATCACGGGGACGGCGGCTCGCTACTCGTTCAGGTGGCCGTGCCGGGATCGAACCAGGTACGCGCCACCGAGATCGCCGACACGGTGCAGTACACCCCCTAGGACGTTCCCCCATGCGTTTCCCGACCGAACGGCTCCGGCCGTCGCCGGCGCTGATCCAGTCCGTACGCCGTAGGTACTACCGGATCCGTTCGACCATCTTCCGCACCATCTGGCCTGTCGACTGACGTCCCTGCACAGTCAGCCAGGTGATGCCCAGGGCAACGGCCCACAGACCACCTCCCAGCCAGGCCAGCACGTGCAGCCCGCTCACGAACCCGGGCGCGTGACCGACCACAGCGCCGTACACACCGATGCCTAAGGCACCCACAGCCTGGCGGCTGGTGTTGTTGACCCCACTGGCGAAGCCGGCGCGGTCCTTTGGCAGCGCGGCGATCGCTGCGTGCACCACGGCGGCGGTCAGGAACCCCATGCCGATGCCGAGACCTAGCTGCACGGGTACGACGGCCGCATAGCCGCTGTGGTCGTTCACACCGAGCAGGCAGAGCGATCCGGCGACGCCTAGGGCCAACCCGATCGTCATGGGGAGCCGTGGGCCGTACCGGGCGGTGATACGACCGGAGATCGGTCCTAGTACGGCCAGCGGGAGGAACAGCGGGATGAGCTCCAGCCCGGCCCGGAACGCCTGCTGGGACAGGTGTTCCTGCAGGTAGAGCGTCAGTACCAGGACGGTGCCGAGCCCGACGAAGTTCATCAGGCCGGCGATGATGTTGGGGCCGACGAAGTCCTTACTGATGCGGAGCCGGGTCCGTGGGTGTTCTTGGTGGGGCTGACGCCGCGGTACGAGCCGCCAGGCCAGCGGGAGACCAACTGCGATGATCGGCAGGTTGATCAAGAACACGGCCCGCCAGCCGAGTCCGGCTACCAGTGCGCCACCGAGCAGGGGACCGGACGGTAGCGCCAGGGCGCCTGCGCCTGACCAGACACCGACAGCGCGTGCTCTTGCGGCGCTGTCGACGTACAGGTCGGTAATGACGGCAAGTGTGCCTGGCAGCAGTAAGGCGGCTCCGATGCCCTGTACAGCTCGCGCAGCGACCAGTAGCTCGATCGTTGGCGCGAGACCACACGCGAGCGAGGCCCCGCCGAAGACAGCGAGCCCTGTCAGTACTACGCGTCTGTGGCCGATACGGTCACCCAACGCGCCACAGGGGAGCAGCAGGCTGGCCAGGGCGATCATGTACGCCGCCACCACCCACTGCTGCCCCGCTAGGCTGGTCACGAGGTCTACCCGGATCGTCGGCAGCGCCACGTTGACGACTGTCACGTCCAGCTGGATCAGGAAGATGCCGACGTACAGCAGTGCAAGGAGCATGCTTCCCAATTTCCATCGGAATACTTCGGACACCGTCGAAGTGTGCCGGTGCCAGCATGGGGTTATGGACGGAGACGCGGACGTAGCACGCGTAGCGGCGCTGATGGCCGAACCAGCACGGGCGAAGGTCCTGATGGCGTTGGCCGACGGCAGAGCGCTTCCTGCCTCGCTACTGGCCTCCGAGGCAGGCGTATCGCCGCAGACAGTCAGCGCACACCTCCGCAAGCTGCTGGACGGCGGACTGGTCACCGTAGAACAGTCCGGACGCCACAGGTACTACGGGCTCGCCGGACCGGAGGTAGCTGCCGCTGTGGAGGCCCTGGCACGCCTAGCCAAGCCCCAGCCGATAACGTCCCTCCGCCAGAGCACCCGCGCCGCAGCCCTCCGCGAAGCCCGCACTTGCTACGACCACCTGGCCGGACGGCTCGGTGTGGCCCTGCTGGAAGGTCTGGTACGTCGCAACGCCCTGATCCGCACCGACGGAGGCCAAGGCACCGAACGCCGCCCAACCGACCCACTGGCCCAACAACTCCCCGACGGCCCGTACGCCTTGGGCCCCAACGCCGCCGAGGTCTTCGCCGAGCTAGGAGTAGACCTGACAGCCCAGCAAACCCGCCGCCCGTTGCTGAGGTTCTGCGTCGACTGGAGCGAACAACGCCACCACCTAGCCGGCCAACTAGGCGCCGCCACGACCCAAGCCCTCCTGACCCGTCACTGGCTGCACCGCCGCCCCCACCAACGCGCCGTTGACCTCTCCGACGCCGGACGGGACAGTCTTGGCGCACTGCTCGGCTGCTAGATGGCCGAGTCGTCGCGCACGGCGGATTCCGCCGCATGCTGCACGATGTCGTCCATCGCGTCCTGGTCCTGCGGCAGTCCGGTGACAGCGATCTCGAACGTGCACAGGC
>NZ_DASRVN010000530.1:0-3635 GCF_035655035.1 Kribbella sp. | reverse complement strand
GACTTGTCCTGGTCCTTGAGGTGCGGGTAGGCGAGGCCTTCCGCGACGGCGAACTTGACCGCCAGCTCCGGGCGCGGGTCGTCGTAGTCGATTCCGAGCATGCTGACCTTGCCGGACTTCGCCAGCTTCGCGAGGTACGGCGCTTCCTCGCGGCAGGGGCCGCACCACTGGGCCCAGACGTTGAGCACGAGCGGGCCGCGGAGGTCCGCCAGCCGGATGTCCGGCCCGTCCCCCAGACACGGCAGGCTGACATCCGGCAGCCCGTCGCCGACGGCGGGCTTCGAAGGAGTCGCCGGACAAGCTGCCAACTGATCCGCCCCGGCCACCTTCACAGGCGGCTTGGCCGCCCCGTCGGCCTGCTGAGACCCACACCCCGCCAGGACCCCGACCATCACGACCGGCACCCACCACGCGGCGCCCAACCGGAGCCCGCGGCCCGCACCACCCAGCCACGCGCGGAGCGTTCGCGCGCCGCGTTGCGGCGTACCCACACCTGCTCCGCGGAGCGGTCGCCGGGTATGGGACTGCGGGCCGTTGCGTGGACTCATGCCGGGGTCTTCACCAGCTTCGACGCGGCCTCAGGGTCGGTGGGGCCGGCGCCGTAGGACGGGCACCACTGGGCGATCGGGCAGGCGCCGCAGGCCGGCTTCTTCGCGTGGCAGCGGCGGCGGCCGTGGAAGATCAGGCGGTGCGACAGCATCGTCCAGTCCTTCTTCGGGAACAGGTCGCCGATGATGTGCTCGACCTTGACCGGATCCTCCTCGGCGGTCCACCCGAACCGGCGGACCAGCCGCCCGAAGTGCGTGTCGACGGTGATCCCGGGCACGCCGAACGCGTTCCCGAGCACCACGTTCGCGGTCTTCCGCCCGGTGCCGGGCAGCTTCACGAGCTCCTCGAGCTTGCCCGGCACGACGCCGTCGTAGTCGTCGACCAGCGCCTGGCCGAGCTTCATCACGCTGTTCGTCTTCGCCCGGAAGAAGCCGGTCGGCTTCAGGATCGTCTCCAGCTCGTCCCGGTCGGCCTCGGCGTACGCCTGCGCGGTCGGGTACTTCGCGAACAGTGTCGGGGTCACCTTGTTCACCGTGACGTCGGTGGTCTGCGCCGAGAGGATGGTCGCCACCAGCAGCTCGAGCGGGGTGGTGAAGTCCAGCTCGCAGTGCGCGTCGGGGTACGTCTCGGTCAGCACCTTGTGCATCTTCCGGGCCCGGCGGACCAGCTGGGTGGGGGTCTCGTCGACGTACACAGGAGCCTTGCGGGGCAGCTTCAGCGGGACCGCCGGGAGGGGTTCCGCGACACGCGGGGATGGCATGGAGGCAAGCCTACGTGGCGGCGCCGACACCCGAGGAGCTACGGTTTTGTGGCGACCGGGTGTACACATATCGGTCGACGGACGTGGCGGATCCCACGTCCGGAGTCGTGGTCGAAGGTCCTAGGAGGCCAAAAGTGGATGCCGCAGTGCTCCGACAGGCACCGCTGTTCAGTCAGCTCGACGACGAGGCCGCCGACGCGCTGGCCGCCTCGATGACCGAGAGCCGGCTGCGCCGCGGCCAGGTGCTGTTCCACGAGGGCGATTCCGGTGACCGGCTGTTCATTGTGGTCGAGGGCAAGGTCAAGCTCGGCCGTACCTCCGCCGACGGCCGGGAGAACCTGATCGCGGTCCTCGGGCCCGGCCAGATGTTCGGCGAGCTGTCGCTGTTCGACCCCGGGCCGCGGTCCGCGACCGTCACCGCGGTCACCGATGCGACGCTGATGTCGCTGACCCACGACGAGCTGCTGCGCTGGCTCGACGGCCGTCCCGCGGTCGCCCGCGGCCTGCTCCTGCAGCTGGCGTCCCGGCTCCGCAAGGTCTCCGACGTGGTCGCCGACCTGGTGTTCTCCGACGTACCGGGCCGGGTCGCGAAGGCGCTCCTGGACCTCGCCAGCCGCTTCGGCCGGACCGCCGACGACGGCGTCCACGTGCACCACGACCTCACCCAGGAGGAGCTCGCCCAGCTGGTCGGCGCCTCCCGCGAGACCGTCAACAAGGCCCTCGCCGACTTCGCCTCCCGCGGCTGGGTCCGCCTCGAGCCCCGCTCCGTGGTCCTCCTCGACGTAGACCGCCTCCAGCGCCGCGCGCGCTAACCGTTCAGGTAGTCCAGCTGGGCCCGTACCGAGAGTTCGGCGGCGGGCCAGAGGGATTTGTCGACGTCGGCGTAGACGTGGGCGACGATCGCCTCGGGGGTGGTGTGGCCTTCGGTGAGGGCGGCGCGGACCTGGTTGAGGCGGTCCTGGCGGTGACTGAGGTAGTACGTCAGGACGTCGGCGGGGTCGTCGACGACGGGGCCGTGGCCGGGGAGGATCCGCAGTACGTCGGCCGGGGAGTTGGCGAAGGCGCGGAGGCGGTCGAGGGAGTCCAGGTACGGGCCGAGGGCGCCGTCCGGGTACGCGACCACCGACGTGCCGCGGCCGAGGACGGTGTCGCCGGTGAGCAGCGAGCCGTCCTGCGGGAGCCAGAAACAGACCGAGTCGAGGGTGTGACCGGGCGTCGGGAGAACCTCGACGCGCAGGTCGCCGGCCGTGATGATGTCGCCCTCCGCGAGGCCGTGCGCGTGGTCGGTGGGGATCCGGAACTCGGGGTCGACGGCGCGTACGCCGCAGCCCGCCTGGTTCGCGAACCAGGCGGCGCCCTCGGAGTGGTCGAGGTGCTTGTGGGTGAGCAGTACGACGGCGACCGGGCCGGCCTCGTCGAGGACCGCGCGGAGGTGGTCCTCGAGCATCGGGCCGGGGTCGACGACCACGGACTGCTCGGCGCCGGGGGCGCGCAGGATCCAGGTGTTGGTGCCGTCCAGCGTCATCGGGCCGGGGTTCGCGGCGCGGATCAGGGTGGCGTGGTCGGTGACTTTCATGAGGTCTCCAGATAGGCCTGGTCGCCGTCGACGCGCACCGTGGGCATGATCGCCCGGATCTCACGCTCGCCGGCCGCGGCCAGGGTCGCCGGTACGTCGCCGTACCGCGCGAGGTCGTGGCAGCAGACGTACGTCGGGGGCAGCATCAGCATCTCGCCGGCGTCGACGGCGGTCACCGCGTCCGCCGGGCGGATCCAGGTGACCTGGTCGGACTCGCTGGTCACGTCCCGGGTGACCTGCCCGGCGGGGAGGGCGGCGACGAAGAACGCGGTGTCGTACCGCTTGGGCTCGAACTCCGGGGTGATCCAGTGCGCCCACGGTCCGAGCAGGTCCGCCCGGAGCAGCAGCCGGCGCCGATGCAGGAAGTCGGCGAACCCGAGCTCGCGCGTCTCCAGTGCGACCCGGTCCGCCTCCCAATCGTCACCGGTGGTGTCCGCGACCACGGCGTCGGGGGTCGGGCCGGCCAGCAGTACACCGGACTCCTCGAACGTCTCCCGCACTGCGGCCGCGACGTACGCCGCAGCCGCCTCCGCCGAACACCCGAGCCGCTCGGCGAACCAGTCAGGCGAAGGCCCGAACCAGGAGTCCGCCACCGTCGAGTCGGTCGGGTCGACCCGCCCACCCGGAAACACCGTCATCCCCGCCGCGAACGCCATCGTCCGCTGCCTGCGCAGCAGGTAGACCTCCAGCGGGGCATCCCGCACGAGGATCACGGTGGCCGCGGGGCGGGCGGAGGCCGGCGTACGGGCG
>NZ_DASRVN010000529.1:0-23615 GCF_035655035.1 Kribbella sp. | reverse complement strand
CGCGATCGGCTGCAGCGGGATCGCCGGCGCGAGGACCGCGGGGAGGAACCGCTCGGCGCTGAGGATCTGATCGACGAGGTCGTGGAACTGGGTCGCGCGCAGCACCGTGTACGGCACGCCGGACTCGGCCACCAGGCGCTCGGCCTCGAGCTTGTAGCGGTAGTACGGCAACGGGATGCGGTCGATCCCCGCGATCGACATCACGATCAGGTGCTGTACGCCGGACGACGCGGCGAGGAGCCGACGGGTCTGCTCGACGTCCCGGCGGCCTTGGCTGGTGGCCAGGTGTACCACGACGTCCGCGCCGTCGAAGGCGGCCGGCAGACCTTCCCCGGTGGACAGATCGCCGACGACGCGGTCGGGGCCGGGCTTCCGGCTGAGCACGCGGACCTGGTGATCACGCGCCCGGAGCCGGGCGACCGTCGGTTTGCCGAGCGTGCCGGTGCCGCCGGTGACAAGGATGAGGCTCATCTGAGGTGGTGTCCTTTCAGTCACCAGCTGAGATCCGACAGCCCTCCGATCTGTGACAGCTGTCCGCTCGCGAAGGCCAACTTGTCCGGGTTCATCACGAACTCCACGTGCGTCACCCCGTCCGCGCCGACCGCGATGAACGCGATCGCCACCACGCCGTCCGGCCCGGCCGCCACCAGTGCGGGGCCGCCGTTCGCCTCGGTCAGGTACGCCTCGATGCCGCCGCCGAACCGCTGGATCGCCCCGGACAGGTACCGGGCGACCTTGTTCCGGCCGGTCACCACGTTGCGCGCTGCCGTCACCTGGCCGCCGCTGTCTGCACGCGACACGACGTCCGCGGCCAGCAACTGCTCGAGCTCCTCGATCTCCCCCAGCCGGGCCGCCGCGATGAATCGCTCCACCAGCTTCTGCCAGCCCGCGCGGTCCACCGGCTGCTCGCGCCGTGGTTCGGCTGCCAGCTTCTTACCGGCCCGCGATGCCAACTGCCGCGCGTTGGCTTCCGACGTACCGATCAGGTCCGCTACGTCGCGGTAGCCGTAGGCGAAGGCCTCGTGGAGTACGTACGCCGCACGCTCGGCGGGCGTCAGGCGTTCGAGCATCAGGAGCAACGCGAACGACACCGACTCCCGCTCCGCGACGACCTCCAACGGGCCGAGCGCGTCGAACTGCCCGGTCAGGACGGGCTCCGGCAGCCACTCGCCGACGTACGTCTCGCGGCGCGCCCGCGCCGAGGTGAGCTGCTTGATCGAGAGGTTCGTGACGATCTTGGCGAGATACGAGTCCGGGTCGCGGACCGTCGTACGGTCGGTGTCCTGCCAGCGCAGCCAGGCGTCCTGCAGGATCTCCTCGGCGTCGGTCGCTGTCCCCGTCATCCGGTACGCGATCCCGAACAGCCGCCCCCGCACCCGCTCGAAGTCATCCACGCCGGAACGTCTCCGCCGCCCTTTGGATGGTCGTGTAGAACTCGGACCAGCCCGCCTCGTCGAGCAGGCCAGCGTCCTGCCCGCCCTGCCCGTCGATCAGCTCGCGGAGGATGTCCGCGTGCCCGGCGTGGTGGGCGGTCTCGTCGACCACCCGCACCAGCAGTGCGCCGAACGTCGTACCGCGCTGCCCTTCGGCCCAGTGCGGTACTTCGGCCGGGTGATCCAGGTCGAGGTCGGCGATCGAGCGGTCGCTGTGCGCGCAGGCCTCGCGGTACAGCCCGGTCAGGTACTCCGTGGACTCGTCGGGCTTCGCCCACATGTCCGCGCCTCCCCAGACCGAGCCGTCTGCCTCCCACGGCAGCTGCTCGCGCGGCGGACGGCCGACGCTGGTGCCGAGGTAGACGTACTCGATCCCGGTCAGGTGTTTCACGAGCCCGAGCAGGTTCGTACCGGACGGAACCAGTGGGCGGCGGCGGTCGTACTCGCTCAGCCCGTCGAGCTTCGCGAGCATCAGCGCACGGGTCGCCCGGAGGTAGTCCTGCAGCACGGTCTTCACGGGGCTCCTGGCGGTACGAAGGGAACTGGTGGCGCGCCGTGCTCGATGAGGTGCAGGAGCCCGGCGGTGTCGGCGTACTCGTCGATCATGTCGGCCAGCCGGTCCAGCCGCTCCTCGCGCAGTCCTGCGAAGGAGACGGAACCGTCGGGCGCCGGCTTGCCCGTCAGCTCGGCGATCTCGGTGAGGAACGCGTGTCGCGCCGCGTCGTCGTCCAGCAGTCCGTGCCAGATCGTCCCCCACACGTTCCCGGCCCGGCACCCACCCGGGAACTCCGTCGCGTCGCCGGTCACCTCGACGATGCCGTGGTGGATCTCGTACGCCGTTCGCGTGGGGCGCCGGAGCACCTTCTCCCGCGCGAAGGTGGTTGCGACCGGCAACAACCCCAGGCCTGGGTGGTCACCGCCTGTCTCCACGCCGTACGGATCGCGGACGATCGATCCGAGTGCCTGGTAGCCGCCGCAGATTCCCAGCACTGGAAGGCTGTTGGCCACCCGGGCTTGCAGAGCGTCGGCCAGGCCTTGCGACCGGAGCCAGGCGAGGTCGGCAACCGTTGCGCGGGAGCCGGGGAGGACTACCAGGTCGGCGTCGCGGACCTCCGTCGGGCTGGTGGTGAAGAAGACGCTGGTGGTCGGCTCGGCGGCGAGTGCGTCCAGGTCCGTGAAGTTGCTGATCCGCGGGAATCGCACCACCGCGATCGTCAGCAGCTCACCGGACGACGTACGCCGTACCGGAATGTCCAGCGCGTCCTCCGAGTCCAGCCACAACTCCGGCAGCCACGGCAGCACGCCGTACGTCGGCCGTCCCGTGACACGGGCGAGCATGTCGATCCCGGGCTGCAGCAGCGACACGTCGCCGCGGAACTTGTTCACCAGGAACCCGCCGATCAGCGCCTGATCCGCCGCGTCCAGCAGCGCGACCGTCCCGAACATCGACGCGAACACTCCCCCGCGGTCGATGTCCCCGACCACGACCACCGGGGCCCGGGTGTGCTGCGCGAGCCCCAGGTTCACGTAGTCGGACTGCCGCAGGTTGATCTCGGTCGGGCTGCCCGCGCCCTCGCTGATCACCACGTCGTACCTCGAGGCCAGGTCGTCGTACGCCGCGAACGCCGCCTTCGCCAGGTCCGCGCGTTCGGTCAGGAAGCCGCGGGCGGACAGCTCGCCCCACGGCTCCCCCATCAGGACGACGTGGCTGCGCCGGTCGCTGCCCGGTTTGAGCAGCACCGGATTCATCGCGGCCTCGGGTTCGGCGCCGGCGGCAACGGCCTGGATCCACTGCGCGCGGCCGATCTCGGTGCCGTCCGCGCAGACCATCGAGTTGTTCGACATGTTCTGCGCCTTGTACGGCGCCACCCGCACACCCTGCCGCGCCAGCCACCGGCACAACCCGGTGACGACGGTCGTCTTCCCGGCGTCGGACGTCGTACCGGCGATCAGCAGCGAACCCACCCGCACATCCTAGGGCTCCGGGTCGCGGCGCCTCTCGGTGCTCGGGATCCGTGGCGTCGGGCCCTGGAAGCGGGTGCCGCCGGTCGCGGACAGCGGGGTGGCGATGTTCTCCAGCGACTTGCCCTCCGCGTCGACCCCGAAGAACCAGGCGATCAGCCCGCCGATCAGCATCACGGCCGCGCCGACGATGTAACCGATCGTCAGCGGCCCGCGGGCCGGGTGGTCACCGGAGCCGATCAGCGACGCGAACAGGAACGGCGCGATCACGCCGCCGGTCAGCTGCGAGATCGCGAAGAAGAACGAGATCGCCTGCCCGCGGAGCTCGATCGGGAAGATCTCGCTGACCGTCAGGTACGCCGACGACGCACCGGCCGAGGCGAAGAAGAACACCACGCACCACAACCCGGTCAGCGTCGCGGCGTTCAGTACGCCGGAGTTGAACAGCAGCGCGGTGATGAACAGGATCACCGCGGACAGCGAGTACGTCCCGAGGATCATCTTCCGGCGGCCGATCGTGTCGAACAGGTGCCCGAGCAGCAACGGCCCGGCCAGGTTGCCGATCGCGAACGGGAAGAAGTACAGCGCGACGCTGGAGTCGGACAGGCCGAAGTACGCCTTCAGCACCAGCGCGTAGGTGAAGAAGATCGCGTTGTACAGGAACGCCTGGGTGACCATCATCGAGAAGCCCAGGAACGAGCGGCTCGGGTACTTGCTGAGCATCACCCGGGCGATCTCGCGGTACGTCACCGGCGGGTAGTCGACCAGCTCGATCGCCTCGTCGTCGCGGACCTCCCGCAGCTCGCCGCCCTGCCGCCGTACGGTCGCCTCGATGTCGTCGACGGTCCGCTCGGCCTCCTCGACCCGGCCGTGCGTCATCAGCCAGCGCGGGCTCTCCGGGATGTGCCGGCGCAGGTAGATGATGAACAGCCCCATCACCGGGCCAATCAGGAAGCACAGCCGCCAGCCCCACTCGATCGGCACGATGCTCTTGTCCAGCAGGACCAGCGCGACCACGGAGCCGATCAGCGCGCCGCCCCAGTACGTGCCGTTGACGCCGATGTCGACACGGCCGCGGTACCGCGACGGGATCAGCTCGTCGATCGCGGAGTTGATCGCGGCATACTCGCCGCCGATGCCCATCCCGGCGACGAACCGGAACACCAGCAGCGACCAGAGGTTCCAGGACAGGCCCGCGGCGCCGGACGCGATCAGGTAGACGAGCAGCGTGACGATGAACAGGCTGCGCCGCCCGAGCCGGTCGGTCAGCCGGCCGAAGAGCAGCGCGCCGACGACCTCACCACCGAGGTAGACCGACGCCATCAGCCCGACCTCGGAGGTGGTCAGGTGCAGCGTCTGCGGCTCTTTCAGGACGTTGCCGACCAGCGAGACGAGCTGGATCTCCAGCCCGTCGAGGATCCACGAGACCCCCAGGCCGACGACGATCATCCAATGGAACCTGGTCCACGGCAGCCGGTCCATCCGGGCCGGCACCAGACTCGGTATCGCCTTGCCGTGCTCCAACGCGTGCTCGTTGCTCATCTGTGCTCCTCCCGCCTGCAAAGCCCATCAGCAGGTACCCCAACGGTGACGATGTCTAAACGGTCGGTGAGGATGGCTAGAGTTGCCGGCATGGAGAACGAGATCAGTGTGGTGGACGCCAAGGAGCGCAGCCGCTACGAGGCGCACGACGCGGACGGGACCTTGATGGGCTTCGTCGACTACCACCTGCGCCCGGGCGTGGTCACCTTTTTGCACGCCGAGACCCTGCCGGAGTTCCGCGGCCGCGGCGTGGCCGGCGCGATCGCCGCCAGGTCCCTCGACGACGCTCGCGCCCTCGGGCTCCGGGTGAAGCCGGCCTGTCCGTTCTACCAGAGCTTCCTCGAGGAGCATCCGGAGTACGCCGACCTGCTGAAGGAGACCGCACAGTGACGGCGCCGGTGATGGGCAAGCTCGAGTGGAAGCCGGCCGCGGACGTGCCGGAGCTGCTCGCGGAGCCGGTCCGGGCGGCGCTCGGCGACCTCCCGGCGTACGCGGCGCCGATCGACGCGGAGCTGGCCGACACCGCGGCGTTCTGCGCGGAGTACGACGTACCGATGGCCGCCTCGGCGAACTGCGTGATCGTGCTCGGCAAGCGCGCCGGCGAGGAGACACACGCCGCCGTAGTCGTGCTGGCCACCGACCGCGCCGACGTGAACGGCGTGGTCCGCAAGCACCTCGGCGTCCGGAAGATCTCGTTCGCGGCCCAGGACGACGCGGTCGGCCGCACCGGCATGGAGTACGGCGGGATCACCCCGATCGGGCTCCCCGCCGACTGGCCGGTGCTGGTCGACGAGGCGGTCGTCGCGGCCGGTCCGGTGGTGATCGGCAGCGGGATCCGCGGCTCGAAGATCCTGATCGACGCGGCGGCGCTGGCGAAGTTGCCGGCAGCAACCGTTCTGGATCTCGCCCAGCACTGAGCGCCGCCGCGGTCCCGGTGGGGGTCAGGCGACCTTGAGGTCGACCTTGAGGTTGCCGCGGGTGGCATTGGAGTACGGGCAGACCTGGTGGGCCTTCTCTACCAGGTCCTCGGCGACCGCGCGGTCCTGGACGCCGGGCAGGCTGACGACCAGCGCGACCTCGAGGCCGTACCCGGCGCCGCCGTTGATCGGTCCGATGCCGACCTCGGCCGTGACGGTCGAGCCCGTGACATCCTGACGCTCGCGCCGCGCGACGACCATCAGCGCGCTCTGGAAGCAGGCCGCGTACCCGGCCGCGAACAACTGCTCCGGGTTGGTGCCGTTGCCGGTGCCACCCATCTCGGCCGGTGGGGCGACGGTGACGTCGAGCTTGCCGTCGTCGGACGCGACCTTGCCGTCCCGGCCGCCGTGCGCGGTGGCCTTGGCGGTGTACAGAACCTTCTCAACAGCGATAGTCATAACTGGTTGTCTCCTCAGCGAGTCGGGTCGAGCAGGAGCTTGCCCACAGTACGCCGGGCACGCATGTCCTCATGGGCGGTCGCCACGTCGGACAGCGCGTACTCGCCGCCGACGATCGGGCGCAGGTCGCCGCTCGCGGTCAGGCCGAACAGTTCGGCCAGCGGACCGGCGAGCAGCTGCGGGTTCGCGAAGCAGTCGGCCAGCCAGAAACCGGCGATCGTCTTCGAGCCCTTCATCAACCGGCTCGGGTCGATCGGCGTTGCCTGCTGCCGGGACGCGGCACCGAAGGTGACCAGCCGGCCGAACCGGGCCAGCGCGTCGAACGACTCGTCGAACGTCGGGCCGCCGACCATCTCCAGCACGATGTCCACCGGCTTCCCGCCGTTCGCCTCCAGGATCCGGTCCTTCAGGCCGTCCGGCGTACCGTCGATCGCTGCGTCCGCACCGAGCTCGAGGACCTGCTTGCGCTTCTCCTCGCTCGACGCGGTCGCGATCACCCGCCCGGCGCCCCAGAGCTTCGCGAGCTGAACGGCGAGCGAGCCGACACCGCCCGCACCGGCGTGCACGAGGACGGACTCGCCCGGCTGCAGGTGGGTAGACGTCTTCAGCAGATGCCACGCGGTCGTCCCTTGCAGGACGAGCGCGAGCGCCTGACCGTCGGTCACACCCTCCGGCACGTCCCACGCGTACGGCGCGTGCGCCACGGCCTGCTCGGCGTACCCGCCGGAACCGACCAGCGCGACCACCCGACGGCCGTCCGGCGTGTGACCGACAACCTCGCCGCCGGGGATCAGCGGAAGCTCGGTCTTGGAGAGGTAACTGTTCTCGACCTGGTGGGTGTCCGCGTAGTTGATGCCCGCGCGGTCGACCGTGATCAGCACCTGCCCGTCGCCGGCGACCGGCTCCGGGACGTCGCTGATCTTCAGGACCTCGGGTCCGCCGAACTCGGTGATCTGAATGGCTCGCATACACCGTACTATACACTGTACGTTAGGGAGAGTTGTAGTGGTCGACAAGGGAGCTGGGTCACATGGCGCGGACGCCGCGGAACACGCTGAGCGCGGATCTGATCGTGCGGACCGCGCTCGAGCTGATGGAGGCCAAGGGCGCGGACGCGTTCAGCCTGCGCGGGGTCGCCGCCGAGCTGGGCGTCGGCCCGATGGCGCTCTACACGTACTTCCGGAACAAGGACGACCTGTACGACGGGGTCCGGGACCACCTGATGGGGCTGCTCCCCGCCGTACCCGCCGACGAGCCGTGGCCGGACCAGGTCCGGGCGGTCTGCCGGTCGCTGCGGCTGCTGATGCTCCAGCATCCTTGCCTTGTGCCACTACTGGCGGGGCGCCCGTTGAGCGGGCACGAGACCGCGCGGGTCGCCGAGGGCCTGCTCGGCGTACTGCGGTCCGCCGGGTTCGACCCGGAGACGGCGGCGCGGACGCACACGACGCTGTTCACGTACGTGCTCGGCTCGACCTCGTGGGAGATCCAGATGGCGGCCGAACGCCGTGACCCGGAAGCCTGGCGGCGGTTGCGCGCGTCGATGGAGTCGCTGTCCGCGCAAGAGTTCCCGTCGGTCGTCGAACTGGCGCCCGAACTCGCCCGGACGACAGGCGGCGACGAGCAGTTCAACTACGGCCTCGACCTACTACTGGCAGGCCTGAGAGCAGCATCGTGACCCGCCCTCTCCCCCTCTTTTCTCTTTTCTCTTTCTTCAGAGCAGCATCGTGACGATCGCCACCACACCTATGCACACGATGAGCGCCCGCAGCGCGATCGGCGGTAGCCGGCGGCCGTAGCGGGCGCCGAGGAAGCCCCCGATCGTGGAACCGACCGCGATCAGGACCGCGACCAGCCAGTCGATGTCGTGCACCACCACGAACAGGATCGCGGCGACGGTGTTCACGGCCGTCGCCAGGACGTTCTTCAACCCGTTCATCCGCTGCAGGTTCGAGTCCAGGCCGAGGCCGAGGATCGCCATCAGCAGCACGCCTTGCGCGGCGCCGAAGTACCCGCCGTAGACACCGGTCGCGAAAACGGCCGGGATCACCCACCACGCGCCGCGGTGCAGGTGCGTCGGCGCGCTGATCCACTTCGAGAGCCACGGCTGGAAAGCGACCAGCAGGCAGCCGAGCAGGATCAGCACCGGTACGACGGCGTGGAAGGCGGAGTCCGGCGTGGTCAGCAGCAGCACTCCCCCGAGGATGCCGCCGATCACGGAGGCCGGTACCAGACGCAGCATCCGGCCGCGCTGGCCTTCGAGCTCCCGGCGATACCCGATCGCGCCGGCGGCCGCGCCGGGCGCCAGGCCGACCGTGTTGCTGACGTTCGCGAGCACCGGCGGGATGCCGACGGCCAGCAGGGCGGGGAACGTGAGCAGCGTGCCCGACCCCACCACGGCGTTGATGGTTCCCGCGCCCATCCCCGCCACCAGGACGAACACCGCCTCGTACCATGTCATCGCCAAGAGACTTTACGCAGCTGTCCGCGCACCCGCAGATCTGTCCGGCGGTTGAACAGGCAAGAACCCTCCCGGACCAGTTCGTTCAGGGTCCAGGAGGGTTCTCGTGAGTGGCTGTCAGCGCTGTGGTGGTTCCTGCGCCGGCGGCTGCGCGGCCGGCGGCTGCTGCTCCGGTGCCGCCGTCGGGGTCGGCGGCGGGACGGCCGGCATGCTCGGCGCGGCCTGGCTGCGGCTGCTCACGGCCGCGGACTCCGCGGCCGCGATTGCCTCGCGGACCGCGTTGTCGGCCTCGGCGACCGCGGCCGGTGCCGCGGCGCTGTCGAGCTCCTGGACCTGCCCGTTGTCGAGCTGCGGTGCCTCCCAGTTGCCCTCCGCCTGCTGCGCGATCCCGGCCACCTGGCCGACCGCGGAACCCAGACCCTTGAGCGCGTCGCCGATCTCGCTCGGCACGATCCACAGCTTGTTCGCGTCGCCCTGGGCGATCGACGGCAGCATCTGCAGGTACTGGTACGCGAGCAGACCCTGGTCCGGCTTGCCGGCGTGGATCGCGTTGAAGACCGTGGTGATGGCCTGCGCCTCACCCTGCGCCTTCAGGATCCGGGCCTGCCGCTCAGCCTCGGCGCGCAGGATCCGGGACTGCTTGTCACCTTCGGCGGTGAGGATCGCGGACTGCTTCTGGCCCTCGGCGGACAGCACGGCCGACTGCCGCATACCTTCCGCGGTGAGGATCGCGGCGCGCTTGTCCCGGTCCGCGCGCATCTGCTTCTCCATCGAGTCCTGGATCGACGGCGGCGGGTCGATCGAGCGCAGCTCGACCCGGTTCACCCGGATGCCCCACTTGCCGGTCGCCTCGTCCAGCACGTACCGGAGCTTCTCGTTGATCTCCTCACGGGAGGTCAGTGTCTGCTCCAGGTCCATGCCGCCGATGATGTTCCGCAGCGTGGTCATGGTCAGCTGCTCGATGGCCTGGATGTAGTTGGAGATCTCGTACGTCGCCCGGACCGGGTCGTTGACCTGGAAGTAGATGACGGAGTCGATCGACACCATCAGGTTGTCCTCGGTGATGACACCCTGCGGCGGGAACGCGACCACCTGCTCGCGCATGTCGATGGTGTAGCGGACCTTGTCGACGAACGGGGTCAGCAGGTTCAGGCCCGGCTGCAGGCCGGTCTTGAACTTACCGAACCGCTCGACGATCCCGACGGTCTGCTGCTGCACCACCCGGACGGATTTCACCAAGGTCACGATCACCACCAGGGCGACCAGTGCCAGGACTATGAGGAACGCGGTCACTCGACCCTCCACTCGAACGATCCGACGGACAATCTGCCGCCGTACTCCGACACTACTGCGAGTAGGGGACCACTCAACGCTCAGGACTGCGGCGGGTCCTGGGGTTTGGGGCTGTCCACCTGCGGGAGCGGGTCGTTGACCGGGTAGACGACCGCGGTGGCGCCGTCGATCGACATCACCTCGACGCGGGTGCCGGGCGCGATCGTCGACAGTTCGTCGTACGGGCGGGCCGTCCACAGCTCACCGCCGAGCCGGATCGAGCCGCCGCCGTCGGGGTGGATCTCCTTCACCACCGTGCCGGTCCGGCCGATCACGTGGGCGGAACCGGTCTTCAACTCCTGCCCGTGATGGATCTTGCGGACGATCATCGGCCGGATCGCGCCGAGCATCGCGCCGGCGGTGACCAGTGCGATGACGATCTGCAGCCACAGCAGCCCCGGGAAGAACGCCGCCACCCCGGCCGCGGTGAGCGCACCGGCGGCCAGCATCAGCAGCGTGAAGTCGAGCGAGGCCAGCTCGGCCAGGCCCAGGACGGCGGCGATCGTCAACCACGCCGCCCACATGTTGTCCCGCAGCCAATCCATCATTTACCAAGCCTATCCGCGTCGGGGGCATCGCGTAGCTGTATGACGCGTCACCGCGGACGTGGGATCCGGGTCAGAGGGCGCGGGCGGTGTAGCGGCCGTCCTCCTGCTTGAGGGTGAGGGCCAGGTCGAAGGTGTCGCTGAGGTTCTCCGCGGTCAGTGCCTGGTCCATCGGGCCGGCGGCCACGATCCGGCCCTGCTTGAGCAGCAGGGCGTGCGTGAAGCCCGGCGGGATCTCCTCGACGTGGTGGGTGACCAGCACCATCGCGGGCGCACCGACGGCGGTCGCGATCGAGCTCAGCGACCGGACCAGCTGTTCGCGACCCGTAAGGTCGAGGCCGGCCGCGGGCTCGTCCATCAGCATCAGCTCGGGGTCGGTCATCAGCGCGCGGGCGATCTGCACCCGCTTGCGCTCCCCCTCGGACAGGGTGCCGAACGTCCGGTCCGCCAGGTGCGCGATCCCGAGCTCGGCCAGCAACGCGGCGGCCCGCTCGTGGTCGAGCTCGTCGTACTCCTCGATCCAGCGGCCGAGCACGGCGTACGACGCGGAGACGACGACGTCGGACACCCGCTCGCTCTTCGGCAGCCGGTCCGCGAGCGCGGCGCTGGTCAGCCCGATCCGCGGGCGCAGCTCGAACACGTCGACCGCGCCGAGCACCTCGCCGAGCAGCCCGGCGACACCCGACGAAGGGTGCACCTGGGCGGCCAGAATCTGCAGCAGCGTGGTCTTGCCTGCGCCGTTCGGCCCGATCACCACCCACCGGTCGGCCTCGTCGATCGTCCAGTCGATCCCGTCGAGCAGACGCGCGTCCCCACGAACGACCGACACCCCGGCCAGCTCCACCACTGCAGTCATGCACAAAACCTAAGGGGTCGGCGTTGGCGGCCGGCAGTTGGGTGGTGCGAGACTTACGGGCGTGCTGACGACCTCCGCCTCGGTACGGTTCACGGTCTGGACGAACGCGATGCTGACCGGTGCCTGCGATCCCGACACCGCCGCGCACCGGATCCTCGGCGACGACGTCGGTCATCACGTCGCGGGCCTCGCCGGGCACCCGGACCCGGCCACGTTGCCGGTGGCGCTGAACCTGTTGCGGGCCGCGGGTACGACGCAGGCGCATCTCGCGCTGCCGGTTCCGGGTGACCCGATCGGGCTGGCCGGTCCGCCCGCGTTCAACGAGGCGGCGCTGGAGACAGGCGAGGCCGTCGTACTGACGGGACCGGAGATCGGGCTGGTTCCGGCGTACGTCGGGCCGTCCGTGCAGTGGTCCGTACTGCCGGCCGCTTCGCCGGTGCCGGCCGACTTCGGCGAGGCGGACCGTGGTCTGCGGATGGCGCTGATCGACGCGGCGGAGTCGCTGGCGGCGCTCGAGGTCGCGAAGTGGAAGCCGGAAGTGGCCGACGCGCTGATCGACATCCGCAAGATCGGCCGCGGCGACTCCGACACCCTGGCCCCCGGCTACGAACCGCGCGCCGTGAAGACCGCCGCGACCGCCCGCCGCTGCCTGGCCATCGCCGACGCCGCCCTCGAAGACGACGGAGCCGCAGTCACCGGCGCTGAAGCCGACGCCCGCCGCCGCGCCCTCCTGGAACTGGCAGCCGCCGCCCGCCGCGCCCTAGTCGCCGCCTGCGCCCCACCTGTTCGTGCTTGAGATCTGGACCGGCAGGCGGACCGTTATCTCATTTAGGTAGCGTTTGCGGCGAGATGACTGGACCTGGTGAGGTGGAGACGGCCGAGCGGCCGACGTTGCTGGTGACGTTGACGGGGACCGACCGGCCGGGGCTGACGTCCGCGGTGCTGTCCACCCTGGCGACCCGCGGGCTCGAGGTGATCGACGCCGAGCAGGTCGTACTGCGTGGCCGCCTGGTGCTCGGCGTACTGCTGTCCGCGCCGCGCGACCACAAGGACCTGAAGGAAGAGCTGAAGGCGCTCGCGAACGTCCTCGACGTCGAGATCTCGGTCAAGAAAGGCGTCGGCGACAACGAGCCGCGGCGCAAGGGCCGCAGCCAGGTGACGATCATCGGGCACCCGCTGTCGGCCGCCGGGCTCGCCGCGGTGGCCGGCCGGATCGCCGACACCGGCGCGAACATCGACCGGATCAGCCGGATGGCGCGCTACCCGGTGACCGCGATGGAGATCGCCGTCTCCGGCGTCGAACCCGAAGCCCTGCGCACCGTGCTCGCCCAGGAGGGCGTCCGGCAGGGGCTCGACATCGCCGTCCAGGACGGCGGGCTGTACCGGCGGGCGAAGCGGCTGATCGTGATGGACGTCGACTCGACGCTGATCCAGGGCGAGGTCATCGAGATGCTCGCCGCCCACGCCGGCCGGCTGGAGGAGGTCGCCGCGGTCACCGAGAAGGCGATGCGCGGCGAGCTGGACTTCGCCGAGTCGCTGCGGCACCGGGTGGCGGCGCTCGAAGGCCTCCCGGTCTCGGCGCTCGACGAGGTGTACGCCGCGATCGAGCTGGCACCGGGTGCGCGCACGCTGGTCCGGACGCTCAAGCGGCTCGGGTACCAGTTCGCGATCGTCAGCGGCGGGTTCAGCCAGATCACCGGACAGCTGGCCGCCGAGCTCGGCATCGACTACGCGAAGGCGAACGAGCTGGAGATCGCCGACGGCAAGCTGACCGGCCGGGTGGTCGGCGAGATCGTCGACCGGCCGGGCAAGGCGACCGCGCTCCGCGAGTTCGCGGCCCGTTCCGGCACCCCGCTCAGCCAGACCGTCGCGATCGGTGACGGCGCCAACGATCTCGACATGCTCGCAGCTGCCGGCCTCGGCGTCGCGTTCAACGCCAAGCCGGTGGTCCGCGCCGCCGCCGACACCCACCTCAGCGTCCCGTACCTGGACACGATCCTGTACCTCCTCGGCATCACCCGCGAGGAAGTCGAGAACGCGGACGCCGACAACCCTGCCTAACTGGCAGGATCGGGGGAATGGAATTCCAGACTCGCCCGGCGACCCTTGAGGACGCGCCGGCGATCAACGCGATCATCGCTGCCAACGAGCAGGCCTGGCACGGGCAGGTGGAGTCGGCGCCGGATCGTGTCGCGGCCGACCTGCGGCGCCCGCTGATCACGCTCGACCTCGACACCCGCGTCGTCGAGACGCCGGACGGAGAGGTCGTCGCCTGGGCGTGGGTGCACGGCGGCCGGCGCTCGCAGCTCGACGTGCATCCGTCGTACGTCGGCCGTGGCCTGGGCACCGAGCTGCTCGACTGGGCGGAGGCGCGGGCCCGCGAGCACGAGAGCGACTGGCTCGCGCAGACGGTCGACGACGCGGACGAGGGCGGTACGGCGATCCTCCGCTCGCGCGGGTACGACGTACTCGCGACCAACTGGTTGCTCGAACGGCCGGTCGACGGCGAGCCGCCGGTGGTACCGGACGGCGTGACGGTACGGCCGTTCGCGCCGGGTGACGAGCGCGACGCGCATCAGGTGGTGCAGGACGCGTTCGACGAGTGGCAGCCGCGGCGGCACGAGTACGAGGAGTGGGCCGGGACGAGTATCGAGCGGCCGACCTTCGACCCCGCGCTGTCGCCGGTCGCGGTGGCCGGCTCGGAGATCGTCGGGGTCGTGATCGGCCTGGAGCTCCCGGACTCCCCCGACGGGTACGTCGAGCAGGTCGCCGTCCGGAAGGACTTCCGCGGCCGCGGCATCGCCCGCGCGCTGCTGACCGTCGCGGCCCAGGAGGCCGGACGCCGCGGCCGGCAGACGCTGACCCTCTGGACGCACTCCGGCACCGGCGCACTGGCGATGTACCAGCGGCTCGGCATGTCGGTCCGGCGCAGTACGACGGTGTACCGAACCAAGCTGTGACGAGCTGTTGACACTGCGGCATGAGAGCGCTCACATTGGCCTCATCCACCGCCCCTGGAGGTCGACATGCGGATCCGCCCCCTCGCAATCGCCCTGACCGCTCCCCTGGCCACCCTGCTGGTCGCCGTCGCCACCACCGTCGCGACCCCTGGCGGCGCCGCGGAGGCCACCGTGCCTCCGCCGCCCGCCGGCTGGTCGACGGTGTGGAGCGACGACTTCGACGGCCCGAGCGGCAGCCTGCCGTCGAGCGCGAACTGGATCATCGACACCGGCCACGGCTACCCGGGCGGCCCCGGGAACTGGGGTACCGGCGAGATCCAGAACTACACCAGCAGCCCGGACAACCTGTCGCTCGACGGCACCGGAAACCTGAAGATCACGCCGCGCCGGGACGCGGCCGGCAACTGGACGTCCGCCCGGATCGAGTCCCAGCGCGCCAACTTCACACCGCCGGCCGGCGGGGTGCTCGCGATCGAGAGCCGGATCCAGATGCCGAACGTCACCGGTGACGCCGCGCTGGGGTACTGGCCCGCGTTCTGGGCGCTCGGCTCGCCGTACCGCGGGAACTACTGGAACTGGCCGGGGATCGGCGAGTTCGACATCATGGAGAACGTCAACGGGATCAACTCGGTCTGGGGCGTCCTGCACTGCGGGGTGAACCCCGGCGGCCCGTGCAACGAGACCACCGGCCTCGGCGCGAACCGCGCGTGTCCCGGGTCGACCTGCCAGTCCGCGTTCCACACGTACCGCTTCGAGTGGGACACGTCGGTGTCACCGAACCAGCTCAGGTGGTACGTCGACGGGCAGCAGTTCCACTCGCTCAGCCAGAGCCAGTTCCCGGCCGACACCTGGTCGAACATGACGTCCCACGCGGGGTACTTCGTGCTGCTCAACCTGGCAATCGGCGGCGCCTTCCCGGACGCGCTGAACGGCCCGACACCGCGCGCGTCCACGGTCCCGGACAAGCCGATGGTCGTCGACTACGTCGCGGTCTCGACGAAGGGCGGCGGTACGACGCCTCCCCCGCCGCCGAGCTCGTCGGCGTACAGCACGCTGCAGGCGGAGTCGTACAGCCAGCAGTCGGGAACGGGCCTCGAAACCACCACCGACACCGGCGGCGGCCAGAACCTGATGCAGGTAGGCAACGGCGACTGGGCGCTGTATCGCGGCATCGACTTCGGCAGCACCCCCGCAACCCAGTTCGTCGCCCGCGTGGCCTCCGGCGCCGCCGCCGGCGTGAGCGGCCTCGTCGAAGTGCGCCTGGACAGCAGGTCCAACCCACCGATCGGCAGCTTCGCCATCGCCAACACCGGCGGCTGGCAGTCCTGGCGAACCGTCCCCGCCAACATCTCCTCCGTGACCGGCGTACACGACGTCTACCTCACCTTCACCAGCGGCCAACCCGCCGACTTCGTCAACCTGAACTGGTTCACGTTCGGCCACTGACCGACGTACCGTCGAAGCATGCTGGCGCTCACCCGGAGCGGATCGTCGGTCGTACTGCGGGAGGTCCCCGACCCCGTCCCGCTGTCGCACGAGGCGATGGTCCGGGTGAACACCTTCGCCGTCACGCACCGCGACCTGCTGGACCTGGCAGGCGCCTGGCCGACCGCCGGCTTCGGAAGAGAGAACGTCCCCGAAGCCGCGGTCCCCGGCCGCGACTTCGCCGGCATGCTGGTGCGGTATCCGGCCGCCATCAACCCGACTGCCACGATGTCTGCCGTCCTCGGCGCTCGGGTCGTCGGCACCGTGCCGCGCGGCGCCTGGGCCGAGCTCGTCGCCGTCCCGTACACCCGGCTCGCCGGGCTGCCCGACAACGTGGGCGACGTCTTCGGCTCGACCCTGCCCACCCCGGGCCTGGCCGCGCTCCGTGCTCTCGAGCTCGGCGGCTTCCTGGTGGGCAAGGAGGTACTCGTCACGGGTGCCCGTGGAGCCGTCGGCCGCCTCGCCTGTCAGCTCGCTGACCTCGGGGGTGCGCACGTACGGGCGTTCGTCCGACCCGGCGAGCGGAAGCGGCATCCGCTCGCTGCAGTTCCCGGTGCGGAGATCGTGAGCGACCATCTGGGCAGCCGGCCGGACCTCATCATCGACACCGTCGGTGGCGAGGTCCTCGGCGAGGCGATCGAATCGCTCGAGCCGGGCGGATTGCTCGTCACCGTCGCGACACCTGTCCGGGACGGGCGGGTCAGCTTCCGGACGTGGCGGCGGGATCGTTCCGCGGGTGCGCGGATCGTGTTGCTCGACGACCTCGACGAGGTGACCGCCCGCGACACGCTGCACGCCGACCTGGTGCGGTTGGTCCGGCTGGTGGCGGAGGTCAAGCTGGACCTCGGGGTCGAGGTGGAACGGCCGTGGCAGGAGGCCGCCGACGTACTCGACGCCGTGCGCGAGCGGCGGATCAAAGGACGGGCAGTGCTCAGGGTTCTGAGGTACGCGCCGTGACCGGGATGCGGGGCGAGCGGCCGTGAGCACCTACCATTCCGCTTATGTCTGAACTGCAGGGTGGGCCGGGGGCCCTGTTCGCCATCGGTGGTGCCGAGGACAAGGTGAAGAAGCGGACGGTGCTGCAGGAGTTCGTCGAGGCGGCGGGTGGGGCCAAGGCGCGGATCGTCGTGGTGCCGACGGCGTCCGCGCTCGGGCCTGACGTGATCGACGTGTACCGGGCGCTGTTCGCGGCGCTCGGGGCCGAGAGCGTCGTCGGCGTACGGCCGGAGAACCGGGAGGACGCCGACGACCCGGCGTTCATCGCGCCGTTGAACGACGCCACCGGGATCTTCATGACCGGCGGCAACCAGCTGAAGCTCGCGGGCGTGGTCACCGGTACGGCGTTCGGCCGCGCCGTGACGGCCGCCCACGCGCGCGGTGCGGCGGTCGGTGGTACGTCGGCGGGCGCGAGCATCCTGGCCGAGCACATGATCGCGTTCGGGCGTTCCGGTGCCACCCCGCGGCAGCGGATGAGTCAGCTGTCCGGTGGGCTCGGCCTGGTGCAGGGGGCGATCGTCGACCAGCACTTCGCCCAGCGGAACCGGTACGGCCGGTTGCTGTCGCTGGTCGCGCAGTCCCCCGGCCTGCTCGGGATCGGCGTCGACGAGGACACCGCGGCGGTCGTCCGCGGCAGCCACCTGGAGGTCGTCGGCCGCGGCGCGGTGACGATCTTCGACGGCACCCGGATCACCTCGAACGCGCACAACGCGAAGCGCTCGGAGCCGATCCTCGCGTCCGGTGTCGTCCTGCATGTGCTGCCCGCGACCGCGACGTTCGACCTGCAGAACCGGGTGCTGCTGTCGTACGGCCCGCAGCCGCCGGCCGCCGAGATCGCGGAGATGGCCGCGGCCGAGGCCGACCTGCGCAAGCTCGCGAAGGAGATCGCCGCGGAAGGCGTCTCCCCGCGGTACTACGCCGAACGCAAGCGGCGGGCGGGACGCCGTACCAAGGCTGCCGCCGCCGGGGAGTCCAGACCGGAGGCGACCGAGCCGATCAAGGCCGGCGCCGAAGCCGATCTCCCCGACCGCTTGCAACCAGAACAGTGACGCCCCATGAGCGATGCAACACCGTCCCCTGACCTGAAGATCATCGAGACCCGCGTCTACCGCGGCCCGAACATCTGGAGCTACGACCCCGCGATCCACCTGGTCGTCGACCTCGGCTCGCTGGAGAAGTTCCCCTCGAACACGATCCCCGGCTTCACCGAGCGGCTGCTCGCCGACCTCCCCCGCCTCGACCAGCACCACTGCTCGCGCGGCCGCCGCGGCGGGTTCATCGAGCGGCTGTACGAAGGCACCTGGCTCGGGCACATCGCCGAGCACGTCGCGCTCCAGCTGCAGCAGGAGGCCGGCCACGACATGCGCCGCGGCAAGACCCGGCAGGTGAAGGGTTCGCCGGGCGTCTACAACATCACCTACGCGTACGCCGACGAGGCGGTCGGGCTGGCCGCGGGCGAACTCGCCGTACGGTTCGTGAACAACCTGGTCGAGCCGGACCTGACGTTCGACTTCACCCAGGAGCTCGAGAAGTTCATCAAGCAGGCGGAGCGGACCGCGTTCGGCCCGTCGACGCAGGCGATCGTGGACGAGGCCGTGTCCCGGGACATCCCGTGGATCCGGCTGAACAAGGCCAGCCTGGTGCAGCTCGGGCAGGGCGTGCATGCGAAGCGGATCCGGGCCACGATGACGTCCGAGACCGGGTCCATCGCGGTCGACGTCGCGAGCGACAAGGACCTCACCACCCGGCTGCTCGCCTCGGCCGGCCTGCCGGTCCCGCGGTCGGAATCCGTCCGTACGGTCGACGACGCGGTCGCGGTCGCGCAGAAGATCGGGTACCCCGTCGTGTGCAAGCCGCTGGACGGCAACCACGGGCGCGGCGTCTGCCTGAACCTGCCGGACGCCGACGCGCTCCGCGAGGCGTTCCCGATCGCGGTCGAGCAGTCCCGGCGCGGCTGGGTGATCGTGGAGAACTTCGTCACCGGCAAGGACTACCGGTGCCTGATCATCAACGGCCGGATGGAGGCGATCGCCGAACGCGTGCCCGCGCACGTGGTCGGCGACGGCGTCCACACGGTCGCCGAACTCGTTGACATCACCAACGCCGACCCGCGGCGCGGTGTCGGGCACGAGAAGATCCTGACCCGGATCACGGTCAACGCGGCCGCCCGGCAACTGGTCCGCGACCAGGGGTTCGAGCTGGACGACGTACCGCCGGAGGACGTGATGGTGAAGCTGACGCTCACCGGCAACATGTCCACCGGCGGGATCTCCATCGACCGCACCTGGGAGGCGCACCCGGAGAACGTCGAGATCGCCGAGGAGGCGGCCCGGATGATCGGGCTGGACATCGCCGGCATCGACTTCATCTGCCCGGACATCACCCAGCCGGTCCGCGAGACCGGCGGCGCGATCTGCGAGGTGAACGCGGCCCCCGGGTTCCGGATGCACACCAACCCGACGATCGGCGAGCCGCAGTACATCGCGAAACCCGTGGTGGACATGCTGTTCCCGCCTGGGGCGACCAGCCGGATCCCGATCGTCGCGGTCACCGGCACGAACGGCAAGACCACCACCGCGCGGATGATCAGCCACGTGTTCAAGGGGCTCGGCCGCAAGGTCGGGATGACGTCGACGGACGGCATCGTGATCGACGAGCGGCTGGTGATCCGGCAGGACGCGTCCGGCCCGAAGTCGGCGCGGATGGTGCTGCAGAACCCGCGGGTCGACTTCGCGGTCTTCGAGGTGGCGCGCGGCGGGATCCTGCGCGAGGGGCTCGGGTACGAGCGGAACGACGTGGCCGTGGTGCTGAACGTGCAGCCGGACCACCTCGGCCTGCGCGGCATCGACACGCTGGAGCAGCTCGCCGATGTGAAGTCGGTGCTGGTCGAGGCGGTGCCGCGGACCGGGTACGCCGTACTGAACGCCGACGACCCGCTGGTCCGCAAGATGCGCCGCAAGTGCTCGGGCCAGGTCGTCTGGTTCAGCATGTCCGAGCCGGGCAGCGAGGTCCGCGACTACATCGAGGGGCACTGCCGCCGTGGCGGGCGGGCCGTCGTCCTGGAGCGCTCGGACCTCGGCGACATGATCGTGGTGAAGCACGGCCGGCGGTCGATGCAGCTCGCGTGGACACACTTGCTCCCGGCAACGTTCGGCGGGCGGGCGATGATGAACGTGCAGAACGCGATGGCGGCGGCCGCTGCGGCGTTCGCGGCAGGTGCGCCGCTGCACGACATCCGGCAGGGCCTGCGGACCTTCAGTACGTCGTACTACCTGTCGCCCGGCCGGCTGAACGAGATCGACGTCGACGGGCGCAGCGTGATCATCGACTACTGCCACAACGCGCCGGCGATGCGGATGCTCGGCGACTTCGTGGACCGGCTCGGCGAGAGCCTGAGCGCGTCGTCGGAGGTCGGGCGGCCGTCGCGGATCGGCGTGGTCGCGACCGCGGGCGACCGGCGTGACGACGACATCCGCGAGCTGGGCGACGTCGCGGCGCAGCACTTCGACGTTGTCGTGGTCCGCGAGGATGCGCGGTTGCGCGGCCGGAAGCGCGGCGAGTCGGCGGAGCTGGTCACGGCCGGGGTCCGGGCGGCGATGGACAACGGCGCCCGCTGCCGGCGCGTGGACGTCGTACTGGACGAGCTGGACGCCGTCCGGTACGCGCTCGACCTGTCGAACCCGGGCGACCTCGTGGTGCTGTGCGTCGATCAGCACCAGTCGGTGCTGGCCGAGCTGGAGTCGGTGTCGCACCTCGCCCAGGCCGGCGCGCGGTCCGGCGACGAGGGCGGCGACCCGGACTTCGTCCAGCCGGACGAGGAGCCTGTCGAGGAGCCGGTCAGCTGATCAGGACGCCGGCTGCCGCTTCGGCAGCAGCCGGCGGCGCGGCTCGTCGCGGTCGATCCAGTCCAGGTCGTCGGAGAGTACGGCGTCGTTCGACCGGTCCGAGTACGGGTCCGGGGGCGGCGGCGCCGGCGGCAGCGCGCGCAGCTTCAGCGTCACCATCGGGATCGCCAGCAGGACGCCGACCACCATCCACGGCCAGTACTCGCGCAGCAGCGGCGCGAACGCCTCGAAGAATGCCTGGGTGGAGGCGTTGCCGACCGCGTCCATCGGCTTCCCGGACGAGGTGCTGATCAGCCGCACCGACTCCACGACGGCGAAGCACACGAGGTAGAACCCGGTCAGCGGGATCCACGCGCCGACCGACCGCCAGCCCCGCTTCCAGCAGGCGATGTAGAGCAGCAGCGCGAGCCCCGCACCGACGAGCGCACCGTTCAGCTGCCAGAGCCAGCGCCAGTCGGTCAGCTGCTCGGCCGGACGCATCGCGTACCACGCGACCGGCAAGGCCAGCGCGAACGCCGCGACGACCGAACTCCTGGTCCCGAGCGCGCCGAAGAACCCGCCGACGGCGGTTGCCGCCAGCAACGTGACCAGCAGCGCGACCTCGCCGAACGAGGTCCCGGTCGCCCACCACATGCCCGCGGCAACGACCAGCACCACCGGTACGGCGATCCGGATCCGCCCGATCAGCAACCCGGCGAGTACCCCGCCGGTGATGCCGCCGAGCACGAGCAGGTCGACCCGCGGCGGCACGAAGTACGTCGTACCGTCCGGGAGTCCCTTCAAGTACGTCGCGGAGAAGCCGCCCACGAACCAGGCGACCACCGCGGCCGGAATCGACCACAGGTAGCGCATCTGCAAACCCCGTTCCACCCCGACCTCGGGCGGTTGGGGCTAGTGCTGGGCTCTCTCGACCTTGCTCTTCAAGATCTCCGGTGTGTCGACAGTAGCTCCCTCGGACCGCAACCAGGCGTCAAGACTCGCCCGATCCTGCAGAGACATGACCGCCACCACATCGCCCGCCCGCGCCTCCGCGACCAGGGCCTGCGCCGCCTCCAGCTCGGTCGGGAACGCCGGTACGTCCTCGACGCCGACCGACGCGGCCCCTCCGCGGAACACCGCTTCGAGCTCGGCCGGCGGCCGGCCGCGCAGGTAGTCGCTCTTGTGACCGATCGCCACCCGGTCGGCCGCCCGGGCGCCCATCGCACCGAGTGCCGCGACCATGTCGTCGGCCCGGTCTCCCGGCGACCCGAGCGCCAGCAGCAGCCGGCCGCCGTCGGGCTTGACGCCGTTCATGATCTCGATCAGCGCCTCCAGCCCGGCCTCGTTGTGCGCCAGGTCGATCACCACGGTGAAGTCGCGCAGCGAGTACATGTTCATCCGGCCGGGGTTGTTCTCGTTCGGAGCGAACGTGCTCAGCCCCTCGATCACCGCCGCCCGCGGCAGCCCGAGCCCGAGCGCCGCCGACGCCGCGGCCAGCGTGTTCTCCACGTTGTAGTGCGACAGCCCGGACAGTGTCATCGGTACGTCGACCACCTTGAGCAGCGGCTCCGGGTCGCGGGTGCTGTCCAGGACCGTGACGAAACCGTCCAGCACGGTGGTCGCCCGGCCGCCCTCGTCGAGCACGGTCCGGATCGACGGCGAGTCCGGGTCCCGGGAGAACACCCAGCACTTGGCCGGCGACCCGAGCCGCATCGCGAACGTCCGCGGGTCGTCGCCGTTCACCACGCACCAGCCGCGCGGCCGGGTGATCTGCGTGATCACGGCCTTCACCTCGGCGAGCTGGTCGATGGTGTCGATGCCGCCCAGCCCGAGGTGGTCCGCGGTGACGTTGGTGACCACCGACACGTCGTTGTACGCGACGCCGACGCCACGCCGCAGGATCCCGCCGCGCGCGGTCTCGACCACGGCGAGCTGGATCCCCGGCCGGGACAGCACCTGCGCGGCACCGCTCGGGCCGGAGAAGTCGCCGTACTTGATCAGTTCGCCGTCGAAGTACACGCCGTCGGTGCTGCACCAGCCGACGTGCAGCCCACCGGCCCGGCCGATGTGCGCGATCATCCGGGAGGTGGTGGTCTTGCCGTTCGTCCCGGTCACCGCGACCACCGGCACCTTCGGCCGCAGCGTCGGCGGCGGGTTGCCGGGCGGCTCGTCGCGGACCCGTTCGCCGACCGCATGGATCAGCCGGCTCAGATCGTCCGCCCCGAAGGCATCCAGTACTTCGACGATCGCCGCACCGAGCGCCCGCGCCCGGCCCTCGTGCGCCCACGGGAACGCCACCACCAGCCGCCGTACGTCGGACTCCGGCCGCACCCGGACACCGATCCGGCCGATGCCGGCCTCGCGCGCGATCCGCCGTACGACGTGACCGACGACCCGGATCGCGAACCGCTGCCGGAACCCGGACCCGATCCGGCCAGGGCGGGTCGTACCGAGGCCGATGGCCTGCGCGTAGGCCTTCGCGGCCGGTGCGGGGGCGTCGACCAGCGCGGTCACGTCCAGCGTCAGCTTGACCGCGGCCCGGCTGAAGTAGAGGTTGGCTCCGTCCAGGACGCGGAGCTCGACCATGGAGGTTGCCACTACGCTCCCATCGCGTGGTATCCGCCGTCGACGTGGATGATCTCGCCGGTGGTTGAGGGGAAGAAGTCGGACAGCAGGCCGACGATGGTGCGCCCGGTCGGCTCCAGGTCGGACGGGTCCCAGCCCAGCGGGGCGCGGTCCAGCCACGGCTCCTCGAACTTCTCGAAGCCCGGGATCGCCTTCGCGGCCAGCGTCTTCAGCGGACCGGCCGACACCAGGTTGCAGCGGATGCCCTGCGCGCCGAGGTC
>NZ_DASRVN010000528.1:0-7916 GCF_035655035.1 Kribbella sp. | reverse complement strand
CTCGATCGTGGCGATCTTCTTCGCCCTGGGCGCCGGTGTGGTGCTCGGGGCCGGCCCGTTGAAGGGCACCGGCAGCGAGCTCGTCCAGGCGCAGGCCGACAAGGACCGCCAGCAACTCGCCGACGCCCGGGCGGAGCTCGTGCAGACCAAGGCGCTGGACAAGTACCGCGACGACTACGTCGCCAAGGTGACCGCGGGGCTGACGACCGGCAAGCTGGCGAACAAGAAGATCACGCTGATCTCGATGCCCAACTCCGACAGCGACCTGAGCGACGGCGTCCAGGCCGAGCTGGAGAAGGCCGGCGGCCAGGTGTCCACCAAGGTCTCGCTGGACCCGAAGCTCTTCGACTCCGGGCAGCGTCAGCTGGTCGAGACGCTGGTCCAGCAGCTCGTCACCGCGGACATGAACCTCCCGGCGAACAGTACGACGTACCAGCGCGCGGGTCTGCTGCTGGCTCGCGGTGTCGCCGCCAAGGAGGAGGGCAAGAGCGTCGACTCCGACGCGACCAAGGTGCTGAGCGGGCTGACCGGCGCGAAGTTGCTGTCGCTGAAGCCGTCGACGGTGAAGGACCGGTCCAGCCTGATCGTGGTGATCGCCGCGGATCCGCCGACGCCTGCGCCGGACAACTCGACGTACACCGACGCCGTGGACTTCATCAAGGGCCTGGACATGGGTAGCGGCGGGGTCGTCGTGGCCGGTACGGCGGCGTCCGCGAACGACGGTGGCCTGATCAAGGCCTTGCGGAGTGACTCCGACGCCACCAAGATCGTTTCCTCGGTGGACGTGGCCGATCTCCCCGCCGGCCAGATGACCGTGGTGTTCGCACTCGCCGAGCAGGTCACCGGGAAGGCGGGGCAGTACGGCGCGATCAACGCGAAGAACGGCGTGGCGCCGGCAGCCGTACAGACGAAGGACAACTGACGTGGGAATTCTCAGCGCTGCCGTCGCGGCGGCCGCTACTTCCGGGCTCGAGCGCGCGGCCGAGAAGCTGCCGAAGGAGAACCGGGAGCCTTTCGAGCGGACGAACCACCGTGGTGAGGCGGTGACGCTGCTGGAGGGACCGGGGGCCGTCCTTGGCGCTCTGGCCGGTGTGCTCGCCTCCCGCGGCAGCAACAAGGTCAAGGCGGCCGCTGTGGTCGCGGGTGCCGTGTCGGGTGCGGTCGGTGCGTACGACGACATGCGCGGGACCACGCAGACCAAGGGTTTCCGTGGGCATCTGAGCGCGCTGCAGCGCGGTGAGGTGACCAGCGGTGCGGTGAAGATCCTCGGGGTCGGCGTGGCCGGTATCGCTGCCGCTGCACTGCTGCCGCGGAAGTCGCGTGGCGTGAAGGCGGTGGCCGGTGTCGTTGCCGACGGCGCCTTGATCGCCGGTACGGCGAACCTCACCAACCTGCTCGATCTCCGCCCCGGCCGTGCGTTGAAGGCCGTGACCGCGTTGAACGCACCGCTCGCCGTCGTGAACGGCCCGGCCGGTGCGGTCGTCGGCGCGGCCGCCGCCTCCGCTCCCGCCGACCTCGGCGAACGCGCGATGCTCGGCGACTGCGGCGCGAACGGCCTCGGCGCGATCACCGGTACGGCGCTCGCCGCGTCCCTGCCGCGTCCGCTGAAGACGCTCGCGCTCGCGCTCGTGGTCGGCCTCAATCTGGCCAGCGAGAAGGTCAGCTTCACCAAGGTCATCGCCGACACCCCGGCCCTCGACAAGATCGACCAGTGGGGCCGACGCCCCCGGTGAACAAAGACGGCTCGGGCGCCAAGCGCCCGACCGGGTCCTCCGCTCAGGGCGGTTCGTCGGGTGGGTTCGGGGGCGCGCGGATAGCTCAGGCTGCGTTGCTGGTTGCTGCTGTCACCGTGCTGGCACGAGTAGTCGGCTTCGGGCGATGGCTGGTGTTTTCGAAGACTGTCGGGGCGGGCTGTCTGGCCGAGGCTTACACCACCGCCAACCAGCTCCCCAACATCTTGTTCGAAGTGGTTGCCGGCGGTGCGTTGGCCGGGGCGGTCATCCCGGTGCTGGCCGGTCCTGTCGCTCGGGGCGACAAGGCCGCGCAGGGGCGGATCATCGGGGCCTTGCTGTCCTGGTCGTTCGTGCTGCTGACGCCGGTCGCCGTACTGGCCTGGGTGCTTGCCGGCCGGTACACCAACGCCATGCTCGACCCCGGCGCCGAGTGCCCTGGCTCTACGGCGACCGCGACCCGGATGCTGGCGATCTTCGTGCCGCAGATCTTCGGGTACGCCGTCGCCGTGATCGCCACCGCCGTACTCCAGTCCCACAAGCGTTTCGCGGCCGGTGCCCTGGCCCCACTGATCTCAAGCCTGGTCGTGGTCGCGACGTACTTCGTCTTCGCGGCCGCCGCGCCCGACGCGGACCACGCCTCGCGTGGCGCCAACGACGTACTGGCCTGGGGAACGACGGCCGGTGTGCTCGCTCTTGCGCTGACTGTGCTCGTCCCGATGCTTGTGCTCCGCCTACCGATCAAGCCGACGCTCAGGCTCGACCCTGGCGTCGGTCCGGTACTAAGGCGGCTCGCACTGGCCGGTCTTGCCGTACTGATCGCCCAGCAGCTCACGTTCGTCGTCACGACGTACCTGGCCAACCACCGCGGGGTAGCGGGCAGCATCGCCGTCTACACGTGGGCGAACGCGATCTACCTCCTCCCGTACGCCGTCCTGGCCGTGCCGATCACCACCGCCGTCTTCCCCCGCCTGGCAGCGGCCTTCGAGGCAGGGGAGGGCTTCGACAGGTACGCCGCCACGTCCACGCGCGCCGTGATGCTGGCGGGTGGTGCGGGCGCGGCACTCCTGATCGGTACGGCGGTACCGGTCGCTCGGATCTTCGCGTACGACCACGGCGCGGTGCAGGCGGACAAGGCGACCTCACTGGCCAACGGGCTGCTCGCGTTCGCTCCTGCGGCCATCGGGTTCGCCGTACTCATGCACGTCGGCCGTGTGCTCTACGCGCGGCACTCGGGCCGTGAGGTCGCTGTGGTGACCTCAGGCGCCTGGGTGCTCGTAGCGGTAGCCGGTGTGGTGCTCACAGCCCACTGGGACGCAGTACCCGCGCTGGCGGCCGCCATGTCGATCGGTGTGGTCGTCGGAGCGTTCGTACTGCTTCTGGTACTGCGTCGTGAGGCCGGGCCCGGTGTGCTGATCGGAGTACCACGCGCGCACCTCACAGGCCTCGCAGGCGCCGTACTGGCGGGTGCTGCCGGGTGGGTTGTGGCCCTGCCGGCAGGACATGGCGGAGTCGGCAAGGCGGTCCTGTTCGCGCTCCTGTCCGGGCTGGCGGTTGTCGTCGTGTACGCCGTTGTCGTGCTTGCATTGGATCGCGCGGATGCTCGCGCACTCGTACGACGGGAGAAACCATGAGGATCGGGCTGCTGCTCGCGGAGTCGCGGGGCGGGATCGGGCAGCACGTTGCCTCGCTGGTGCCGCGCTTCGTGAGCGCTGGGCACGAGGTGGTGGTGTGCGCCCCGCCTGGTACGGCCGAGCACTTCGACTTTGCTCCTGCGACCGTCGTGACCCAGGCGGCCGGGCTGCGCGGCTGCGACGTGATCCACGCGCACGGGTACCGCGCAGGCATGGCAGCGCTGCGGGACAGGTCCCGGTTGCGCCCACTTGTCGTCACGTGGCACAACGCGGTGATCGCAGCGGGGCCACGCGGTCTGGTCATGCGCATGGGGCAGCGGCTGGTTGCCAAGGGCGCCGACCTGACGCTGGGCGCCTCCAGCGACCTGGTGGAGCTGGCCAAGAGCCTTGGCGCCCGCAACGCTCAGCTGGCACCTGTAGCGGCTCCTGCGATGCCCACGGTCCATACGTCGCGTGCCCGGGTCCGCCGGGAGCTAGGCCTCCGCGACCAGCCCGTCGTCCTCACGGTGGGCCGGTTGGCGTCGCAGAAGGACTACCCGACGCTCCTGTCCGTAGCGGCTCGCGTACACGAGTCCACGCCAGACGCGGTGTTCGTAGTCGTCGGTGACGGACCGTTGCGGGACAACCTGCAGGCGCGGATCGACGCGGAGCACCTGCCTGTGCGGCTGCTGGGGCATCGCAACGACGTCGCGGACCTTCTGGGTGCCGCGGACGTGTTTCTGCTCACGTCGCACTGGGAGGCCCGCGCCCTGGTGCTGCAGGAGGCGATGCAGGTCGGCGTACCGGTGGTCGCGACCGCGGTCGGCGGCATCCCCGAGCTGGTCGACGACAGCGCGGTACTGGCGTTTCCAGGCGACGCCGACGGGCTGGCGGACGGCGTACGGGCGGTCCTGTCGGAGCCCGAAACGGCGAACGCTATGCGGACACGGGGCCGGGAGCTGGCCGCGAGATGGATGGACGAGGACGCGGTGGCGAAGAATCTGCTCGACATCTACGCGGGTCTCGTCGCGACCGGTGCTTGACAAGAGGTAGGCTAGAAGCCCGTGGACAGGGCTTCGAATTCCCAGCAGACCAAGCACGTATTCGTCACCGGTGGCGTGGCATCCAGTCTCGGCAAGGGACTGACAGCGTCCAGCCTCGGCAGTCTGCTGACGGCACGGGGCATCCGCGTCACGATGCAGAAGCTGGATCCGTACCTCAACGTGGATCCCGGCACGATGAACCCGTTCCAGCACGGCGAGGTGTTCGTCACCAACGACGGCGCGGAGACCGACCTCGACATCGGCCACTACGAGCGCTTCCTGGACCGCGACCTCTCCCAGGTCGCAAATGTCACCACCGGCCAGGTGTACTCGAGCGTGATCGCCAAGGAGCGCCGCGGCGAGTACCTCGGCGACACCGTCCAGGTGATCCCGCACATCACCAACGAGATCAAGGAACGGATGCTCGCGATGGCGGGCCCGGACGTGGACGTCGTCCTGCACGAGATCGGTGGCACGGTCGGCGACATCGAGTCGCTGCCGTTCCTCGAGGCGGCCCGGCAGGTCCGGCACGACGTCGGCCGCGACAACGTGTTCTTCCTGCACATCTCGCTGGTGCCGTACATGGCGCCGAGCGGTGAGCTGAAGACCAAGCCGACCCAGCACTCGGTGGCCGCGCTGCGCTCGATCGGTATCCAGCCGGACGCGATCGTCTGCCGTGCCGACCGGCCGATCCCGGACAGCGTGAAGCGGAAGATCTCGCTGATGTGCGACGTCGACGTCGAGGCGGTGGTGGCCGCCGTGGACGCGCCGTCGATCTACGACATCCCGAAGGTGGTGCACGCCGAGGGCCTGGACGCGTACGTCGTACGCCGGCTGAACCTGCAGTTCCGGGACGTCGACTGGACCCGCTGGGACGAGCTGCTGCGGGTCGTGCACCACCCGAAGGACGAGGTCACGGTCGCGCTGGTCGGCAAGTACATCGACCTGCCGGACGCGTACCTGTCGGTCGCCGAGGCACTGCGCGCGGGCGGGTTCGACAACGACGCCCGGGTGAACCTGCGCTGGATCGCCTCCGACGAGTGCGCCACCCCGGAGGCCGCGGCCCGGCTGCTCGGCGACGTGGACGCGATCTGCATCCCGGGCGGCTTCGGGGTCCGCGGCATCGAGGGCAAGATCGGCGCGATCCGGTTCGCCCGCGAGCAGGGCATCCCGATCCTCGGGCTCTGCCTCGGCCTGCAGTGCATGGTGATCGAGGTGGCCCGCGACCTGGCCGGACTCGACCAGGCGAACTCCAGCGAGTTCGACCCGGACGCCGAGCAGCCGGTGATCGCGACCATGGAGGAGCAGAAGCACATCGTCTCCGGTACCGGCGACATGGGCGGCACCATGCGGCTCGGCCTGTACCCGGCGAACCTGGCCGAGGGCTCGATCGTCCGCGGCCTGTACGACGCCCCGTCGATCCAGGAGCGGCACCGGCACCGGTACGAGGTGAACAACGCGTACCGGGACAAGCTGGAGGCCGCCGGGCTGGTGTTCAGCGGGCTGTCGCCGGACCACGAGCTGGTCGAGTTCATCGAGCTGGACAGGGCCGTCCACCCGTACTTCGTGGCCACCCAGGCACACCCGGAGCTGCGCTCACGGCCGACCAAGCCGCACCCGCTGTTCTCCGGACTGGTCGCGGCCGCGCTCGACCGGCAGCGCGAGTCCCGGCTGCCGGTGGAGGAGCCGAAGCCGGCGGTCGCCAAGAAGACGGCGGTCAAGGCCTGATGAAGGACTACCCCGAGCTCCGGTTCGGCGCCGGCCTCGCCGACCGGCCGGAGCACTGGCCGGTCTCCGCCTCCGAGGTGGTGCACCGAACGGGCCGGGTGATCTCGGTACGCCGGGACACCATCGAGCCGCCCAGCGGTACGCCGTTCGTCCGCGACGTCGTCGTACATCCCGGAGCTGTCGGCGTGGTGGCGCTGGACGAGAACAACCGGATGCTGCTGGTCCGCCAGTACCGCCACCCGGTCGGCCACAAGCTGCTGGAGGCTCCGGCCGGCCTGCTGGACGTGCAGGGCGAGCAGTACCGCCTCGGCGCCGAGCGCGAGCTGTGGGAGGAGACCGCCACCAAGGCCGCCGACTGGCGGGTCCTGGTCGACGCCTTCACCTCACCCGGGCTGACGAACGAGGCGGTCCGCATCTTCCTGGCGCGCGACCTCTCACCCGCGGACGAAACCTTCGAACGCGAGGCCGAGGAAGCCGACATGGAGACCGTCTGGGCGCCGCTGATCGACGTGGTCGGCGCCGTCCTGGCGGGCCGGCTCCAGAACCCGATCCTGATCATGGGCGCGCTGGCGACCTGGACCGCCCTCAACGGCCCCGGCTTCGACACCCTCCGCCCGGCGGACTCGCCCTGGCCCGCGAAGGACCACTGAACTACGCGGAGGTCTTGACCGGTTGCGGTGCGTGCGGGTATTTGTTGCTGACAACGATGTCACTCCATCCGTGAAGGTTGGTCCCGCCCATGCGTCGTTCCGCGTTGTCCCGTCGTGCGTGTTTCCTGGTCGCCGGCGTCCTGATCGCAGCCCTGGCTCCCACGGCGCACGCCGTACCTTCACCGTCGCCGGCTGATCCCGGCGCCCGTCCGACGACCGCCACACCGCCTGATCCGGCGGTCGCCGGGCTCCGGGCGCCTGTTGCCGGCGCCGGCCGGATCACTACGAGTTCGGTGGATCCGGCCGAGCATGTCGATCCGTTGATCGGTACGTCGAACGCGGGCGACACGTTTCCCGGGGCCGTGATGCCGTTCGGGATGTTCTCGTTCAGTCCGGAAACGAGCCGGGGGAACGCGTACCGGACCGCTGCGCCGGGCGGGTACCTGTACTCGGCCGGCAAGATCCGTGGATTCAGCCTCACCCACATGAGCGGGACAGGATGCGCGGGCGGGTCGGGGGACATTCCGATCTACCCGCTGGCGTCCACGGTGACCTCGTCGCCGCAGAGCGATGCGAAGGACACCGTCTACGCGTCGACGTTCAGCCATGCGAACGAGGTCGCGAAGCCGGGGTACTACAAGGTCGGACTCGACTCCGGCGTGACGGCCGAGCTGGCGGCGACGACCCGGACCGGTTCGGCGGCGTTCACGTTCCCCGCGGACAAGGCCAAGACGGTGATGTTCCGTACGTCGAACTCCGAGGTCGGGTCCAGCGACGCGCAGGTCGACATCGACCCGGTGCACCGCACGGTCAGCGGATCGGTGACCAGCGGCAACTTCTGCGGGTACCTCGCGAGCGTCGGGCAGCGCAGCTACTACACGCTGCACTTCGTCGCCGAGTTCGACCAGCCGTTCACGAACCAGGGCACCTGGACCGACACCACGGTGACACCGGGCAGCACGAGCGCCCGCGGCGGTACGACGTACGGCTCCAACGGCTGGATGCCGGCCGGGAAGGGCTCCGGCGGGTACGTCGGGTTCGACAGCGACAAGGTGACGATGCGGATCGGCATCTCCTACGTCAGCGAGGCCAACGCCCGGCAGAACCTGCGTGCCGAGAACCCGCGCGGTACGTCGGTCGACGTGACGGCTC
>NZ_DASRVN010000527.1:0-5409 GCF_035655035.1 Kribbella sp. | reverse complement strand
GCGACCGCCCAGCCGAGGACCGCGTTCAGGCCGAACGCGTGGAACATCGGCAGCACCCCGAGCACCACGTCCTCGGGGCCCATCCGGTCCTCGCCGAGCTGGGTGAGGTTCTGCACATTCGCCGAAAGTGCCCGATGGGTGAGCATCGCGGCCCGCGGATCTCCACTGGTTCCGGAGGTGTACAGCAGCACCGCGAGCGACTCGGGATCGATCGGCGGCGGTAACGGAGCGTCACCCTGGAGCTCGTCCGGGGCCACCGTCCGGACGCCCTCGACCCGGTCCGCGAGGACCGCGTCGACGATCGCCAGCCGGGCCCCGGAGTGCTCCGCGACGGTCCGCAGCTCGGGCTTCGTGAGCCCGGTGTTCAGCGGTACGGCGACCAGTCCGGCGCGAAGAACGCCCAGGTAGGACGTGACGAACTCGATGCTGTTGGCAACCAGGAGAAGCACCCGGTAGCCGGGCACCAGGCCGGCCGCGGCGAGCCCCTGCGCGGTCCGGTCGACGGCCTGGTCGAGCTCGCTCCAGGTCAGCCGCCGATCCCCGTCGACCAGCGCGGGACGCCCGCCGTGACGTTGCGCTGTGTCACGAAGGATGTCCGCGAAATTCACGTTCACCAGGTGAGTCTGTCACGCCCGGGATCCGGGCCGGGAGCAACCAGTCTGCCCAGAACGGTTGCAGCGGAGCGTGACCACCGATATACAGGTGACTTCGCGGCCGAGCTTCTGTCGAACCTCACACTGCAGAAACCCGTCCGCGCGGGGACCCTCATGCGCGATGTACCAACCCCCGACAGCAGGCTGCTCCGTTTTGCACCGGACGCAGTCCGCTGGCGCATTCGTGACCATCGGACCGGACGGAAGGCGGCACGCCCCAGCCTGTTGACAGCACGTGCTCATGCGGTAACGCTCTGTGCTGATCCAGTTACTGAGGCCATTCGCGGATGTGTCGAACGACGTGTCAGTCGAACGGGGAGACAACTTGACCACGCCGGAACCAAGTCCGGACGGGATGCGACGAGCGGAGCTCGTCGATCGCGCCCAGGCCGGGGACGTCGGTGCCTTCGGTGAGCTGTACGACGAGTACTCGCTCACCGTCTATCGCTACATCTACGCCCGGGTGTCGTCATCGGCACTCGCCGAGGACCTGACCAGCGAGACGTTCGTCCGGGCGCTGCGCGCGCTGGACTCGTTCCGCTGGCAGGGCCGGGACTTCGGCGCCTGGCTGGTGACGATCGCCCGGAACCTGATCACCGACCACTACAAGTCCGGCCGGGTCCGGCTCGAGGTGGTCACCGACGAGATCGAGACCCACGACCGGCAGACCGAGGGCCCGGAGATCGACGTACTGGCCGCGGCCACCGCGGAGGTACTCCGGGACGCGGTCGCCGGCCTGCCCGACGAGCAACGCGACTGCCTGACGATGCGGTTCTTCGCGGGCCTGTCGATCGCCGAGACGGCCAAGGCGCTGGAGAAGTCCGAAGGCGCCGTCAAGCAACTGCAGCTGCGGGCCGTCCGGCACCTGGCGAAGGTTATCCCCAAGGACTTGAGATGAGGCGGATGACAACGAACGTCTTTCGTAACCCGTCAGGGAGTTACCTCGTTTGCCTGGTGAGGACCTGTCGGTGACCCCGACTGGCCATTGAGGAGAACGAGAACTCATGAGTGACCTACACAGGGCTCGAGCGCGCGCGGAGGCATTCGCGCACGCCGTCGATCACGGGCCCCGTCACTCCGCGCGACTGGGCGACGATCCAGAGTTGCTGGAAGCTGTGGAACTGGTCGGACGGCTGAGGACCGCCGGCGCAGTTGCACCGCGACCCGAGTTCAGTGCCGAGCTGCGGCACCGCCTGATGGAGCAGGCGGCGGCGCGGGCGGCGACCACTGCGACTCAGCTGACGGTGCACACGGCACCAGACGACTCGGACGACCCGCCGGGTAGCGAGGACGTTGGCGCGTCCGTGACAGATATCCGCCGCCGCCAGGGCCGGAAGATCCGGTTGGTGGCATCGACTGCCGCGCTGGTGCTGCTGGGAGGTGGCATCGGTTCCGCTGCTGCCGCTCAGCAGGCGATGCCCGGCGACACCTTGTACGGGATGAAGCGCAGCATCGAGAACGTGGCGACCAATGTGGGTGTCGGCGACGACTCCCGCGGCCGGCGCGACCTCGAGCATGCGATGACCCGACTGTCCGAAGTCCGCGAGCTGACCGACAACGGCGGTTCGGCGGGCACCATCAACGCGACCCTGGACGACTTCTCGGCGCAGGCCCGCAAGGGCGTGTCCCGGCTGCTCGCGTCGTACCAGCAGAACAGCGACGCGAGCTCGATCAGTGCGATCACGTCGTTCATCACCAGCGCCCGCCAGGCCTTGGTGGGAGCGACGCCGAACCTGCCACCGGAGTCGTTGAAGTCCGGTGTCGAGGCGCTGGCCACGATCGAGCAGCTGGCGCAGCTCACCACGGCCGCGTGCCCGAAGTGCGATGCGCCGAAGCCGGCCGCCGGAGCGCCGAGCACCGGCAATGCCAACACCAACCATCCGAACCGCACCACCCCCGGCGTGAACGAGCCGAGCGACCCGGTCAAGGCCGCGTCGTCGACCAGCCCCAAGGCCTCGGCGACGATCCCGACCCCGGTCAACCCGGCCTCGACACGGCCCACCGTGCCGCCGAAGGTGCCCAACACGACGATCGTCGAGGAGTCCACCGCTCCGCCGCCGACCGCCCTGAAGACTCCACCCAAGCCGTCGTCGTCAAACTCGCCGATTGCGACGCCCACGGTGCTGCCTTCCAAACTGCCGTCGACCACACCGTCGTGGCCCTGGCCGTTCCCGCCCACACCGCTGATCAACATCCCGGGTCTGATCCAGACCCTGTTCCCACCCTGGAAGTGACACCCACCCCGCAGCCCCCGGCCCGAACCCGCGCCGGGGGCTGCGTGGTCCCCCAGCCCCTCCCACACAGGTGGGGGTGTCCGGCTCTTCTGCTGCAGGCGTGGGTGGTTCGGGCTGCCCCCTGGCATCACTCAGAAGAGCCGGATATCCGTTGGTGTTGAGGGTTCTCCCCTCGTACAAGAGCAGAGAACCCTCAACACGAGCGGATATCCCCTCCTGCGCGGGGAGGGCGTACGCGGGAGGTGCAGGGTTAGAAGAAGACGCTGCGGCGTTGCATGAGGAGGGTGTAGAGGGTCTGCTGGATGGTTTCGCGGACCTGGTCGGTGACGTTGAAGACCAGCATCGGGTCGTCCGCGGCGCCGTCGGGGAAGTCGTCGGTACGGATCGGTTCGCCGAACTCGATCAGCCACTTGGACGGCAGCGGGATCAGGCCGAGCGGGCCGAGCAGCGGGAAGAACGGGGTGACCGGGATGTACGGGACGCCGAGCAGCCGCGCGAGCGAGGCGATGTTGCCGACCAGCGGGTAGATCTCCTCGGCGCCGACGATCGAGCACGGCACGATCGGTACGCCGGTGCGCATCGCGGCGCTGACGAACCCGCCGCGGCCGAACCGCTGCAGCTTGTACCGCTCCGCGAACGGCTTCCCGAGGCCCTTGAAGCCCTCCGGCCAGACGCCGACCAGGTTGCCCTGCCGGAGCAGCCGCTCGGCGTCGTCGTTGTTCGCCAGCGTGGCGCCGCCCTTGCGGGACAGCTCACCGACGAACGGCGTCTGGAACACCAGGTCGGCCGCGAGGGTCCGCAGCGGCCGGCCGGTGTGGTCCGCGACCACCACCTGGGTGACCAGCCCGTCGAGCGGCATCGTGCCGGAGTGGTTCGCGACGATCAGCGCGCTGCCGTCGGTCGGGATGTTCTCGATTCCCCGGACCTCGACCCGGAACCACTTCTCCACCATCGGCCGCAACATCGGCAGCAGCACCTGGTCGGTCAGCTCCGCGTCGTACCCGAACTCGTCGAGCTCGTACTCCCCCGTCAGCCGCCGCCGCAAGAACGCCAGCCACTCCGCGACCCGCCGTTCCCCGTCCGCCCCGAACGTCCCGCGGACCGCCCGCTCGAGCGCCCCGAAGTCGAGCCCGGTCTCGGTCGGCCGCTCCTCGGTGTACGCCGGTGACTCGGCGACCGGTTCTTCAGGCTCGGCAACCGGCGGCTGGGTCTTGCGGGTGCTCTTCTTCTTGCGGGCGTTCGGCCCGGCGAGGGTGCGGGCCGCGGCCGACGGCGTCGTACGGCGGCCGGTGCCGCGGCCGGGGCGGCCGGCGGCGCCGATGGGGATGATGTCGGCGTCAGCCACGGAGGGCTCCCAGGGCGGCGGTGAGCAGGCCGGAGGCGTGGGTCATCGCGCCGGTGCCGAGCGAGCGGCGGAAGTCGTCGAACGCCTCCGCGGTCGTGTACTTCGGCTCGAACCCGAACTCGGTGCGCATCCGCGTCGTGTCCACGCCCCGCCCGTACGTCAGGAAAGTGATCTGGTCCGGCGAGAAGTCCGCCAGCCGCGCGCGCCGCACGACAGCCGCCGTACTGGACGCCGTGAACGACGGCAGCCGCAGTGTCGGGCGGCCGAGCCGGCGGATCGCCTGGGACAGCGACAGTACGCCGTCACCGGCCAGGTTGAACGTCCCCGGCAGGTCGTCGACGGTGGCATGCCGGATCGCCTCGACGCCGTCGTCCTCGTGCAGGAACTGCAGGCGCGCGTCGTACCCGAACACGGTCGGTACGACGGGCAGCCCGAAGTACCGGGTGATCGGTGAATCGGTCTTGGGGCCGATCCAGTTCGCCATCCGGAGCGTGCTGACGCAGACGTCCGGGCGGCGCCGGGCGAATCCCCGCACGTACCCCTCGACCTCGACCGCGTCCTTGCTCAGCCCGTGGTGATGGATCGCCCGCGGCGCCATCTCCTCGGTGAACATCGCCGGATCCCGCGGACCCGCGCCGTACACCGTGGTCGAGGACTTCACCACCAGCTTCGCCACGCCCGGCGCCTTCTGGCAGGCGGCGAGCAGCTGCATGGTGCCGATGACGTTGATCTCCTTCATCGACGACCGCCCACCGGCACTGCCGGGGGTGGCCACGACGCCGGTGTGGACGACCGTGTCCACGCCCTCGGCGGCGATCACCTTGGCGATCACCGGGTTACGGATGTCGGCCCGGACGAACCGGACCTTGCCGAGTTCCGCGCGCGGCGGCACCACGTCGACACCGATCACGGTGCCGATCGACGGGTCCTCGGCCAGTCTCCGGGCACAGCGAGCACCGGCGTCCCGCGAGACGCCGGTCACCATCACCACCTGTGCCACGAGCTACCCCCAGCCGGACCGGGCGCGGCAGAAGTACTTACTTACCGAGCTTGCGGCGCTGCACCCGCGTCTTCTTCAGCAGCTTGCGGTGCTTCTTCTTCGCCATACGCTTACGGCGCTTCTTGATCACGGAACCCACGTCTGACCATCCAAACTCAAAGAGAACGTCGGCAAAGC
>NZ_DASRVN010000526.1:0-10534 GCF_035655035.1 Kribbella sp. | reverse complement strand
CACGGTGGCGTTCGGGTTCAGCAAGGTGAGCTTCAGCGCGACCTTCCCCGAGCCGGGCAGCTTGGTGCGGCCGATCAGCACCCGCCCGGAGGTCAGCAACCGGCGCCGTACCTCGCCCTGAAGCTCGTCCGAAGCGTCCTGCCCCGCAACCCGGAACAGCACCGTCGTCAACGTCACGGGCGCCAGCAGCTCGAGGTTGCTGTCGGCAACGACCCGGGCCGCGGCCGCATGCGCCAGCTCGTGGCAGGCGTCCAGCATCGCGCCCAGCCCGGCCCGTCCGTACGCGGTCAGCGTGGTCGCGACCTTCACCGCATCCGGCCGGCGCGTGGTCTGCAGGCTGCGGCCGAGCAGCCCGTCCAGCCCGGAGTCGATGTCGTCCGCCGGGTTCAGGTAGTCCACCGAACGGTCGAGGGCCGCGAACCGGTTCCGGTCCGCGACCAGCAGCACGCTGGTCGCGGCCGGCTGCCAGCCGATCTTGTGCAGGTCCAGCGTCGCCGAGTCCGCCAGCGCCACGTCCGCGAGCAGCGGCGCCAGCCGATCGGAGAACAGCGCCCCGAACCCGTACGCCGCGTCCACGTGCAGCCAGGCGCCGTACTGCCGCGCCAGCGCAGCGATCGGCGCGATCGGGTCGACCGATCCGAAGTCCGTCGTACCTGCGGTCGCGATCACCGCGACCGGCGTCCGGCCGGGCTCGGCCAGCTCGGCGGCGAGGGCGTCGGTACGCATCCGGAAGTTCTCGTCGGCGGGGATCGTGATCGCGGCCTCCTCACCGAGCCCGAGGGCGGCGCAGGCACGCTGGACCGAGAAGTGCGCGAGTTCGGAGCAGAACACGACCGGGCGGTCAAGCCCCTGCAGGCCGCTCCGCCGTACGTCGACACCGGCCGCCGCGGCCGCGCTGTCGCGGGCGATCAGTACCGCGAGCAGATTCGAGATCGAGCCACCGGGCGTCAGTACGCCGTCCGCCTGCGGGCCGAAGCCGGCCAGTGCCGCCAGCGCCTTCACCACCCACTGCTCGATCGCAAGCGTCGCCGGACCGGAGTCGTACGTGTCCAGCGAGGCGTTCGACGCCGAGGCCAGCGCGTCCGCGTCGACTGCGACCTGCAGCACCGGCGGCTGCAGGTGCGCCGCGGCGTGCGGGTGGCTGAGGTCGATGCCGTGCTCGTCGAGCAGCCCCGCGATCAGGTCGAGTGCCGCCGACTCCCCCACGCCGGTCGACGGCACCCGCGGCTCACCGAGCACGTCGGCGGCCCGCCGCAGTACCGTCCCCGGCGATCCGTGCGGCAACGGTCCTCGCTCCCGGTCCAGCACCGTCGAGGCCAAGGGCCAGCGGGCGGCGAACGGATCACGGACGGATCGGGGCGGTGTTGCCGGTGCTGTCACGGCGGACAGCCGCGCGGGCTGCGACATCCAGTTCTCCCGGAAAGTTTGTCGAGTAAGGCAAGCCTTACTAAGGCAGCCCTAACTTTCGTCGGGAGTACAGACCGTGTCAACTCACGCACCCGCGGGAGTGGCCATCCTCACGTTCGCCAGCAACCGCCGGCCGCCATTGGGTGTGCGGCCGTCGCGGTCGAAGCGCTTCCCGGCCGCGACGTCGAGCAGACCGGTCACCGCCGGTTCGAAGCACCCCGGCCGGGGCAGCCTGCCCAGCGTCGGACCGGGATCGCAGTAGCTCAGGTAGAAGATTCCCTGACGCCACGCGGCCGCCGCGTCCTTCAGCCCTTTGGACGAGGTCGGCTGCCGGAGCGCCCACGCGAACGCCCGATCCGCCAGCTCCGGGGCGAGCTCCCGCAGCCAATCGGCGAGGTCGAGCGCGTCGATCAGTACGGCGAGGTTGTGCGTGGTCAGGATCTGGCTCTGCTCCAGCACGGCGCCGTTCGTCCCCACGGCCCGCCGGTTGCACGCCTCGGCGAAGTCGTCGCCGCGGCGCCAGCGGATCCGCGACGTCGGCCAGTCCGGCAGGTCGTAGTACCGGGCGTACAGCGACCCGGCCAGCACCCGGCTCGCCACCGCTGCCGCCGCTCGCCCGTTCGCGGTGAACTCGGCCGCCACCAACGGCAACTCGAGCCCGCCCCGCGCCGCCAGCGCCCCGAACTCGCGGACCAGCGCACCCGGCAGCATCGCCTGCGGGAACGCCCCGAGCGCGACGGTGGTTGTCTCCCGCAACGTCTGTACGGCGGCCCGCACCGCCTGCTCGCTGTGGTCGCGGTACGGCAGCACCGCGTCCACCCACGACAGCTCGCCGAACGACACCTCCTGCTCGGGGGCTCGCCGGAACGCCGCGTAGGTCTGCGCGTACACCAAGGCCAGCGCCGGATCGTCGATGTTTGCCGCCAGCAACTGGGACGTGACCTGCGGAAGGACGTCGGCGAGCACCTCCCCGGAGCAGATCACGCCACGCTCCACGAGATCGCCGATCGGCGCCTCCAACGCCCGCGCCGCCTTGGCCAGCAGGTGATCCGGGATCGCCGCACCGGCCGCCGCCGGCGACTCCGTGCAGTCGACAGGCCCCGCGATCGGCGCAAGCGAGGGCAGGCCGCCCTGGCGCGGGAACGCGTCGAGCCGCGCACTCAGTACGTGCGCCAAGGTCGCGTACGCCGGTTGCGCCGCCACCTCGCGCTGCGTCGTCCGCAAAGCCTCACGCTCCGCGGACCCCGGCGTACCGTGGGCGCCGATCGTGTTCGCGAGCGCGCGCCGGATCCAGCCGACCGCCCGCCCGTCGAGCGCCGAGCTGTCCTCGGGACAAAGCTCGAGCGCCACCCGCAGCCGCGTGAAGTTGCTCTTCGGAGGCCGCGGCCGGTGCAGCTCGGCCGCGAGCTTGTAGTCCTCCAGCCATCGGCGCCGCCGCTCGACCCAGTCGTCCGGCCACACCCGGCACGGCCAGCCGCCGGCCACCACGCCATCGGACAACGAGGGCAGATCCCCGTCGACGGTGTCGCACCAGAGCGCCACCAGCTGGTCGTACAGCGGGTTCCATACCTGCAGCGTCTCCCGCATCGCGGCGATCTGCGGCCGTACCGTTGCCTGCCGCAACTGAGCGCGTACGTCGTCCACGGTGTTCCGGCGTACGACCGCACCCGAAGGCGCCGGACTGAACGTCGGCGTGAGCCGCAACCGGCGCATCAACGGCCGCAGCTCCACCACCAGATCGAGCGCCGCGGCGTGCTGGTCATGCTCGAGCAGCCACGCGACCACCAGCATCGCCGCCTCTTCCGGCGCGTCGATGCGGTAACAGCCGGTGCGCAACGCCTGGCCCAGCTCCGCGAGTCCCTCGTCGCCGAGGTACCGGAGGTTCAACCGCTCGGCATCGGTCTCCGGCACCAGGTCCTGCAGCGCGCCGCACCAGACATCCACCCGCGCCACCGCGCGCCGTCGTACGGCCGGATCGGCGGCCACCAACGCCCGCCCCAGCGCGTGCTGCAACCGATCCGTCGCGTACCCCATCCGAACCCCCGTCCGTTGGACAGCGCTCAGACATGGAGGCAGGAATCGAACCTGCGCCCTCCCGGCGGAACCGGGCGATCTACCCCTGATCTACTCCATGTGGTCTCATGCGGTTGCCTACAGACTACCGTCCGTAAGGAGTTCTGGTCAGGACGAACGTGGCGATGTTCAGCTGATCGACGGATTCGCCGTCGCGAAGCACGTGCAGCGTCTCGCCGGCCAGGTAGCCGTCGCGGCCCTGGTAGCGGTCCGGACCCAGCGGTGAGAGGCGGGTGCTGAGGCCGCCGGAGAGTTGCAGGATGCCGCCGCAAACCGTGATCGTGAGCGGCGTGTTGCCCCAGTACCAGTGGCCGAGCAGTTCGGTGCCTTGGGCAAGGGGTGGTTCGGGCACCCACTCCTGCGTGACCGGTGGCTCGTACCGGGCCAGGATCCGGATCAGGTCCGGCGCCAGCGAGGCCACCCGGCCGTACGTCGCGTTGCCGAGCGTGACCGCGCCGACCCGGCGGACGCGGTCCACGAACAGCCCGGCCAGGAAGCCCGGCATCGAACCGGTGTGCCCGATCAGCAGCTGCGGGTCGTCCGCGATCAGCCGCAGCCCGAGGCCGTACGACGCGGTCAGCCCCTCGCGCGGATCCGCCGCGACCGGCGTCGCCATCTCCTCGACCGAGTCCCGGCTGAGCACCTCGTGCACCGGGTCGATCCAGAACGCGGCATACCGGGCCAGGTCCTCGATCGTGCTCCACAGCTGCCCGGCCGGCGCCATCGCCCCCGAGTCGTACGCCGGCTCCGGGTCGAGCTGCCCGCTGAACGGGTTCACCGAGAACCCGTCCGCGGCCGGCGCCTCCGGGAAGTACGTCGTACGCCGCATCTCCAACGGCGCGAGGATCCGCTGCTGGACCAGCTCCAGCCACGCCGTACCACGGAGGCGCGCGACGATCTCGCCGAGCAGCCCGTACCCGAGGTTCGAGTAGTGGTGCCGCCGATCCGCCGGCCCGACCGCCTGCGCGTCGCTCATCGCCGCGGTCAGTTCGTCGAACGTGACCCCCGGGTTCCGTTCCCACCACGGCCCCTCGGGCTCCGCGTTCATCCCGCCGCTGTGCGCGAGCAGATGCCGGATCGTCCGGTCCCCGAACGCGATCCCCGGCAGATGCTTGCCGACCGCATCGTTCAGTGACAGCAGCCCGTCGTCGCGGCACTGCATCACCAGCAGCGCCGTCAGCGTCTTGGTGATGGACCCGATCCGGTACTGCACGTCCGCCCCCGGCAACCCGCCGTCCCCGGTCGCGAACCGCCCCCGCGCCGCCGTCCACACCAGCGCACCGTCCCGCACCACCCCGGCATTCACCGACGGCAACTTGCTGTCCCCCTGAGCCGCCGCCACCTCGGCGAACAGGGCAGCGGCGGTGTCAGAGCGCAAGGACATTACTCGAAGGCCTCCGGGGCAGGGCAGGAGCAGATCAGGTTGCGGTCGCCGTACGCGCCGTCGATGCGGCGGACCGGCGGCCAGTACTTCGAGGTGCGGTCCACCGAGCGCGGGAACGCGGCCTCCTCGCGAGTGTAAGCGTGTTCCCACTTGTCGTTGATCACCGACTCGGCGGTGTGCGGGGCGTTCACCAGCGGGTTGTCGGCGGCCGGCCATTCACCCGCGGCGACCCGGTCGATCTCGTGCCGGATCGCGATCATCGCGTCGCAGAAGCGGTCCAGCTCGCCGAGATCCTCGGACTCGGTCGGCTCGACCATCAGGGTGCCGGCCACCGGGAACGACATCGTCGGCGCGTGGAAACCGTAGTCGATCAGCCGCTTCGCGACGTCGTCGACGCTGATGCCGGTCTCCTTGGTCATCGGCCGCAGGTCCAGGATGCACTCGTGCGCGACCAGGCCGTTCTCACCGGTGTACAGCACCGGGAACGCGCCCTCGAGCCGCTTGGCCACGTAGTTCGCGGTCAGTACGGCGGCCTTGGTCGCCGCGGTCAGACCGGACGCGCCCATCATCCGGATGTACGCCCACGAGATCGCCAGCACGCCCGCGGAGCCGAACGGCGCCGCGCTGATCGGGCCGACGCCGGACTCCGGCCCGGCCTGGTCGAGCAGCGGGTGGTTCGGCAGGTACGGCGCGAGGTGCGCCGCGACCGCGACCGGACCGACCCCCGGACCACCGCCGCCGTGCGGGATGCAGAACGTCTTGTGCAGGTTCAGGTGGCTGACGTCGCCGCCGAACTCCCCCGGCTTCGCGAGCCCGAGCAGGGCGTTCAGGTTCGCGCCGTCGACGTACACCTGGCCGCCGTGGTCGTGGACGACCTGGCAGACCTCGCGGACGCTCTCCTCGTACACGCCGTGCGTCGACGGGTAGGTGATCATGATCGCGGCGAGCTTCGAGGCGTGCTCGGTTGCCTTGGCACGCAGGTCGTCCAGGTTGATCGTGCCGTCGTCGTTGCCCTTGACAACCACGACCTTCATCCCGGCCATCACCGCGGACGCGGCGTTGGTGCCGTGCGCGGACGCCGGGATCAGGCAGACGTTGCGGTCCTCGTCGCCCTGCGCCCGGTGGTACCCGCGGATCGCCAGCAGGCCGGCGAGTTCGCCCTGGGAACCGGCGTTCGGCTGGATCGAGACCTTCGCGTAGCCGGTCACCTCGGCCAGCCAGCGCTCCAGCTGCCCGATCAGCTTCACGTATCCGGCCGCGTCCTCGACCGGCGCGAACGGGTGCAGGTCCGCGAACTCCGGCCAGGTGACCGGCTCCATCTCGGTGGTCGCGTTCAGCTTCATCGTGCAGGACCCGAGCGGGATCATCCCGCGGTCCAGCGCGTAGTCGTAGTCGGACAGCTTGCGCAGGTACCGCAGCATCGCCGTCTCGGACCGGTGCGTGTTGAAGACCGGGTGCGTCAGGTACTCGGTCGTCCGCGGCACGCTCAGAGCAGCCGCGCCGAGCGTGTCGTCGTACTGCACTCCGAAGGACTGGCAGACCCGGGTCAGCGTCGCGACGTCGGTCTTCTCATCGCAGGAGATGCCGACGTGGTCCGCGTCGACCAGCCGCAGCCAGATCCCGTTCTGCCGGGCGGCGTCCACCACGTCCGCGGCGCGGCCCGGCACGCGGGCCAGGACCGTGTCGAAGATGTCGTCGTGCACGACCTCGACCCCGCTCGCGCGCAGCGAGGCGGCGAGCTTCCCGGCGTACGCGTGGACGCGCTCCGCGATCGCCCGCAGCCCGTCCGGGCCGTGGTACACGGCGTACATCGACGCGACGACCGCGAGCAGGACCTGCGCGGTGCAGATGTTCGAGGTGGCCTTCTCGCGGCGGATGTGCTGCTCCCGCGTCTGCAGCGCCAAGCGGTACGCCGGGGCGCCGTCCGCGTCGACGGAGACGCCGACCAGCCGACCGGGCAGCGACCGCTCGAGCCCGGACCGTACGGACATGAACCCGGCGTGCGGGCCGCCGTAGAACAGCGGTACGCCGAAGCGCTGCGAAGAGCCGATGACGATGTCGGCACCGGCCTCGCCGGGCGCCTCGAGTACGGTCAGCGCGAGCAGGTCGGACGCGACCGCGACCAGCGTGTCCCGCTCGTGCGCGGCCTCGACAAGCGGCTTCAGGTCGCGGACCAGGCCGTTCGAGCCCGGGTACTGCACGAGGAAGCCGAAGAAGTCGCCCTCGGGCAGGCCGTCGGTGGTGTCCGCGACGACGACCTCGATCCCGAGCGCCTCGGCGCGGGTCTTCACCACCGCGATCGTCTGCGCGAAGGTGTCCGCGTCGACCAGGAAGCGGTCGGACTTACTCTTCTTGTTCGAGCGGTGCGCCAGCGTCATCGCCTCGGCGGCCGCGGTGCCCTCGTCGAGCAGCGACGCGTTCGCGGTCGGCAGCCCGGTCAGATCGGAGACCACGGTCTGGAAGTTCAGCAGCGCCTCGAGCCGGCCCTGGGAGATCTCCGGCTGGTACGGCGTGTACGCGGTGTACCAGGCCGGGTTCTCGACCAGGCGGCGGACGATCACCGACGGCGTGAACGTGCCGTAGTACCCCTGGCCGATCATCGAGGTGGCGATCGTGTTCCGGCCGGCCAGCTGGCGGAGCTCGGTCAGCGCGTCCACCTCGGAGGCGGGCTCCGGCAGCCGCAGCGCCTCGGCGGAGCGGATCGACGCGGGGACGGCGGCATCCACCAGCGCGTCGACGTCGGCGTACCCGAGGAGCTGCACCATGCGCGCAACCTCGTCCGGACGCGGCCCGATGTGGCGATCGGCGAAAATTGCAGAGACTTCGGTCATGAAAGAGGCTCCGTTGCTGACAGTGCTTCCGGTCGCCTCCCCCTCTGTCACGCCTGCACCCACGCAGGGCGCTCCAGAGTCGCCTGTGACACTCGGTCCATGGGCCTGAGAGGTTCCGGGGAGGAATTGCCCCTTCGGCGCCCGTGCAACGGGTCTCTCCCGAGTGCTTTGTACGGCGGTTCCGAGGCTACCAGGAATTGCCGAACAGTTCGGGCAGCAGCCGCCGTACGTCGGTCCGGGCAGCCGTGACCTGCTCCGTGGTCGCCGCCTGCATCGGCCACCGCACCCGGGTACCGACGTCCGCCCAGCCGCCGACCGCGGCCAGGAACTTGTCCAGCGCCGGATTCGACAGCCCGGCCTGCTGCAGCGGTACGACGTGGGCCGCGAAGAACTGGGCGATCCGCCGCTCGACGTCGAGGTCCGCCGCGGTCGCGACCGCACCGTCCGGGGAGAGCGCCGCCACGTTCGAGTAGCTGCCGTGCGCACCGAGCAACGACATACTGGCCAGAAAATGCCCCGGCACGAAGATCGCCAGCCCCGACGGCAGCGCCTCGTCGAACCACGCCTTGTCACCACCGGCCGTCTTCAACCCGATCAGACCCGGCACAGCCTCGGCCAACTGACACAGTTGCCGGCCGCCGACCTGGGTCTTCGCATGCGGCGGGTTGTACAGCACCAACGGCACACCATCCGCCGCGTCAGCCACCCGCCGCAGGAACTCGAGCATCTCGGTCGGGTTCAACGGCAACCAGTCCGGCGCGATCACCTGGATCGCTCCGGGCGCGAGTTTCGCCGCCCGCTCGACCCGCGACAGCTGCACCTGCGCCGACGGATGACTCGCGCCGATCTGAAACGGCTTGCCGATCGCGACGAGGATCTCGTTGACCCGGTCGTACTCGTCCTCGGTCAGCGTCTGGAACTCCCCCGCCGTCCCGTGCGCGTACACCCCGGCGACCGAAGTCTCACCCAAAGCTTGAGCCTGAGACTCCAGCCGGTCGAACGAGATCGAGTCGTCCGCGTTCAGCGGTAACAACAGCGTCGCCCACACACCGCGGAGCGAATCGGCAGTGAGTGGGCGCACAGGAAGAAAGTTGGATCAGCCGGTCATCCGAGCGCGACGCCGGGCGGCGAGTTCGTCACCCGCGTGGCCGTCGGAGTCCTCGTCCTCGTGACCGTCGGCACGCTCGGTCGGCAGCTCGGACAGCGAACCCTCGACCTCCCGCCAGACCCCGCCGAGCGCGATCCCGAACACGCCCTGGCCGCCGGCCAGCAGGTCGATGACCTCGTCGGGCGAGGTGCACATGTACACCGACGCGCCGTCGCTCATCAGCGTGATCTGGGTCAGGTCGTCGAAGCCGCGCTTGCTCAGGTGCGCGATCGCGGTCCGGATCTGCTGCAGCGAGATCCCGGCGTCCAGCAGCCGCTTGATCACCTTCAGCAACAGGACGTCGCGGAAGCCGTACAGCCGTTGCGTCCCGGAGCCGGTCGCCGGGCGGACCGACGGCGAGACCAGGCCGGTCCGGGCCCAGTAGTCGAGCTGCCGGTACGTGATCCCGGCCGCGGCGCAGGCCGTCGGACCCCGGAACCCGACGTCCTCCGGCATCGGCCGCAGGTCGTCGTCGAACAGCAGACCCTGGACGCCCGCAGTCTCGACTGCTTCGGCGTGCGCGTCGGAAGCCGACTGCGTCAGATCCGTGTCCCCGGTGCGTGTCACGCCTGAGCCTCCCTGGATACCGACTGGAACGAGCCATCTCCGTGGAGTAACAGCACCCCACGACTTCTTCACGGTAAGCCGCCGCCCGAACCGGGTCAACGACAACCGCACCGAGCCGCGAGCGTGTCGCGACCGCCGTACGAATCGTTACCTAGTCGCTCTTGTCCGTCCCCGCGCCGTCGCGCGCCGTCCGCGGCCCGGGGTCAGCTCTTGTCGAAGTCCTCCGGGGTGACCTGGTCCAGGAACTCCCGGAACCGCTCGACCTCCTCTTCCTCCTGCACCTCGTCGGTGCCGGACTCCTCACTCTCCGGAACCGGGATCCCGGCCTCGGCGAGGATCTCCTCGGTGCAGAACACCGGCGTACCGGTCCGCAGCGCGATCGCGATCGAGTCCGACGGCCGCGCCGAGATCTCGGTCTGGTCGTCGAACACCAGGATCGCCTCGAAGATGCCGTCGGTCAGGTTCACGATCCGGACCTGGCTGAGCGTGTGCCCGAGCACCCGGATGGTCTCCGCGAACAGGTCGTGGGTCAGCGGCCGGGGCGGCTCCATGCCCTGCTGGGCGAAGGCGATCGCACTCGCCTCGGCCGCGCCGATCCAGATCGGCAGGTACCGCTCACCTCCGACCTCCCGGAGCAGCACGATCGGCTGACTCGAGGGCATCTCCACCCGGACTCCGACCACGTCGACTTCGCGCACGCGTCCAGCCTACTCCGCGCCTACGCCCCGGGCAGGCCCGCGGGGTCGGCCTGTGGACGACCTACGGACGTGGCAGCCGGGAGCGGACCAGAGCTGTGTGCAGCCGCACAGTGAGCGCGGCCAGCTCCGCGGTCTGTTCGGTACGGCGCGGCCCGGTGACCTGCTCGATCAGGCCGACCTCACGGTCCGCCGCGGTCCGGAACGCCCGCAGGTGCCGCGGCTCCAGGCCGTACGCCGCCAGGTCGGCCGCGACCTTCGCGATCACGATCGCGTCGCCGCCGTAGTGGTTGCCCGTGGCCACCACCAGGCCGTGACTCTCCAGCTCGTCGAGGAGCCTGGCCGGTACGCCGGCCGCGGTCCGCAGCTCGTCCCGGGTGAGCCGCAGTTCGGTGCCGGTGGCATCGAAGTCCTCGGCGACCGGCTGCCC
>NZ_DASRVN010000525.1:0-23155 GCF_035655035.1 Kribbella sp. | reverse complement strand
CCCGCTCGAGGACCAGGTGACCGCGCTGCATGCCGCCGCCGAACAGACCGGCGCGCTGGACCTCACCCGGGTCGGCATCCGCGGCTGGAGCTACGGCGGCCTGCTCGCCGCGGCCGCCGTACTGCTGCGGCCGGACGACTTTCACGCCGCCGTCGCGGGCGCCGCACCGGCCGACCAGCGGCTCTACGACACCCACTGGCGCGAGCGGTTCCTCGGGCACCCGGACGACAACCCGGAGGTCTACGACCGGCTGTCGCTGATGACGTACGCCGCCGACCTGCGCCGCCCGCTGCTCCTGGTGCACGGCGTCGCCGACGACAACGTCTTCGTAGCCCACACGCTCCGGCTGTCCGCCGCACTGACAGCAGCCGGCCGCCCGCACCAGGTACTCCCGCTCTCAAACGTCACCCACATGGCCGACAACGCGGCTGGGGTCGGCCTCATGCGCTCCGAGCTGGCATTCCTGTCAAACCACCTGCTCTGACCCGAACGCCCGCAGGAACGTCCGTACGGCGTTCCCCGTGACCTCGTCGAGCTCGGCCGCGCCCAGCTTCCGGGTGCCGAGGCGCGAGCGAGTCTCCAACGGCGCGGTCAGCAGCGCGCCGAACTGTTCGGCGGCCACGGCCGGGTCGGTGATCCGGAGCTGCCCGGCCAGCGCCAGCCGGGCGAGCCGGTCGGCCAGGGCATCGTTGACCTTGTCGGTCGCACGGTCCCGGACGATGTCCTGCAGCTCCGGCATACTCGCGAACTCCGCGTACAGCAGGCGGCGCAGCGCCCACGACTTCTCGTCGCAGTAGCACTCGGCCAGCTTCCGGCCGACCTCGGTCAATACCTCCGCCGGCTCCCGATCAGGGCGGAGCGCCTCGACGGCGGCGAGGTTCCTGGCGAGCGCGTCGTCGGCAAGCGCGGCGACCGCGGCGCGGAACAGCGATTCCTTGTCGCCGAAGTGGTTGTAGATCGTGTGCTTCGCGACCCCGGCCGTGGCCGCGACCGTGTCCACACTCGCCTGCCGGTAGCCGTCCCGGGCGAAGACGGTGAACGCCGAGTCCAGGATCGCCTGGCGCTTGTCGATACGACCGCGGGTGGTTGTCACCTGCCCAGGGTAACCTGATGAACTGTAGGGTACGATAAAATGCACTAGCCAGTGCACAAGGAGAATCTGATGATCGTGAATCTGTTGCGGATCCGGTTCAAGGACGGCGTGACCGTCGCGGAGCAGGAGGAGGTGCTGGCGGTGATGCGCCGGACGGCGTCACTGGAGAGTGTGGCGTTCGGTGCCGTGGGCAAGGATTTCGGGAATCCGGAGGACGGGTTCACCCACTCGTACCTCGCGGCGATCCCGGATCTGGACGCGCTGGAGCGGTACATGCACGACCCGGTGCACCTCGCAGGTGACGAGCTGATCATGGACAAGCTCGAGAAGATGAGCGCCGTCCGGTTCACCGACGACACCGACCCGGAGCTCGGCAAGGCCGTCTACGAGATCGCCGACGGCAAGATGCGGCAGTACCCGGACTGGGCCCGCCGGATCGACGAACTGTTCGGCGCGCACGTCTAGGTGGTGGCTGGCAATTCCCCACCTAGGGCGTGGGAGCGGGAGACACGCCCTGGACGCTGCGGCGAAGTTCCAGGTACTCCGTGCGTGCCGTGAAGAGGTCGCGGAGTTCGGTGCTGACGTTGTCGAGGAAGTCGGTGCGGAACGTCGAGTCGGTGAGCAGCGCGATCGAGTAGTAGAGACCGGTGAAGTTCGCGATGCCGACCGCGACCTTCACCAGTGAGGCGCTGAGGACGAGCGGGTGGTGGAAGAGCGAGAAGTTGTACGACCAGGAGCCGGCCGACACGCCCCACTGGTCGTAGACGTGCTTGCTGATCGCCAGCATGCCGAACCCGATGAAGAACAGCCCCACGCCCGCGCTGACCACCAGGACCTGCATCCACTGCCGGACGACCAGGTTGATGCTCAGGTTGAGGCGCTGGCTGCGGCGCAGTGGCGGGCCGGAGCCGGCGTCGCGCTCGATCGCGTCCACCTCGCGGGGCAGCCGGATCAGCAGGAACAGCGTGCTGAGCGCGGTGAACGCGACCATCGAGAGCACGATGAACGAGGTCGGCATACCGGCGAAGACCTGCCACATGTCGGCGGTCACGAACAGCACGAGTGAGAAGACGAGCAGCAAGGGCAGGGCGCGGATCAGGCTGGCCACCGAGTTCGCCAGCTCGCCGGCGAGGCGCCGCAGGCCCCAGTACGTCGTCGCGATCAGGCCGTAGCCGACCACGACGTACACCAGGCCGACCAGCACGAGGTTGCCGATGGCAATGCCGAAGAACTGGCGGACCTGCTCCTGGGTGACCACCGGCAGCAGCGCGGGGAGGAACACGAAGACCGCGAGCTCCGGGATGCCGAAGCGGGTCGGCAACGACCAGAACGGCCGCCCGCGGAACCCGTTCAGCAGGCCGAACCCGACGACCAGGACGACCAGCCCGCCGAGCGCGGCCAGCAGGTTCTGCCACCAGTGCCAGTCCAGCGAGGTGGCGCCGAGCATCTCGATCAGGAACACCACCACGAGCAGGGGCGCGGCCCGGGTGAAGATGTCGTGCGTCGGCGAGAAGTCCTCGATGAACAGCGGCAGTCCCGCGCGCCGGAACCGCTGCTCGTACCGCTCCAGCTGGGCATTCATGCGCCGAACTCTAGCGGGGCGGGAATACCAGCCCGCTGGCGCGCGTTTTTAGTTAGCAAAGGTAATGAGTTAAGGTAAAGACATGCCCGAGGTCGTAGCGCAGCAGGTGAAGAGTGATGTCGGGCTGGCGAGCGCCCTGCGGTCGTCGACCCTGCGGCTGTCCCGGCAGATCCGCCGGCAGCGCGAGCCCGGTCACGACCTGACCGCGAACCAGCTCAGCGTGCTCGGCGCGCTGTCCAAGCACGAGGCGATGACGATCGGCGAGCTGGCCGCCCACGAGCAGGTCAAGCCGCCGTCGATGACGCGGATCGTGACCAACATGGAGGAGGCGGGCCTGGTGGTCCGCCGCCCCCATCCCACCGACAAGCGCCAGATCGTCGTCGAGCTGACCGCCCGCGCCGACGAGCTGATCCTGGCGAACCGCCGGCGCCGCGACGAGTGGCTGCAGACGAAACTCAAGCAACTCACCCCCGAGGAGCGCGACATCCTGCGCAAGGCAGCACCTGTTCTCGAACGACTGGCGGCTCGATGAGCCCCACCTTCCGTGCGTTCAAAGTCCGTAACTTCCGGCTCTACGCCTCCGGCGCGATCGTCTCGAACGTCGGCACCTGGATGCAGCGTGTCGCCCAGGACTGGCTGGTCCTGGAGCTGACCCACTCCGGCGCCGCGCTCGGCATCGTCACCGGCCTGCAGTTCCTGCCCGCGCTGCTGCTCGGGCCGTACGCCGGTGTGCTCGCCGACCGGATGCCCAAGCGCCAGCTGCTCACGTACACCCAGATCGCGATGGGCAGCGTCGCGCTGTTCCTCGGCGGTCTCACCGTGCTCGGTGTCGTCCAGCCGTGGCACGTGTTCGCGCTCGCGCTGGTGTTCGGCGTGGGTACGGCGTTCGACGCGCCTGCCCGGCAGGCGTTCGTGGTCGAGATGGTCGGCCGCGACGAGCTCGCCAACGCGGTCGGGCTGAACTCGGCCTCCTTCAACGCGGCCCGGCTGCTCGGCCCGGCGCTGGCCGGTGTGCTGATCAGCTGGATCGGCACCGGTCCGGTGATCATGGTCAACGCGTTCACCTACATCGCGGTGATCGTGTCGCTGCGGATGATGCGCGTCGGCGAGCTGTACACGCCGAAGCCCGCGGCCCGGGAGAAGGGCATGATCCGGGACGGCATGCGGTACCTGTGGCGCCGGCCGGAGCTGATGATGGTGCTGGTCACGGTGTTCTTCGCCGGGACCTTCGGGCTGAACTTCCAGATGACGTCGGCGCTGATGGCGACCGAGGCGTTCCACAAGGGCGCGGGGGAGTACGGCCTGCTCGGGTCGGTGCTCGCGATCGGGTCGCTGTCCGGGGCGCTGCTCGCGGCGCGCCGGGTCCGGATCCGCGCGCGGCTGGTGATCGGCGCGGCGGTGCTGTTCGGCCTGTTCGAGATCGTCAGCGCGCTGATGCCGACGTACCTGACGTTCGCGCTGGTGCTGCCGCTGGTCGGGCTGACCTCGCTGACCATGCTGACCTCGGCGAACGCGACCATGCAGCTGAGCATCGAGCCGACCATGCGCGGCCGGGTGATGGCGCTGTACATGACCGTACTGATGGGCGGTACGCCGATCGGCGGCCCGTTCATCGGCTGGGTCGGGCAGACGATGGGCGCCCGCTGGTCGCTGATCGTCGGCGGCGGGCTGACCGTGGCCGGCGCCATCGGGTCGGTGGCGTACTTCTCCCGCAAGCGCGGTCTCTCGATCCGCCCGCGGCTGCTCCCGCGTCCGCACCTCGAAGTACTCCCGCAGACCGAGCTGCTCGCCGACAAGGCAGCCGTCGACGCGGCCCCCGCCGTCCCGGAGCCGGACCTCGCTCCGGAGCCGGCCCGCGAGCCGACCAGTCCGCGGGTGGCCTAGGGCCGGATCCGGGTCAGTAGGCGGGCGGCGAAGAACAGTACGTCGATGTCGGTGTCGCGGGCGCTGACCATCGCGGCCGGGTCGTGCTTCGGCTTCGGCCGTTCGAGCGGCGTCCGGTCGGTGCCGATCCGGAGGTAGCCGCGGGCACCGATCCGGCCCTGGTCCGGGCTCCACTCGACCTCGAGGATGGCGTCCAGCGGTACCGACCACGGGTTGCCGTGCGCCTTCTTCCGGCGCCCGGCGCGGAGCTCGTACCTGAACGTGAGCTCCCCGTTCGCCACCGACAGCGTCGTGTCCCGCCCGGCGATCCGGTCCGGCGCGTACGGCGGCGCGAGCAGCCACCGCGCGGCGGCCGCCGGTACGTCGCGGCGGGTCAGGGTACGGCGGATCTCGCCGGCGACCCGCTCCGCGAGCGCCGGGTCGACGTCCGGGAAGTCGTACGGGTCGCCGAGGATGTCCGCGCCCGTGACCGCCTGCAGCGGATCGGCACCGTCACGCAGTACCAGCCGCAGGCCGACCGGCCCAGCGCCGTACACCTCGACCGACTGCAGCGCCTCCACCGGCAGTACCCGTTCACCCAGGCGGGTGCGCAACGTGGCGGCCAACGGATCGAGCCCCGGTTCGGTCCCGTCGTACCGGATCCGCAGCGTCCCGATGCCGTCCCAGACGACCGTGCCGTTCGTGCTCGTCAGCTCACCACCTGCCACCCACCTATCCTCCCTGGTCCGCAGGTCCACCGCAGGTCCTGGGGTGTAACGCGCACAATGGGGTGTGACCACTTACGACCTCGTCGTCATCGGGACCGGCTCCGGGAACACGATCGTGAACCGGCGGTTCGCGGACTGGAAGGTGGCGATCGTCGAGCGCGGGACGTTCGGCGGCACCTGCCTGAACGTCGGCTGCATCCCGACCAAGATGTTCGTGCACGCCGCCGACGTGGCGGCGACCCCGTCGGTGAGCGCGCGGTACGGCGTCGACGAGCAGCTGCTGGACGTCCGCTGGACCGACGTCCGGGACCGGATCTTCGGCCGGATCGACCCGATCTCCGCGGGCGGTTCGGAGTACCGGCACCACAACTCGGGGGTGCACATGTACGACGGCACCGGGCGGTTCACCGGGGTCAAGGAGCTGACGGTCGACAACAAGGACGGCTCGACCAGCGTGTTCAGCGCCGAGCGGTTCGTGATCGCCACCGGCAGTCGTCCGGTGGTGCCGCCGATCCCGGGCCTCGAGGAGACCGGGTTCCACACGTCGAACACGATCATGCGGCTGGACGAGCTGCCGCGCCGGATCGCGATCATCGGCAGCGGGTTCGTCGCGGCCGAGTTCGCGCACGTGTTCGGGGCGTTCGGCGTCGAGGTGACGGTCGTCGCCCGGTCGGCCGAGCTGCTCCGGTACGAGGACGCCGAGGTGGCGGCGCGGTACACGGAGATCGCGCGGCAGAAGTACGACGTACGGCTGAACCACGAGACCGTGCACGTGTCCCGGCAGGACGACGGGACGGTGCTCGTCAAGATGCTGCATCCGGACGGCGCCGACGAGCTGGTCGTCGACGAGCTGCTGGTCGCGGTCGGCCGGGAACCGAACTCGGACCTGCTGAACCTCGGGGCGACCGGCGTCGAGGTCGACAGCGCGGGCCGCGTGGTGGTCGACAAGTACCAGCAGACCAGCGTCGAGGGCATCTACGCACTCGGCGACGTGACGAACCCGCACCAGCTGAAGCACGTCGCGAACCACGAGGCCCGGGTGGTCAAGCACAACCTGCTGAACCCGGACGACCGGATCGAGTCCGACCACCGGTTCGTCCCGCACGCGGTGTTCAGCTCGCCGCAGATCGCGTCCGTCGGGCTCACCGAGGAGCAGGCGCGCGAGCGCGGGATCCGTTACGTGACGGCGGTTCAGCGGTACGCCGACATCGCGTACGGCTGGGCGATGGAGGACACCACCGGGTTCGCGAAGGTGCTGGCCGACCCGGAGACCGGGCAGCTCATCGGCTGCCACGTCATCGGTCCGCAGGCGCCGACCGTGATCCAGCCGGTGATCCAGGCGATGAGCTTCGGGCTGGACGCGTACACGATGGCGCGCGGCCAGTACTGGATCCACCCGGCGATGCCGGAGCTGATCGAGAACGCGCTGCTGAAGCTCGACCTACCGCCGAAAGGCTGAAGACAAAGGCAAAGGAAAGGAAGACCAAAGAATAAGAGCAAAGAAAAGAAGAGATTTAGAGAGGTGGTCGGTCGGAAGCCTGTCGTCTGCCGCCGATCTCGCCGTGTTGAGATCGAGCTTGTCGTCAGGCAGTCAGCCTGTGCGGAGTGACTCGCCGAAGTCCCGTACAAGTGCTTCGCCGGCGTATCGGCTTCGCAGTTCGTGGTTCAGTTCGTGGGCCACCATGTAGAGGTGCACGCGACTCTGGCGACCGGCCTTCAGTCCTTCGCGGCCGAGGCTGACGGCCTGCTCCAGATCGCCGTCGCGGCCGGCCACGAACGCGAGGGTGAGGCGACTCTCGGCAATCCGCATCGGGCTCAGCTCGGTGCCGTCGGGCGCGGTGTTGTCGCGGATGACCGCACGGGCGTAGTCGCCGGCGAGGTCGTCGTCTCCCGCCATCCGATGGACGTCCATCGCGTAGTAGTCCCATTTCGCGGGGTCGATCTTGAAATGGTTATCCGGGCGGTCGGGGTACGGCATGCCGTCGAGCATCGCGCGACCCTCAGCGAGAAGATCCGCCAACCCGGATTCACCGAGACGAGCGCGGGCCTTGGCCTCCTGGGCGATCAGCTGGACGTGCACGCTCGACGTACCCGCTGCTGCCTGACCGCGGCGAGCGGCGGCGACCGCTTGGGGAAACCGACCTTGCGTGAGTGCGAACCATGCTGTCATCTCATGGCCCCAGCCAATAATTTCCGGGTGGCCAGCCTCCTCGCCGAGCTGTTGCGCGGCAATTCGGGTCGACTCGGCGGCGGTCATGAGGCCGAGGTCGTATTCGACGCATCCGGCGAGGAGCGCGAGGTAGCCCCCGGCCACCAATAGCTCCTGATGGGCCTTCAGGCCAACGGGGCGGCTGAGTAGGGCTGAAACCCGCTTCAACCACTCGTGAGCCTCCTGGCGAAGCTCCAGGGCGTCGCGGCGATTGTACTGACAGCACAGCTCTTGGACCGTGGACTGCAGGACTTCCAGGGTGTCGGTGGTCGTGTCGCTGGCGCGCATACGGTGAACGAGTTCGGCCGTCTGCCAAGGCATCTGCTCCAGCCGGAGAACGTCGGCGCCCTTCGCGGCCACGATGAGCGCGCCTTTGGCGCGGAGCGCGGCGTCACAAGCGCGGGCGAGGTGCTCGGTGGGCATCTTGCGCCCGTTCTCCACGTTCGAGAGGTAGCTACGGCTGAAGTTTGTTGCGCGAGCGAGATCCGCCAGTGACCACCCGCGATGGTTACGGTACTCACGGAGTCGGCTCCCGAACGTCATGTCCCCAGTGTTACCCCATGCGCGTATCCCTGTCTTCCGATGCGGAGGGATACGCGGGAACTGTCCCTTATGAGCGTGGAACGCGGCAGCCTGTGACCATGAGTGACGGGGTTGAGTGGACAGGGCGGGACGTACCGCGACTACCGCCAGCACCGGTTCCCGCCGATGACCAGTGGCCCGAGATGCGATCGGCACAGGAGATCGCGAACGAACCGTGCGACGGCGTGCACCCGCAGACCGGGGCGCTGTGCGTCCTCAGGTGGCACCGCGGCTACCACCACGACCGGACGGGGGCTGAGTGGCTTGATGCGTAGGTTGCTGCCGGATCGCGTCTACTTATGGCTCGTCGTACGGAAGCACTGGTCGCCGTGGGCGCGGGGTACGACGCGGGGTTCAACAACGGCACGGACTGTGCGGCGTTCCACGCCGACCGGCTCGTAGACAAGACCGAGGGTGCGAGCCTCGACGTCAGCCGCCTACGCGAACTCGCGGACCTGTATCGCGAAGAGGCGGACGAACTGTAGACCCGGTGGGGCGGCGTGCTGACCCCTGCATCCGCGCCGCCCCGCCGTACCAACTGCTGAGCTACGATCGAAGGAGACGACATGCCGAGAGACAACCGGCCACCGCAGCAGGTCTGCCCGTCGTGCAGAGGTACGGGGTGGAAACACAAGCGGGAGGCGCGGATGAGGAACGGCAAGATGACGACTGAGAACGTGCAGTATCCGTGTCCGCAGTGTGGAGGATCAGGGTGGACGAACCGGGGACGATAAACACGATCTGCCCGACATGCGAGGGCAGCGGTGGTATCCGCGTTGCTCGCGGGATCGTCCACATGCAAGGCAACCAGCCGTCCGGGCCGGCCGCTACCGCGTGGGTCCTTGAGGAGTGCCGAACCTGCAGCGGCGAGGGGAAGCTGCCAGGATTCCAGCCACCTGTCTGACGGTCACGTTGCTAAAGCGCTATCTACATCCGGAAAGCTGAAATCACCTCCGCGGCCGCGTCGAGCGTGTCGAGGTCGGGGAGGCTGATGATCGCCTCGGTCACGCCGGCCTCGGAGAGCTCGCGGAACCTGCCGATCTGGTCGTCGACCGTGCCGGCGTTGACGGTTGCGGCGTACTTCTCCGGGTTGGCGTTGCGCGGGCGGAGCTGGTGAATCAGCTGGTCGAGGTGATTCTTGTCTTTTCCTACCAATGTGGTGGAGAGGTGCGTCAGCTCTACTGGTCTGGTTAGGTACTTCGCTCGCTCCCGTACCGCCGCCGCGTCACCGAACACGTTCACCGCATCCGCGTAACGGTTCGCCAGGCGGAGCGTTCTGGGCCCGCTCCCACCGACCAGCAGGGGCAGGTGCTCTTGCAGAGGGCGGGGATAGCAAGTTGTGTCCGGCACGTCCAACACCTTGCCGTGGAACGGTTTGTTGCCTGGTCCCCATAAGACCGGGAGCAGTTGCAACGCGTCCTCGAGCAGCGCGTACCGGTCGTTCACCGACGGGAACGGCCAGCCGTACGCCTTGTGCTCCGCCTCGAACCACGCCAGCCCGACGCCGCACACCGCGCGCCCGCCGCTCAACACGTCCAGCGTCGCCGCGATCTTCCCGAGGTGGGCGACGTTCCGGTACGTGATGCCCGAGACCAGCGTGCCCAGCCGCACCCGCGTCGTACAGGCGGCGAGATACCCGAGCGTCGTCCAGCTCTCCAGGAAGTCCTCCCAGGCCCGCCCCACCTGCGGAATCTGCCGGAAGTGGTCCATCACGTACACCGCATCGAAGCCCAGCTGTTCAGCCCGCTCGGCCACCTCCCGCACCCACGCCCCCAGCCCCTCCCTGCCACCGGGGTACCTGCTCACCTGCAACCCGAACCGCAACCCGACCGGCGCTTCCGATTGCCGGGCCTGCGCCGCGTTGGACTCGACGAACACCTCCGGCACCACCCGCGCAGCGGCCTCCGGCGCGAGTACGTCGTCGTACCCTTCCTCGCCCAGCTCTTCCTTCACACTCCGCCACGCCCGGAGCTGACCCGTCAGCACATCCGCCGGAATCCGTTTCGCGGACCGCTCCCGATTCCGCCGCCGGCACTCCTCAGCCGGCGTATCGAACCGCACCGCCACACACGCCATCCCCGCCTCTCGAGCCAGCCCCAGCCATCGCACCCTTCGTTCCTTGTCCAGTCCCAGGGTGTCGACAACAGTCGTCAGCCCCCGCGCAATCCGCCGCTCGACCACCACCTCCAGCAAGGCGAAAGCGTCCGTACTCGCCGCGATATCGTCCTCACCGGAACCCACGAGCGCCCGCAACCGATCACTCGAAACGATCAGGTCCGGCGCGAAGTGCTCCGCCGCCCACGTCGATTTACCGGAGGCCCCGGGGCCGACCAGGATCACCACACACGGCGACGGCAGCTTGAGCTCCATGAAATGCAGTTTCCCTCACCGCTAGCCTTTTCGGATGCGATTGTTCGTGGCCGTGGTGCCACCAGCCGAAGTTGTGGAGGATCTGAGCGAGTTCGTCGAGCCGCGCCGGGAGCATCCGGACGAGGACATCCGCTGGGCGGCGGACGAGCACTGGCACATCACGCTGGCGTTTCTCGGGGACGTGCCGGACTGGAAGACCGAGGAGCTGGAGGAGCGGCTGGAGCGGGCGGCGGGGCGGCAGCGGCCGTTCGCGTTGCAGGTCGCCGGCGCGGGCGCGTTTCCCGGCGTACCGGACGCGCGGGTGCTGTACGCCGGGATCCGCGACGAGACCGAGTCCCTCAAACACCTGTCGATGACCACCCGGGCCGCCGCCAACCGGGCCGGGGTCGAGGTCGAGGGCCGCAAGTTCACCCCGCACCTGACGCTCGCGCGGCTGCGCCGGCAACTCGACGTCACCAAGTGGGTGCGGATCTTCGAGAACTACGAGAGCCCCGCCTGGACCGCGGGCAGTCTGCGGCTGATCGAGTCCCGGCTGGGCGAGGGCCCGGGGCACAGTGCGGCGTACGTCACGGTAGGCGAATGGGACTTCTTAGGCTAACCTCATGAAGGTTAGCCGTACCTAAGAAGACGAAAGTGTCCCGCCATGCTCGCGAACTATCTGATCGGACTCCGTGAAGGACTCGAGGCATCGCTGGTGGTCAGCATCCTCGCCACGTTCCTGGTCAAGTCCGGGCATCGGGACCGGCTCAAACTGGTCTGGATCGGTGTCGCCACGGCGCTCGCCGTGGCGGCCGCCGCCTGGGGCCTGCTGCAGTTCGTCACCGCGCTGACCGCGAAGTCGTTCACCACCCAGGAGATCGTCGGCGGCGTGATGTCGATCCTCGCGGTCGGCTTCGTCACCTGGATGATCTTCTGGATGCGCAAGGCCTCCCGGAGCATCGCGCGCGAGCTCCGCGACCGGATGGGCCAGGCCCTCGAGGTCGGGTCCCGCGCGGTCGTCATCCTGGCCTTCCTCGCGGTGTTCCGGGAGAGCATCGAGACCGCGTTCATCGTGTACGCCTCGGCCGCCACCGCGACCACCGCCGTACCGCTGATCGGCGTCCTGCTCGGCCTGGCCACCTCGGTGCTGCTCGGGGTCGCGATCTACAAGGGCGCGGTGAAGGTCAACCTCGCGGTGTTCTTCAAGTGGACCGGCGCGGTGCTCGTCCTCGTCGCGGCCGGCATCTTCGCGTACGGCTTCCACGACCTGCAGGAGGCCGGGGTGCTGCCCGGGATCGGCCACCTCGCGTTCGACATCTCGCACGTGATCCCGCCGGCCAGCTGGTACGGCGTACTGCTGAAGGGCATCTTCAACTTCAACCCGGCGCCGACCGTGCTGGAAGCGACCGCCTGGGTCGTGTACCTGGTCCCGGTGCTGTTCCTGTACTTCCGCCCGGTGAAGAGCCCCACCCCGCCTGCCGTGCCGGCGACGACCGCTCACAAAGCGGCCTGAATCCCAGGAGAACCATGTCTGCGCTTCTCGGCCGGAAGGCCGTAATCGTTGGTGCCACCATCGGACTGGCCGCGCTGAGCGCGTGCGCGAAGAGCGAGCCGGCCGCGAAGGACGACGGCACCGGTCCGGTGTCGGTGAAGGCGACCGACTCGGCCTGCGACCTGAGCCGCCGGGACGTGAAGTCCGGGACCAGCACGTTCTCGGTGTCGAACACCGGCAGCAAGATCACCGAGTTCTACGTGTACGCCGACGGCGACCGGGTGATGGGCGAGGTCGAGAACATCGGGCCCGGGCTGAAGCGGGACCTGATCGTCGAGCTGCCGACCGGCAAGTACCAGGCGGTCTGCAAGCCCGGGATGGTCGGCGACGGGATCCGCGGCGACCTGACCGTCACCGGTGACGCGCCCGCGCAGACGTCCGAGGACGCGCTGCTGAAGCAGGCGGCCGTGAGCTACCAGCGCTACATCAACTCGCAGGCGGTCGCGCTGGAGCAGAAGACCACCGAGTTCACCGCCGCGGTGAAGGCCGGCGACGTCGCGAAGGCGAAGGCGCTGTACCCGGTGTCGCGGACGTACTGGGAGCGGATCGAGCCGGTCGCGGAGTCGTTCGGCGATCTCGACCCGAAGATCGACGCCCGCGTGAACGACGTCGAGCCCGGCACCGAGTGGACCGGGTACCACCGGATCGAGCAGGCGCTGTGGGTCACCAACAGCACCAAGGGGATGGCGAAGTACGCCGACCAGCTGCTGGCCGACGTGAAGACGGTGGTGGCACGGTCGAAGGCCGTCAAGCTCACGGCGCTGCAGATGGCCAACGGTGCCAAGGGGCTGCTCGACGAGGTCGCGACCGGCAAGGTCACCGGCGAGGAGGACCGCTACTCGCACACCGACCTGTGGGACTTCCAGGCGAACGTCGAAGGCTCCCAGGCCGCGATCCAGGCCCTCCGCCCCGCGTTGCAGACCCGCGACGCCGCCCTGGTCACCCAGCTCGACACCAACTTCAAGGCAGTCTTCACCGCCCTCGACAAGTACCGCACCGCCGACGGCTTCAAGCCCTACACAGCCTCAGAGCCCGAGAAGAAGGCCCTCGGCGCCGTAGTAGACGGCCTAGCCGAACCAGTCAGCCAAGTAGCCGGAGTAATCGCAAAGAAATGACAGACGACGCGAGGCCCACGACGGACAACAGCTCGGCTCCCGCTTCCCCCGCCGCCGCCCCAGCGGAGCCGGGGCGGCGGCGGGGTGTTTCTCGGCGGGGGTTGTTCGGGGCTGCGGGGGCTGCTGTTGCTACGGGGGTTGCTGGGTATGCCGTGCGTTCGGCGGTGACGGCTCAGCCTTCGCAAGCCGCGGATGACAACGGGCCGGTTGAGTTTCATGGGGCGCATCAGGCAGGGATCACCACGCCGGTGCAGGACCGGCTGCACTTCGCGGCGTTCGATGTGACGACCACCAACCGCGACGAGCTCATCGCGCTGCTGAAGGAATGGACCGCCGCGGCCGCGCTGCTCACCGCCGGGCGTGACATCGGGCAGTACGGCGCGGTGAACGGCCCGGACGAGGTGCCGCCGGAGGACACCGGCGAGGCGGTCGGTCTCCCGCCGGCGCACCTGACGATCACCGTCGGCTTCGGCCCGTCCCTGTTCGACAAGCGGTTCGGCCTCGCCGCGAAACGCCCGAAGGCTCTCGTCGACCTCCCGCACTTCATCGGCGACGACCTCGAGGAAGCCCGGTCGTACGGCGACATCGCCGTACAGGCCTGCTCCGACGACCCCCAGGTAGCGGTCCACGCGATCCGCAACCTCGCCCGGATCGGCTTCGGCCGTACCGTCGTCCGCTACTCCCAGCTCGGCTTCGGCCGTACGTCGTCCACCTCCCGCGCCCAGGCGACCCCGCGGAACCTGTTCGGCTTCAAGGACGGTACGAACAACCTCAAACTCGAGGACGCCACCAAGCTCGAGCAGCAGCTGTGGGTCCAGCCCGAGGACGGCCCGGACTGGATGGTCGGCGGTTCGTACCTGGTGTCGCGCCGGATCCGGATGAACATCGAGATCTGGGACCGTACGTCGCTCGGCGAGCAGGAGGCGGTGGTCGGCCGCGGGAAGGGTACCGGCGCCCCGCTCGGCAAGGCGGACGAGTTCGACGCGATCGACTTCACCGCGAAGAACTCCGACGGCGAACCGAAGGTACCGGCCGACTCGCACGTCCGGCTCGCGCACCCACAGTTCAACAACGGCGCGGAGCTCCTCCGCCGCGGCTACAACTTCGTCGACGGCTCCGACGGGCTCGGCCGGCTGGACGCCGGGCTGTTCTTCCTCGCGTACCAGCGGGATCCGCGCAAACAGTTCATCCCGATCCAGAACCGGCTCGCGAAGAACGACAAGATGAACGAGTACATCCACCACGTGGGCTCCGGCATCTTCGCCTGCCCGCCGGGTGTCACGCCGGGGTCGTACTGGGGCGAGAAACTCTTCGCCTGAACCACGAGCCCACTAGATTGTGGCGGTGGGCAACCAGCAGGGCGGCTACCCGCCACCGGATCCGCAGTACCAGCAGTATCAGCAACCGCCGTACCAGCAGCAATCGCAGCAACCGCAGTACGCCCAGCAGCCGCAGTACCCCCAGCAGCCGCAGTTCGGGCCCGGTCCGTACGCCTCCCAGTTCCGCCCACCCCGCCGCGGTCGCGGCAGCGGCGGGCTGGCGGCGCTGATCATCGTGCTCTCGGTGATCGTGGTGCTGCTACTGGTCGGAGCCGGCATCCTCCTGGTCACGCCCAAGAAGCGCTCGACGAGCGGTCCGGTCACCCCGAGCTCGGCGCCGGTCCGCGCGTCGACCGCCCCGTCCGGCGGGCCGACCGTACCGAGCAGCGGTCCCACCGATCGCCCGTCCACCAACGCACCGAAGCCCGGCCCGGTGCCGTGTGCGCCTGGTGCCAACGTCTACTGTCTGCGGGCCACCGTGGCCAGTGCGTCCGCGCTGCTGAAGAGCAAGGGCGTGACCTGCGCGAAGACCGACGACCATCAGGTCAAGTGCGTCAAGGGCGGCAAGGCCGAGAGCATCGAGATCAGTCTCGAGCCGGACGCGCTGACGCAGGCCAGTGCCAACGCCCAGCTCTCGTCGTTCGGTGCGATGACGTTCAGCAACGGCCCGGGGGCATACCCTCAAGGCCGGGCAGTGGTGATCAAGAACCTGCAGCGCTCGATGAAGACGATCCTGCAGACGGCTCTGCCCGGCGATCCGACCGCCGCGCAGGTCACCAAGTGGATGCCCACGGACCTGGAGAAGTGCACCAACCAGTTCGTGAAGCTCGCCGGCTACGAGGTGAAGTGCGACGCCCCGACCCGCTTCAGCGTCCAGAACGACAACGGCAAGACCTTCTCCAGCTGGTCCGTGTCCTTCACAATCATGGCCGGCTGATGAAGTTCAGTACCTCGCAAGAGAACACCACGACGTCATCCTGATTGAGCAGCTCGGCCCGCGTACGCACCAGCCCACGATCAGGCTTCGACCTACTCGGCCGCGCCTCCAGTACTTCGGTCCGCAGCCGCAGCACGTCGCCCGGCCGGACCGGCGCCGGCCAGCGCAGCTCGTCGACACCGGGCCCGCCGAGACTCGCAACCTTCGACAGATACTGGTCGGCGTACAACCGCATCATCATCCCGGCCGTGTGCCAGCCGCTCGCGATCAGCCCGTGGAACGGACCGTCCGCAGCCGCCACAGGGTCTACGTGGAAGTACTGCGGGTCGAACTGCTCGGCGAACTCGATGACGGCTGCCTGGTCGACGGTGAGTGTGGCCGGGTGCTCGACGCGAGCACCCGGCACGTAGTCCTCGAAGTACATGCGTCCTATTTGACCGCACCGGCAGTTACACCGGCGACGAAGTGTCGTTGGGCCAGCAGGAAGCCAATGACGACCGGGACGCTGACCACCAGGGCAGCGGCCATGATCTGGTTCCAGTAGATGTTGGTCTGGGTCGAGTACTGGCGTAGCCCGACGGACAGCGTGCGGTTGGCCTCGGTGGTCATCACCGACGCGAACAAGACCTCGCCCCACGCGGTCATGAACGAGTAGATCGCCACCGCGATCACCCCGGGCCGCGCGGCCGGCAGTACGACCCGCCACAGCGCGCCCATCGGACCACACCCGTCGACCAGTGCGGCCTCGTCGAGCTCGCGCGGGATGCTGTCGAAGTACCCGGCCAGCATCCAGATCGAGAACGGCAGGCTGAACGTCAGGTACGTGATGATCAGCCCGAGCCGCGTCCCGACCAGCTGCAACCCGAACGAGTTGTTGATGTTCACGAAGATCAGGAACAACGGCAGCAGGAACAGCACACCCGGGAACATCTGCGTCGACAGCACCGTCGTGGTGAACACGCTCCGCCCGCGGAACCTGAACCGCGACACCGCGAACGCCGCCAGGATCGCGATCGCCACCGAGAAGACCGTCGCGGACACCGACACGATCGTCGAGTTCACGAAGTACTTCGCCAGCGGCACCGTCTTCCACATGTCGACGAACGGCGCCAGCGTCAGGTTCGACGGCCACCAGGTGAACGCGCCCTGCACGTCCTTCAGCGGTTTGAGCGACGACGTGATCATCACGTACAGCGGGACCAGCACGAACAGCCCGAGCACGGTCAGGGTGACACCGCGGTAGATCTTGAAGCCTCTGGTCTCACGCACGACGTGACCTCCTTCCGGTGACGAGCAGGTAGATGCCGGTGACGATCATCAGGAAGATCAGCAGCAGGACGGACATCGCCGCACCGGTCCCGAAGTTCCAGGTCAGGAACGACGCGTTGTAGATGTGGAACGTGATCAGGTCCCCGGCCGGCGGCTGCGCCGTACCGAACAGCACGTACGGCGTGTTGAAGTCGCTGAACGTCCACAGGAACAGCACGAGTACCAGCACCAGGTTGACCGGCCGCAGCGACGGCAGCGTGATGTTGCGCCACTGCCGGATGTTGCCGGCGCCGTCCACCGACGCGGCCTCGTACAGGTCCCGCGGGATGCTCTGCATACCGGCCATCAGCGTGAGGAACGCGAACGTCCACAGCTTCCACCCGGCCACCGTGATCAGCGCGACCAGCGCGTTGCCGCCGATCAGCCAGAACGTCTTGCCGTCGCTCAGGTGCAGCTGGTGCAGCACGTGGTTCACCGCGCCGGTGTCCCGCTGGAGCATGAAGTTCCAGGTCAGGATCCCGGCGTACGCCGGAAGCGCGTACGGCACCAGGAACAGCGTCCGTACGACGCCGCGCCCGCGGAACTCGGGCTGCAACGCGACCGCCGCGGCCATCCCGAGCACCCACGAGAACGCCACCGTGACCACCGAGAACACGACCGTGACGCCGAACGACTTCAGCAGCCCCTGGCCGACCGCGTTGTTGAAGTCGAGCGCGACCTTGTAGTTGTTCAGCCCGGCGCCCGGAGCGGCGGACCAGTTCGCGATGAAGAACTTGGTCAGCTTCACGAAGCTCATCCAGATCCCGACCAGCATCGGGATGATGTGGATGAACAGCTCCAGCAGCACCGCCGGGGCGAGCAGCGCGTACGGCAGCCACCGGTTCAGCCCGGGACGGTTCTCGGGGCGGCTCCGGCGCTTGATCGGCGCCGGAGCCGCGGTTTCGGTTGCGACGGCCATCGTCAGCTGCTCGCCGCCACCTGGTCCTCGGCGGTCTTCAGGGCCGCCTTGACGTCGTCGGCGCTCACCGTGCCGCCGGTCGCGATCTTGGCGAACATCGAGTTCATCGCCTTGCCGACGGTGCTCTCGAACTGGTCCTCGGCCGGCACCAGCGGCAGCGGCTTGGACTTGGTGTTGTAGATGTCCTGGAAGGTGGCTGCCTCGGTCGCGTCGGTGGTGAAGTTCGGCTTCGCGTCCTTCAGCACCGGCAGCGCGGAGAACGGCTTGTCCAGCGTGCTCTGCGTGGTCGCGTCGGTCATGTACTTGACGAACTTCAGCGCCGCGTCCTTGTGCTTGGTGTTCTTGAACACCGACAGGTTGATGCCCGCGACGTGGCTGGCCACCTGCTCGCCGCCGGACGGCGCCGGGAACGGTACGACGCCGTACTCGCCGGCCTTCATCCCATTGGCCACGATCGAGGAGTCCGCGTTGTTCTGGTTGATGACCATCGCGACCTTCTTGGTGGCGAAGTCGTTCACGGACTTGGTGCCGTTGTCGTACTGCGCGTTCGACGGGTTCGCGACCTTGTCCTTCTGCATCAGGTCGAGGTACCGCAGGACGCCCTGGACGTTGCCGTCACCGGTGAAGGTCGGCTTGCCGTCGCCGCCGAACCAGTCGGCCTTGTTCTGCGCGGCGTTGATGAACGCGAAGTGCACGTTCTCGGTGTAGCTGCCGGCCGCCAGCGCCATACCCCACTGCTTGCCCGGGATGGTCAGCTTCTTGGCGTCGGTGACCATCTCCTCCCAGGTCTTCGGCGGCTGCAGGCCGGCCGCGGCGAACATCGCCTTGTTGTAGTACAGGCCGTAGGCCAGACCGTAGAGCGGGACCGAGGTCGGGTCGGTGCCTTCCTTGCCGCCGGTCGCCAGAGCCGTCGGCACGAACTTGTCCTTGCCGCCGATCGCGGTCATCGCGTCGCCGTCGAACGGCAGGAACGCGTCGGTGGCCTGCAGCGAGGCCGCCCAGGTGTTGCCGATGTTGACCACGTCCGGCGCCTGGCCGGAGGTGATCGCGGTCTGGATCCGGGTCTGCAGGTCGTTCCAGCCGATCACCTCGAGGTTGACCTTGATCCCGGTGTCCTTGGTGAACTTCTGCAGGACCGGGGTCAGCACCTCCTTGTCGTTGTCCAGGCTGGTGCCCTGGTTGCTGGCCCAGTAGGTCAGCGTCTGGTCCCCGGAACTGCCACCGGAGGAGTCGTTCTTGCTGCCGCCACCACAGGCGGCGAGGCTGACTCCCATGGCGGTCGCAGCCACCGCGGCTACAAGCGAACGCAGTCTCACGTCGGACTCCCTCGTCCCGTGTCGAGCCCCCGCGGACCTGCGGGGGCGGATCAGGCACATACTGGCCTAACCGGTTAAGTTTCGAAACCCTAACCGGTTCAGCAGCACCGCCTTCGTTACGACCTCGTAACCCGCCCAACCTCCACCGACCCACCGGCAAACGCAATCCACCACGCACCGCACCCACCCGATTTCACACAGTCTTCAAACTGTGGAGGGTTCTAAGAGTGAGCGGGTCCTGAGGACTCGCGCGCGCGCAATTCCCCGGCCGGTGCCTCTTCGTGCCGTTCGGGGTTGCCGGTGATGATCCGCAGCAGCAGGTCCGCCGCCGCCCGGCCGCGCTCCATCGTCTTCTGGTCGACCGCAGTGATCCCCGGCCTCGCCAGCTCGCACAGCGGCGAGTCGTCCCACGCCACCACCGACACCTGCCCCGGCACCGCCGTACCGAGATCCATCGCGACCCGCAGCGCCGCCACCGCCATCAGGTCGTTCCCGAGCACGATCGCGGTCGGCGGATTCGCCCCGGTCAGCAACCGCCGCGTGAGCTCGGCCCCGTCGTCGTACCGGTAACTCCCCTCGACGTGCCGCACCCTGACCCCGCGCCGCACCCCGCTCTCGTGCAACGTCTGCACCCGCGACCGCTCGTGGATGAACGTGAACGGCCCGCTGATGTGCGCGATGTCCGTGTGCCCGAGCCCGACCAGGTGATCGAGGATCAGGTCGACGGTCTCCGCCGACGAGCTGATCAGCCGTCCGGCCGTGTCGTCCGGCGCGTTCGAGCTGACCACCACGCACGGCACCCCGAGCTCCTTCAGCAACGGGATCCGCGGGTCGTCCTCGTGCTCGTCGAACAGGATGAACCCGTCGACCCGCCCCTGCCGCGACCAGCGTCGCAGTACGTCGAGGTCCTCGCCGTGCTCGCCGGTGAGCCGGAGCAGCAGCGACGAGTCGACCTCGTTCAGGTACTGCTCGATGCCGACCAGCGTGCGCATGTAGAACGCCTCGGTGGAGATCAGCGTGGGCTCCCGCGCGATCACGATCCCGATCGTCCGGGTCCGGCTCGCGGACAGCGCGACCGCGGCGGAGTTCGGGTGGAAGCCGAGCTCCTCGGCCAGGTCGAGCACCCGCTGCCGGGTCTCCTCACTGACCCCGGCGCGGCCGTTCAGCGCGTACGAGACCGACGCCTTCGAGATGTGCAGCCGGCGTGCGAGATCGCTGATCGTGACCCGATGACCGCGGCGGGTGCCGTTGGCCGGGCCGTCGCCGCCCGCGCCGGATCCGCTCGTCGTCATCGCCCGGCCACCCCTCGCGCAGACGGAAAAGTGTTCATGTCAGACCGGAGATTAGCAGCGGCATTTCGGCCCTAGCGCTGCCCGGGAGATTTGGATAGCGTTTTCCCATGCTGCCGAACGAGCCGTTGCGCCTCGATTTCCTGCCCTGGGAGTACAAACGGACGGCGTCCGGCGCCGATCGTGAGCGGCAGGCCGAACGGCAGGCGCGCCTCGGCGGGTCGGTCGAACTGGCGGCCGACGTGTACGTCGCCGAGTCGGCCGCGGTGTACTGCGACGAGCTCCGGCTGGGGGAGCGTTCGTACATCGCCGCGCACGCCTACGTCACCGGACGGATCACGCTCGGCTCCGACTCGACGATCAACCCGTTCGCGGCCGTCCGCGGCGTGGTGACGATCGGCGACGGCGTCCGGATCGGCGCGCACACGTCGCTGCTCGCGTTCAACCACGGAACCGCGCCGGGCGAGCCGATCTTCAAGCAGCCGCACACCGCGCTCGGCATCACGATCGGCGACGACGTCTGGATCGGTTCGAACGTGACGATCCTGGACGGCGTCACGGTCGGCCCGCACACGATCATCGGCGCGGGCGCAGTCGTCACGAAGGACATCCCCGCCAACTCGGTAGCGGCCGGCAACCCGGCCCGCATCCTCCGCTCGCGGACAGGAGCATCCATGTCAGGTGACCTACCCACCCTGCTGACGGCGTTCGCGGCCGAGGCCCGCGCGCAGACCGACGACGTACTCGCGCGCTGCTGGGACGGCACGCGCTTCGTCGACCGCCCCGGCCTCGACCGGGCGCCGGAGATCCGCCCGTGGTGCGACGCGATCGAGATCGCGGACCTGCTGGTACGCCGTACGCCGGCGGGTCACACGCGCGACGACCTCGTCCGTCGCCTGCGCGAACACCAGGATCCGGCGACCGGACTGGTACCACCGGAAGACCAGCCCGATGCCGAACTCGCTGTCCTGGAAGGGCCTGCCAGCTACCACATCCTGTGCGTCGGGTACGCCCTCCAGGTCCTCGGAAGCAGCTTCGAGCACCCGATCGACACGTCGTTCGGCCTCGAAGACCTCGACAAGTTGCCATGGGCAAGGAGAGCGTGGTCGGCAGGCTCCGGGATCGACGCGCTCGGTACGGCGCTGGCGCTGCAGAACGGCGGCGAATCCGGTCACCTCGAACTGCTGATGGGTTGGCTCCTCACCCACGTCGACCCGTCGACCGGCATGTGGGGTACGCCCCATCCCGACGACGGACTGCTCCAGGTGGTGAACGGTTTCTACCGCCTCACGCGCGGCACGTACGCGCAGTTCGGCCTCCCGCTGCCCTATCCCGAGCAGGCCGTCGCCACGGTGCTTGCGCACAGCAACGACCGGCGGATGTTCACCGGCGACAACTACAACGCGTGCAACGTGCTCGACGTCATCCATCCGCTGTGGCTGGCCCGCAAGCAGACGTCGTACGGCGAGGCCGAGGGCCGCCGCTGGGCCGAGCAGCAGCTGCGCGCGATCCTGACCCGCTGGGTCGACGGGGCCGGTTTCGCGTTCGCCCCGGACGGCACCGACGACCGGGCGATCCCGGGGCTGCAGGGTACGGAGATGTGGCTGGCGATCATCTGGCTGCTGTCCGACTACCTGGGCATGTCCGACGCGCTCGGCTACCGCCCCCGCGGCGTCCACCGCCCGGAACCACTGGTCTGACCCACTCCGCGTGGTACAGCGGGACCGTGCAGGGACGAGTCGTACCAGCGGACATCGAGCAGGTCGTCAAGTGCGCCGCTACACACGGCCTGCAGGTCGCAGCCCAAGCAGGCGGCCACGGGGCGACCCGTGCGCTCGACGGCACGATCGTCGTACGCACGGACGCGCTGGACGAGCTGTCTGTCGACGCAACGGCCCGTACTGCGCAGGTAGGAGCAGGTGTGCGCTGGGGAGCGCTGCAGCGCGCACTGGACGGCACGGGTCTCACAGGTCTACCTGGCTCGTCGGCGAATGTGTCTGTGGTCGGGTACTGCTTGAACGGCGGTTTTTCCTGGTTTTCCCGCCCGTACGGGAGCGGTGCGGGCAGCCTGCGGGCTGTGGAGCTCATCGACGGGCGCCGGAGAGCGTCACGTTGTGGGCGTACCTCGTTCACTACCCAGCAGCGCCCAGTGTGCCCGAGGCTGTGCGTGGGAAGTCGTTCTGCATGGTCGACGTGATCACACCGGACGCCTCGGCTCCTGAGCTCGAGCAGGCGCTGTCGCTGATCACCAGTCCGTTCCAGGAGGTGACTCCTGAGCTGGTCAGCACGCTGCAGGAGTACGGCAAGCCACCGCTCTTCCAGTTGGTCATCCGGCACCTGCGGTCGGGTGAGCACGCACTGCGGACGTTGCAGGAGGCCCTGTCGCCGTGGCGGGTCGGCCAGAAGACACCGACCGGGCTGTCCGCCTGGAACACCCTGGAGGACTGCTACACCCCGGACGACCTGGCCAGGCTCCGTGAGATCAAGCGGCGGGTCGACCCCCACGGCACGTTCGTTGGGAACTTCCGCCTACTCTGACCCCGTGGACCCCCGCACGCGCCGACTGGTGACCTCCCTCGTACTGGCTGCCCTGGTCGCCATCGTCGTAGTGGCAGCCTTCCTCCGGTAACGTCACCGCATGGCCACCACCGGTGAACGTTCGTCGTACCTGATGCGGGCCGGGATGGTCCGCAACGTGCGGTCCGGGGAGCACCTGACCACGTTCGTGGTGTCCGGGGTGGCGACGGTGCTGATCACGCGGCTGCTGCTCAGCCTGAGCGGGTACCCGCAGATCGGCGGCAAGGGCCTGCACATCGCGCACGTCCTGCCCGGCGGCCTGCTGATGTTCGTCGCGATCTCGCTGCTGCTCGGGTACGTCGGCCCGGTCGTCCGGCCGGCCGCGGCGACGATCGGCGGGATCGGGTTCGGCCTGTTCATCGATGAGGTCGGGAAGTTCGTCACCTCGGACAACAACTACTTCTACAAGCCGACCGC
>NZ_DASRVN010000524.1:0-5592 GCF_035655035.1 Kribbella sp. | reverse complement strand
CGATCCGGCGCAGCGGCCCGCGGGTGCGCGGTTGTGCGAGTTCGTCGCCTGGGGCGTGCCGACGTACTTCCCGGGGGTCGATCCGGCATGAGAAAACTGTTCGCGCAGCCCGGTTTCCCGCGGCTGTTCGGCGGCCTGAGTACGTCGATGCTGGGCGACTCGGTGATGCTGCTGGTGCTGAGCATGTGGGTGAAGACGCTCACCGGATCGAACGCGCAGGCCGGCCTGACCTTCTTCTTCGTGGTGCTCCCCGCGCTCGGAGCGCCGTTGCTCGGCGTTTGGGTGGATCGCCTGCCCCGCAAGCCGATCCTTGTCTGGGGCAACTTCGCCAGCGCGGCCGCCGTACTGCCGCTGGTGCTGGTCCGGGACGCCGGCGACGTCTGGCTGATCTGGGCCGTCGCGTTCCTGTACGGCGTGTCGTTCGTCGTGCTGCCCGCGGCGGTGAACGGGCTGCTCAAGGAACTGCTGCCGGACGACCTGCTCGTCGACGCGAACTCCGGCCTGGCCACGATCAAGGAGGGCTACCGCCTGTTCGGGCCGCTCGTGGGGGCGGCGGTGTTCGCGACCGCGGGTGGCTGGCTGGTGGCGGTGATCGACGCGACCACGTTCGTGGTGGCCGGGCTGCTGATCGCGACGATCAAGGTCACCGAGACGCCGGCGCCCGCGCGGAGCACGTTCCGGGAGGACGTGCTCGGCGGCGTCCGGTTCCTGGCCTCGGATCGGGTGCTGCGGCACGTCCTGGTCGGGCTGGGGATCTCGATCCTGGTGATCGGGTTCTTCGAGTCCTCGATCTACGCCTTGATGGACGCCTTCGGCAAGCCGGCGACGTTCTCGGGTGTCTTCGTGACCTGCCAGGGCGTCGGCGCCGTGATCGGCGGCCTGACCGCGAGCCGCGCCGTACGACGCCTCGGCGAGATCGCCACCTGCGTACTCGGCCTCACCGCGCTGGCTGCGGCCACGATCGTCTGCGCCGCCGCCTCGACGATCGTCGTCGTACTCGTCGGGGCCGCCATCTGTGGCGTCGGGCTGCCGTGGACGTTCGTCTCGCTGACCACCCTGATGCAGCGCAGATCCCCGACCCACCTGATCGGCCGGGTGTCCACCGCGGTCGAGGTACTGATCTCCACACCCCAGGCCATCTCACTGGCCCTCGGCAGCCTCCTGGTCAGCCTGCTCAGCTACCGCCAGATCTTCGCCGTGATCGCCACCGTAATCCTCCTCGGCGCCGTCCAGACCTTCCTCACCCTCCGCTCCGAGATCCGCCAGGACCTCGCACCGAAAGTCCCCGTGCTGACCGAGTAGGGGACAGAACCTGTCCTGTTCTGCTTCTAGCGTCGGAGTTACCGATCCGACGAAGGAGCAGAACACATGATTCCTGATGGGTATCACGCGGTCACGCCGTGGATCATCGGTCGCGACACCGCCGGGCTGATGGAGTTCCTGGCGGCCGCGTTCGGCGCCGAGGACCTCGGTGGGCGGGTGGTGGACGAGCGCGGGAACATCGGGCACGCCGAGATGCGGATCGGGGACTCGGTGGTGATGATGTTCGACAACCCGGAGTGGCGGCCGACGCCGGCGTTCCTGCGGCTGTACGTACCGGACGTGCACGAGACCCTGACGCGGGCGGTTGCGGCCGGCGGGACGGTGGTCACCGAGCCGACGCACCTGTTCTGGGGTGACATCGTCGCCCGGGTGCACGACCCGTACGGCAACCTCTACTGGCTGCAGACCCGCGTCGAGGACGTCTCGCCTGAGGAGATGACCCGCCGACTGAGCGACGAGAAGTTCGTCAAGGCGATGGAGTACGTACAGAGCGCGATCTTCCGGCCTGAGCTCTAGTCGAGGGGTTTGGTGGGGGCTTCGGAGGTCATGGCGTCGGTGAGGACTTCGGCGGTGAGGGCGATCTGCCAGGGGCGGGCGTGGTGGTCGCGGAGGAAGGCTGTGACGACGTCGACGGTCACCTCCTGGGGTGGGGACCAGGCGAGGCGGCGGATGGTGTCCGGGGCCAGCAGGTTCTCGGTGGGGAGGCGGTGGGCCTCGGCGATCTCGGCGACCGCCGTACGGGCGGTGGAGAGGCGGGCGGCGGCGTCGGGGTCGCGGTCGGCCCAGGCGCGGGCGGGCGGCGGACCGTCGTACCGCGGGCCCTGCTTGGGCAGCTGGGACTCGGGGAGTTTGCGGGCGTGGTCGACCGCCTCCCACCAGGTCCGCATGTGCCGGTGCGCGCCGCGGCCCTTGAACGCGGTGAGCTTCTGCAGTGCGTCCCGGTCGGTCGGCATCGCGGAGGCCGCCTCGACGATCGCGGCGTCCGGCAGGATCCGGCCGGGGGAGATGTCCGCGGCCTCCGCGATCTGGTCGCGGGCCTCCCAGAGCGCCCGGACGACGGCCAGGCTGCGGCGGTTCCGGACCCGGTGCATGCCGGACGTACGGCGCCACGGGTCCGGCTTCGGCTCCCGCGGGGGAGCGTCCAGGATCGCGGCGAACTCCTGCACGGCCCACTCCCACTTGCCCGCGCGGCGGAGCTCCTGCTCGATCGCGTTCCGCAGCTCGATGAGCATCTCGACGTCGAGCGCGGCGTACACCAGCCAGGGCGCCGGCAGCGGCCGGGTGGACCAGTCGGCGGCGGAGTGCTCCTTGCGCATCCGGTAGCCGAGTACTTCGCTGACCAGCGAGGCGAGGCCGACCTTCGGGTAGCCGAGCAGCCGGCCGGCCAGCTCGGTGTCGAAGACCTGCCGCGGCACCATCCCGACCTCGGCCAGGCAGGCCAGGTCCTGGTTGGCCGCGTGGATGATCCACTCGGTGTCGACGATCGCGTCGCCGAGCGCGGACAGGTCTCCGAACGGGATCGGGTCGACGAGCGCGGAGCCGGAGCCTTCACGGCGCAGCTGGACCAGGTAGGCCCGGTGCGAGTACCGATAACCGGACGCGCGCTCGGCGTCGACCGCGACCGGACCGGTACCGGCCTGGAACGCCTCGACCGTCGCGGTCAGCGCGGGATCGGTGTCGATCACGTCGGACAGCCCGTCCCTGAGCTCGAGCAGGGGCAGGCCGGCGGTCGGGTCCTCCGTGGGCGCGGAAGGCTGCGCTGGGTCGGCTGGGCTCATCGGCCCCGCTGTCCACGCCGGGTCGGCATCGCGACCACTCCCGGCGGAACGGGCGGCAGGCCGGCCGCCGTACACAGCACTTCACCCCACGCCTCGGCGTGCCGGGTCACGTCGACGGCGCCGCCGGGACCCGGCACCGGGCTCCAGGACGCGCGGATCTCGATCTCCGCGGTCGCGTCGTCGTCGGCCATCCCGCCGAAGCTTTCCGATACCACCCTGGTCACGGTACCGCTCGGTGCCAGGAAGTCGGCGCCGCGGTCCGCGAGCGCCTCCATCAGCCAGGTCCAGCCCACGCCGCCGAGCAGCGCGTCGGTCACCATCTCCGGTTCGACGGCGGCACGCACGTACGCGACACAGCGGAAGGTCGACTGCCAGGCGTCGTTCCCCGCGGGATCGTAGAGGACGACCAGACGGCCGGTGGCGACATCGTCACCGTCGACCGTCACGTCGGCGCTGACCGCCGCCGCATGCGGTGCGATCCGCTGCGGTGCGGGCATCTCCTCGACGAAAACCTCGGGCCGGAACCGGGCACCTCGTAACTGCGAGACTGCCTCGGCGAACTCCGCGGGTGGCGCGTCGACCTGCTTGCGGGCACCCATATCGGCAGCCTACGACCGATTACTCACCGACGCGTGCGACGACGCGCCGGTAGCTGTCCGCGACCGGGCCGCGGAGTGCCGGCGACCGCGTGGGATCATCGGGCTGTGGCCCCGACGTTACCCCCCTCGCTGGACCGTTCCGCCTACCTGCTCGCTGCCCGGGGTGAGCGGCCGCCGCACACCCCGGTGTGGTTCATGCGTCAGGCCGGGCGGGCGCTGCCCGAGTACCGCGCGGCCCGGGAGGGCGTCTCGATGCTTGAGTCGTGCATGCGTCCCGACCTCGTCGTCGAGTTAACGCTGCAGCCGGTCCGCCGTTACGGCGTCGACGCGGCGATCTTGTTCTCCGACATCGTGTTCCCGCTGCAGGCGGCCGGGTTCGGCATCGAGATCAAGCCGGGCGTCGGCCCGGTGGTCGCGGACCCGATCCGGGACGCCGCCGGCGTGGCCAGGGTCCGCCCGGTGACGCCGGCCGATGTGTCGTTCACCACAGAGGCCGTGCAGCAGCTGGTGTCCGAGCTCGGCGGTACGCCGCTGATCGGGTTCGCGGGCGCCCCGTTCACGGTCGCGTCGTACCTGGTCGAGGGCGGGCCGAGCAAGGACTTCGCGAAGACCAAGGCGATGATGCACGGCGACCCGGCGCTGTGGCACGCGCTGGCGGACCGGCTCGCGGAGGTCGCGATCGCGTACCTGTCGGTCCAGATCGAGGCCGGTGCGTCGGCGATCCAGCTGTTCGACTCGTGGGCGGGCGGGCTGTCGCCGCGCGACTACGAGCGGTTCGTGATGCCGCACACCGCGAAGGTGTTCGCCGCCATCGAGCACTACGGCGTACCGCGGGTGCACTTCGGTGTGAACACGGGCGAGCTGCTCGGGCTGATGAGCGCGGCCGGCGCGGACGTGGTCGGCGTCGACTGGCGCGTCCCGCTGGACGAGGCGGTACGCCGGATCGGTACGCCGAAGCCGGTGCAGGGCAACCTCGACCCGGCGCTGCTGTTCGCGGGCTGGGAGGCGATCGAGCCGGAGCTGGACCGGATCCTTGCCGAGGGCAAGGCGGCGCCGGCGCACATCTTCAACCTCGGCCACGGGGTCCCGCCGGACGCGGATCCCGAGGTGCTGCGGCGGATCACCAAGTACGTGCAGGCAGCTCATGTTCCTGCCTGACCACGAGGTGACGCTGGAGCCGCTGCGCGCGGACCACGCGGACGCCGTACTGGCGTTCGAGCGGGACAACCGTGCGTACTTCGCCGCGCACATCTGGGACCGCGGCGACGAGTACTTCGCGAACTTCGCGGCCCGGCACGCCGCGCTGCTCGCGGAGCAGGAGGCTGGTATCAGCCGGTTCCACGTGCTGGTCGACGGTGACGGTGCGGTGGTCGGCCGGGTGAATCTGATCGACTTCGCGGACGGGGCCGCCGAGCTGGGGTACCGGATCGCCGAGAAGCGGGCCGGGCGAGGTCTTGCGACGGCCGCCGTACGGGCGATCATCGAGCTGGCTCCCGGCTACGGGTTGACCTCGCTCCGGGCGGGGGCCTCGGACCGGAACCCGGCGTCCCAGGCGGTGCTGACCCGGACCGGCTTCCGGCAGGTCGGAGTCTCCAGCACCGATCTCGGGCCGGGGAAGAAGTACGTACTGGAGGCGCTGTGAGCCGGGTTGTCGTGGTCGGTGGCGGGATCAGCGGGCTGGCGGCGGCGCATGCGCTCGCGACCGGGCCGAACCCGCCGGAGATCACCGTGCTCGAAGGGTCGCCGCGGCTCGGCGGGAAGCTGGCGGGAGCCGATCTCGAAGGAGTGCCGGTCGACCTCGGGGCCGAGTCGGTGCTGGCGCGGCGGCCCGAGGCCGTGGACCTGATCAAGGCGGTCGGGCTCGGCGAAGACCTGGTGCATCCGGCAACCAC
>NZ_DASRVN010000523.1:0-10398 GCF_035655035.1 Kribbella sp. | reverse complement strand
CTCGGCGACACCGGCCTGCTCGACCTCGCGGAGATCGCGCTCCGGCAGGACCTGAAGCGGACCGTGCTCACCGAGGACGGGATGCGCCAGGTCAACCAGGGCTGGCGGACCCTGCCGTACCTCGAAGAAGGCTCGGCCGGGATCGCGCTCGTCCTCGAGCGGTACCTGCGCCACCGGCCGTCCGACGAGCTCAGTACGACGCTCGACGAGCTGAAGCGGGTCACGCACTGTTCTTACTACGTCCAGCCCGGCCTGTTCATGGGTCGCGCCGGTGTGCTGCTCACGGCCGCCGCTCTCGGTAATCAGGTCGACGACCTGATCAGAGGGCTCGGCTGGCACGCGATGCCGTTCGCGGGCGGCCTCGCGTACCCGGGCAACCAGCTGCTCCGGCTCTCGATGGACCTGTCGACCGGCTCGGCCGGCGTACTGCTGGCCTTGGGCACGGCGCTGCACTCCGCGGATCAGACGCCGGTGTCCCTCCCGTTCCTCGGACCTCCCCAGTGGTCCGAGTCCGCATCCCGACGAACCGCACCGAAGGAGGTGTAAGAACATGGCACTTCTCGACCTTCAGGGCCTCGAGACCCCGGGTTACGGCCACCACGGCCACCACCACGGCGGCTCCACGCTGACCGTGCTGGGCTGCGCTTCGCAGACCCCGAGCAACCTGAGCCTGCTGCTCTGCCACTGATACACGGCACCTGTTATGCCAGGTAGTAGAGGTCGCGCGGACAGGTGATGCCGTCGCGAGCGACGTCCCGCGGAGTGCTGGGCAAGGCGGAGGAGGGAGGCAGGACGGAGTCCTGTCGACCGACGACAACGCCGCCCAGTGCCCGCGGGGCGGCGCGTAGCAGGCATCACCTGTTCGCGGGACCTCGCAGGCCCTGGGTGGGATTCCCCGCCCGGGGCCGACCTGTCTTCGGGGTAGCTCCGGGCCGGTGGGCTCGTTGTGTTGGTGGGAGAGGGGAGAGTGAGGTGATCGATTCCGTGCAGTCTCATCCATGCGCCGAGCGTCTGACGCTCGTGGAGCAGGTGCACGGCACTACCGTCGCGGATCCGTACCGCTGGCTCGAGGACCCGTCCGCCGCCGAGGCGTGGCTGCGGGACCAGGACGAGCTCTGGCTGACGTACGCCGCTTCGCTGAGCACCAGGTTCGCCTGGAAGAACCGTGTCCGGGCGTTGTCCGCCGTCAGCAGCGTGTCCACGCCGGTCCGGCGCGGCGGCCGCTGCTTCACCCTGCGCCGTGAGGCCGGGCGGCACGCCGTACTGTTCGCCGACGAGACGCCGCTGATCGACGTACGGCAACTGGACCCGAGCGGTCTGACCACGCTCGACGGGTGGCAGCCGTCGCCGGACGGGAGCAAGGTCGCGTTCCAGCTGTCCCGCGGCGGCACCGAGCAGTCCACGCTGTCGGTCCTCGACGTCGACAGCGGTCAGCTGATCGACGGCCCGATCGACGGCTGCCGGTACTCCCCCGTCGCCTGGCTCCCGGACAACCGCACCTTCTACTACGTCCGCTTCCGTCAGGTACGACGGCACACGCTGGGCAGCTCCGGCGACACCACGATCCTCGCGGACGAGGCGTCGTACGGGCTGGAGCTGAGCGCTGGCCGGTGGCTGACGATCTGTACGCCGACCGACCTGTGGTTCCAGGACCTCGCGAGCGACGACCCGGCGCCGAAGCACATCCCGACCACGGGCACCACGATCATGTCGGTGGGCCCGGACGGCCGGTTGTACGTCGTGATGGCCGGGCGGATCTGCGTCGGCGACCCGTCGGAGCCGACCGTCTGGCACGACTACCTCCAGCCTGAGCAGCCGCTGACCGGCCTGGCGATCCTGGACGACGTCGTACTGGTCAGCACTGCCACCGAGATCACCGTGCACGACCGGCTCACCGGCGAGCGCCGCGGCGCCGTCGACCTCCCGGGGCACGGCTCGGTCGGATCGCTGAGCGCCGACGGCAACCGGGCCTGGTACACCTACACGGACACCGTGACCCCGCCGACCGTCCACTGCTACGACCCCAGCACGGACCGGCCGGCCGAAGCACGCTCCCTGCCGACCGAGCTCCACATCATCGGCAAGCCGGGTCCCACGATCCTCTACGGGTACGGCGGGTTCGGACAGGAGCTGACACCGTCGTACTCCGCGTTCGCGCTGGCCTGGGTGGAAGCGGGTGGGTCCTTCGTGACCGCGGACCTGCCGGTCGGCACCCGGCACGACAAGCAGCGCGTCATCGACGGCTTCATCGCCGCCGCCGAGCGCCTGATCGCCGACGGCTGGACGACGCCGGACCAGCTCGCGATCTGCGGTGAGTCGAACGGCGGGCTGCTCACCGCGGCGGCCCTCACCCAGCGCCCGGAGCTGTTCGCCGCTGCGGTCTGCTCGGCGCCGCTGACCGACATGGTCCGCTACGAGCTCTCCGGTCTCGGCGAGCGCTGGACCGCGGAGTACGGCTCGGTACAGGACGCCGACGACTTCCGGAACCTGCTCGCCTACTCGCCGTACCACCGGGTCGTCGACGGGGTGAAGTACCCGGCCGTGCTGCTGACCGCCTTCGGGAACGACACGCGCGTGGATCCCTTGCACGCAAGGAAGATGACGGCGGCGCTCCAGCACGCGACCGCCGGTCCGCGCCCGGTCCTGCTCCGCTTCGAGGCCGACGCCGGCCACACCACCGGCGGCATCAACCTGGCCGCCGACCTGCTCGCGTTCCTGGCCGACCAGACGGGACTCGACGCATGATCACCTTCAACGAGGTGGCCAAGCACGGACGCGGGTGGCTGCCGCTGATCGGGCTCAACGCTCTGATCGGCAGCGCCGTCACATTGGCGCTGCCAACGATTCTCGGGCGGTCGGTGGACTCGATCGTGGCCGGTGACGGCTACACCCGCTGGCTGATCGTCACGGCCGCGCTGATCGGGCTCGGGATCGCGGCGAGCATCGTCGACGCGTTCGCCGGTGCCGCCTGCGTCGCCGAGACGACCGCCTGGCTGCGGAACCGCCTGGTCCGCCACGTCGTACGCGGCGGCCCGGACGGCTCCCACGACTTCGAGACCGGTGACCTGGTCACCCGGGTCTCGGCGAACGCGTCCGACGCCGCGCAGGCCGGACCGGCGGCCGTGACCGCGATCGCCGCGATCGCTCCTCCACTCGGCAGCCTGGTCCTGCTGGCCTTCATCGACCCCTGGCTCGCGGCCGCGTTCTTCGGCGGCGTGCTGCTGGTGATCGTGGTGCTCTGGACCTTCGCGAAGCGCACTGCCGACGTCAGCCTCGCCTACCAGGAGACCCAAGGCCGGATCGCGGCCTTGCTGTCCGAGTCGCTGACCGGCATCCGCACCATTCAGTCCGCCGGTACGACGGAACGCGAGGAGCGCCGCATCCTCGGCCTGCTCCCCGAGCTGCACCGGCACGGCGTCGTCACCTGGCGGATCCTGGCCCGCTCCGGCGCCCAGGCGGCGGTCGTCGGCCCGCTCGTCCTGGTCGCCGTACTGGCCGTCGGCGGCCTGCAACTGGTGGCCGGCAACGTCACCGCGGGCGAGCTGTTCGCCGCCTCGCAGTACGCCGTCCTCGGCGCCGGGCTCGGCAACCTGACCGGCGTGCTCGGCGAGCTCGCCCGCGCCAAGGCGGGTGTCCGACGGTCCGCCGAGGTGATCGCGATCGAGCCGGTCGCGCACGGCACGCTGTCGCTGCCGCGCGGTTCCGGGCAGCTGACGTTCGACGGCGTCAGCGTCGTCGCGAACGGGAACGTCCTGCTGGACAACGTGAATCTCGACCTGCCCGGCGGCGTCACGATCGCGGTCGTCGGCCCGAGCGGCGCCGGCAAGTCCGTCCTCGCGGCGGTCGCCGCCCGGCTCCGGGACCCGTCGACCGGGCAGGTCTCGCTGGACGGCGTACCGCTGCAAGCCGTCAGCCGGAGCGTACTTCGGCACGCCGTCGGCTGCGCGTTCGAGCGTCCGCAACTGATCGGCCGCACCGTCGGCGAGGCGATCGACCCGCACGCGGTGAGCCCGATCGGGACCCTGGCCGCGGCCCGCGCGACGCACGCCCACGACTTCGTCAGCCGGCTGCCCGACGGCTACTTCACCTCGTTGCGCAAGGCGCCGATGTCCGGAGGCGAACGGCAACGCCTCGGCCTGGCCCGCGCCTGGCCGGCCCGCCGGTTGCTGGTCCTCGACGACGCAACGTCGAGCCTGGACACCGCGACCGAACGGCAGATCAGCCGCACCCTGACCGAGGACCGCCGGCACCGCACCCGCCTGATCGTCACGCACCGCCCGGCCACCGCCGCCCGCGCCGATCTGGTCCTCTGGATGGACCACGGCCGCGTCCGCGCCCTGGCCCCGCACGCCGACCTCTGGCACAACACGTCGTACCGAGCCGTGTTCGGATGAAGCGGGAGCTGTCGTACGGCGCGGCCGCGCTCCGGAAGAAGGCCACCCTCCGGTTGATCGGGTGGTCGGTTCCGGAGATCCTGCCGACGGCGGTGTACGGCATCGCGGTGGCGCGGGCCACGGACAGCTTCCTCGCCGGGCACGCCTGGCAGGGGATCGCGTGGCTGGGCGGGTTGGTGGCGACCGCCGGGCTCGGCGCGGCGGGCGCGCGGCAGGTGTACGGGCGGCTCGGCGATCTGGTCGAGCCGTTGCGCGACGATCTGGTACGGCGGGTTGTCGGGGGCGCGCTGCGGACCGGTGACGACGGTGCCGTCGCGCGGCTGAACCGGCAGGTCGAGATCGTCCGCGACACGTTCGCGGGGCTGGTCCTCGTACTGCGGAGCTTCGCGGTCACGTTGTTCGGCGTACTCACGGGCTTGTTGTCGCTGGCGCCGATGGTGGCGGCGTTCGTCGTACCGCCGTTCCTGCTCGGGTTCGCGTTGTCGTTGGCCGTGCTCGGGATGGCGGCGGACCGGGTCCGCGCGTCGCTGGCCGCGGACGAGGAGCTGGCGGCGGCGGCCGGCATGGTGTTCGGCGGGGTGCGGGACATCACCGCGACCGGGACCGAGGAGTACGCCGAATGGCTTGCAGGGCAGCCGATCCAAGCACATGCGGCGGCCGAGCGGGCATTGGCGAAGGTGTCGGCCCTGCGGACGTTGTGCTTCGCGGTCGGCGGCTGGTTGCCGTTGCTGATCCTGCTCGCGACCGGCCCCTGGCTGGTCGGTCGTGGCGTCAGTACGGGCACACTGCTGGGCGGGCTGACCTACGTACTGATCGGGTTGCAGCCCGCGTTGAACACGGTCATGAACGCGTTGGGCGACAGCGGTCTGCGGTACGTCATCACGCTCGGCCGGATCCTCGACACGTCGACACCGGCTGAGCGGGCGCGTCCGGTCGACGAGCTCACCGGGTACCAGGTCCGGTTGCGCGGCCTGACCTTCGCGTACGGGCCGAAGGCGGAGCCGGTGCTCGACAAGCTCGAGCTGACGATCGCCGAGGGCGAGCACCTGGCCGTCGTCGGGCCGAGCGGGATCGGGAAGTCCACCCTGGCCGGACTGATCTGCGGGATGCTCGCGCCGACCGGCGGCCAGGTGCTGCTCGGCGGCGCGGCACCGACCGAGGCGACCGTCGACCGGCTCACTCAGACCCGCGTGCTGATCCCGCAGGAGGCGTACGTCTTCAGTGGCACGGTCCGCGACAATCTCAGCTACTTGTTGCCGGACGCAACAGACCATCAGCTGGAGCTGGCCGCGAAAACCGTAGGCGCCGACCAGCTTGTGGACCGGCTCGGCGGGCTGTCGGCCGAGGTGAAGCCGGGCGAGCTGTCCGCCGGTGAGAAACAGCTGCTCGCGCTGGTCCGCGCGTACCTCTCGCCGGCGCCGCTCGTCGTACTCGACGAGGCGACCTGTTTCCTGGACCCCGAGGCGGAACGCCAGGCCGAGGAGGCGTTCGCGAGGCGACCCGGCACGCTGATCGTGATCGCGCACCGGATCAGCTCCGCGCTGCGCGCCCGCCGCATCCTGGTCCTGGACGGCAACCAGGCCGCGCTCGGCACCCACGCCGCGCTGATGCGGACGTCCCGGATGTACCGCGACCTGCACGGCAGCTGGAGTCCGGGCGCTCAGATCCAGCCGGCCTCGTAAGCCTTCCGGATCGCTTCGATGCGGCTCCGCGAGCCCGTCTTCGCAAGAATCCGGGACAGGTAGTTCCGGACCGTGCCGGTGCTCAGGCTGAGCGTACGCGCCACCTCCTGGGCCGTTGCGCCCGTAGTGACCTGACGGAGCACCTCGCACTCACGGTCGGTCAGCGGGTTGTCACCGGCCTTCAGAGCGGCCACAGCCAGCCGTACGTCGACCACGGGCAGCCCCTTGGCCACGTCGCGGACGGCCTGCACCAGCTGGTCGGTTGTGACATCGGTCGCAATCAGCCCGATCCGTGGCGCCTGCTTCACCAGCGCGAGACTGGTCGCCGGGATCGCCTCGTGGTCGATCAGCACCAGGACGCCGCGGCCGGCCAGTTTGCGGCAGAGCTCCTCGATCCGGATCCGGCCGGGCAGCTGCGGGTCGAGCAGGAACACGTCCGGGCGCCGGCCGGCCACCTGGAGCACGTCCTCGGAGCGGTCGACGTCCGCCACCACGTCGAGGTCGTTCTCCCTTGCCAGCACCGCGGCCAGTGCACCACGCACCAATGTGCCACGATGGCCGAGAGCCACTCGGATCACCGCTTCTGCCCCCATCAACGTCCGTCGCCTCACCCGTGATTCGTTAACGAGCGAACGCCCGTGATGACACGCACAGGCCGTCGAAACCCTCCGTTCGAAGACCCATAAACCGATCGGTTCCGACCCCTGGAAAACAGCGTTCCGAGGCCCGGAAACTGTTCTGTTGCAGGGGTTTCGGAACCTCAAGACACGGAAAAATTCGGGGCAGATTCCAATCTGGACTTGCGTTTCCGCCGGACCTCACCGAGGATGGCTCAGGTCGCGCCGTTACCGGGGCGTGACCATTCGGACGCTGTCCTGTTACCTGCAGTGAAACGGGTCCGAGTGCCCCCACCCCTGCACGGGGGGCCTGGTGTGCTCCACCATGCCCAAGCTCACAAGGAGCAATTTTCTGATGTCCAAGGCACGACATGCTCGCGCCCGGCGAAGCACTCGCCGGGTGGCCCGAACCATCTCGATCGCCGGTCTGGGAGCCGGCATCACGGCCGTCGGAACGGCCTCGGCCTTCGCGGCCGACTACACGGTCAAGCCCGGTGACACGCTGTCCCAGATCGCCCAGGCGAACGGGACCGACTGGCACCAGCTGGCGAAGGCCAACAACCTGCAGAACCCGAACCTGATCCTGATCGGGCAGACGCTGACCCTCGACGGCGTCAAGAGCTCGGCCGGCCAGGACCAGGCTCCGCGGGTCACCCCGAAGTCCGAGAGCTACAACTCGGACTCGAACAAGTCGGACTCCAACCGGTCCGCGACCCGCAAGTCCGACAGCAACCGCAGCACCCGCTCCGCCGACCGCCCGCAGGCGAGCAACGGCGGCGGCGGCAAGGCGAGCCTCAGCGGCGCCTGGGCCAAGGTTGCGAACTGCGAGTCCAGCGGCAACCCGCACGCGGTCAACGGCGGCGGCTACTACGGTCTGTTCCAGTTCGACCTGCAGACCTGGCGCAGCGTCGGCGGCTCCGGCAACCCGACGAGCGCGTCGGCCGGCGAGCAGCTGATGCGGGCGAAGAAGCTCTACTCGCAGCGCGGCGCCTCCCCGTGGCCGGTCTGCGGCCGGTTCCTTCGCTGATCTGGTGACGACGCCGGGCGGGTGGTAGGTCGACCGTCCTCCCACCACCTGCCCGGCGTCAGTTACGGGTGATGACCAGCATCTCGTCCGCCCCGGCCTGGAACTCGTAGGGGACCTTGCGGATCTCGCACGTCACACCCTCGAGCGAGGCCAGCAGCTCCGGCAGCCAGGCGATCGGTTCGCCGGCACCCTGCTGCACCAGCGGGAAGATCCGTACCTCGGCATTGCTGACCCGGATCAGCTCGCGCAACGCGGCCGCGTGCCAGTCCCGGTCGTACTTGTCGGCCCAGGTGAACAGCAGGTGCGAGCACAGCACGAGCTCGAACCGGCGGTCACCGAACGGCAGCTCGGGCAGCCCCGCGGCGACGTACCGCTCCGGTGCCGCCGCGACATCCTGCAGGAACCGGTCGGCTGCCTCGATCCGGTACTGATCCTTCCGCTCCGGTGATCCGTACCAGTGCCAGACGAAACTCCCCTGGTGCTCGTCCACGATCCCGGACGTGGCCGGCAGACTCTTCCGGACGCTGTCCACGAGCTCGGCATGATCCAGCTCGTACGCCGGGTCGGCGGCGATCGCGTCCACCCCACGGGCCGCGGCCTCGGCGGTGAAGCCGGCGCCGCCCGCGCAGCAGTCGAGCACGGATTCGGGGAGTTCCTTCAGGTCGAACATCGCTTCGTACTCGTCGTACGAGCGCGAGGTCACCAGCACGGGTCTACCTTTCGACGGTTCTGTTCCGGCGCAAGCGACGGTCGAGGGCGTTCGCCCCGGCCGCCAGAGCCAGGAACAGTACCGCTACCAGCAGACAGTTCAGCAGCACCCGTCCGTACCCGTGCTCGTCCACGTTCACGAACGGGTACGGATAGAACCCGACGAACGCGCCGCGGATCAGCGTGAACACCAGCCAGAGCAGCGGGTACACGATCGACCACCCGACGATCCGCCAGTCGATGGTGCCGCGCGGCCCGAACAGCAGCCAGCCCAGTACGCCGGCCACCGGGGCCGCCGTGTGCAGCAGGAAGTTCGCCACCTCGGCAGCCCCGTGCAAGTCGTCCAGACCGGCGAGCACCGCGTGGTAGACGATCCCGGTCACCGCGATGCACAGCACGCCGTTCAGCCGCAGCGTCTTGAGAAGCGTGCTCTCCCGGCGATCCGGCCGCACCGCCAGCAACAGCGCCGTACCGCCGAGAAGCAGGTTCGACTGGATGGTGAAGTACGCGAAGGTGTTGAACACCCGCTCCGGGTTGTCCGGGAAGAACCCCTCGTGCCCGTTGGCGGTCACCACCAACTGGATCACGATTCCCAGCACCACGATCAGCCCGGTCACCGCTGCCCAGATCCGCCCGACCTTCGTCATGCAGGAAATGTACGACGAGTGACCGCCCGGACCTCGGAGGTTACGCCGACTGCTTCTCCTGCGGCGTCCGGTCGAACGAGTAGCTGAAGGACACGATCGCGTCGATCACCAGCGCGATCGTCCACGGCACCGCCGGCCCGAGCAGAGCGTCGTACCCGCGGCCGGACAGCAGGCCGAGGCCGAGCATGATGCCGACACCGATGAGATACGAGATCAGGTGCCGCAGCCAGGCGGCGCGTTCGTGCCGGGCGCGCTCCGGGCCCTTCTTCGGCAGCTTCGCCGGGCGCGGCGCGCCGGCCATGAAGTGCGCGGCCCACTTGTCGGCCCACTTCAGCGTCTGATGGCCGAAGCCGATGCTGACGCCGACGAAGATCGCGGCCAGCGAGTGCTTGAAGGACGGCGCCGCGCCGCGCTGGATGTCCACGATGCTCGCCACCAGCAGCACCACGTCGACCAGCGGCACGGCGGCGAGCAGCACCATTCCGGTCCGGCGCAGCCGCAGCAGGTACCGCGTCACCAGGCCGGCGACCAGCAGCACCCAGAAGCCGATCTCTCACGCGGCGATCACAGCGAGCAGCACGGTCTTCCTCCCGAGATTTTTTCAGTACGACTGTGTTGTAAAGCTAGACTAACACAGCTGTGCTAAAAAGGACGTCATGCCGAAGATCGTCGACCACGCCACCCGCCGCGAGGAGATCGCCGAAGCGCTCTGGCGGGTGGTCCGCCGGGACGGGATCCGGGCGGCGTCGGTCCGGACCATCGCCGCCGAGGCCGGCTGGTCCGCGGGCGCGGTGCGCTACTACTTCCCCGACCAGGACGGGCTGCTCGGCTTCGCGATGGACCTGGTGTCGCGCCGGGTCACCGAGCGGATCGACGCGATCGTCGCCAAGGGCAGCGTGCCTGGCACGGTACTGCGGTACCTCGACGAGGTGCTGCCGCTCGACGAGGAACGCCGCGCGGAGTTCGACGTGTGGCTGGCGTTCATGGCGCAGGCCCAGGCCGAGTCCGGTGCCGGCACACTGCACGCCCATACCGACACCGTGCACAACGAGCTCCGCGCACTGTGCGCGACGCTGATCCGCGCGCTCGCCGACGCCGGCCTGCTGAAGGACGGCCTCGACGTACGTCGCGAGACCGAGCGCCTGCACGCCCTGCTCGACGGCCTCTCCCTGCACGCCGCCATCCAGCCCGAACGCACCACCCCAACCCGCGTCCGCCAACTGATGCGCCACCACATCGAGTCACTACTCGCCTAACCCTCCCCACCCCGACCAAGGGACGTGCCTCGTCCACCTCCCCACCCGCGCCTCCAACTCCCTGCCC
>NZ_DASRVN010000522.1:0-7934 GCF_035655035.1 Kribbella sp. | reverse complement strand
CGGGTTCGACGCGCGGCGGATGCTGGCGCTGACCCAGTTCATGCTCGGCGAGTGGGACGACGCGTCGGCGACCGCGCGGACGGACGCGATGACGCCGGCGGCGGCCGGGGCGGCGTTGCGGGCGGTGGAGTTCTCGGTCCGCGGCGGGCGCGGCGACACCGCGGTCGCGGAGGAGTTCGAGCTGTCCCGCAAGTGGTGGGACCTGGACATCATGCTGCCGATCATCGGGCTGCAGCCCGCCGTGGACGCGTACCGGGCGCTCGACAAGCCGGCCGCGGCGGAGAAGCTGGTCGCCGACGTGACGGCGTTGTGCGCCGACGTGTTCCAGACCGAGTGGTTCCTCGGGCGGATCCGGTTCGCGACGCTCGGGTTGCAACTGCTGTGCCACCGTGCGGTCGGTGAGCCGTCGGCCGCCGCGGAGCTGGTCGCCCGCGGGGCGGATCTGGTGTCACTCGGTCAGGCGACCGCGGAGAAGGGGCTGCCGCCGGGGCGGTTGATGGGTGTCGAGGGGCTGGCGTGGCTGGCGCGGCTCGAGTCGGAGTGGGACCGGTTGCGCTGGCTGGCGGGGGTGGACGCGCCGACGCCGGAGGAACACGTTGCCGCGTGGCAGCGGACGACGGACGCGTTCGGGTACGGGTACGTGTTCGAGCAGGCGTGGTCGCGGATCCGGTTGTCGGCGGCGCTACGGGCGGCGGGCCGGGTCGCGGAGGCGAACGAGCAGACCGCGCTGGCCGCTGACGTCGGGCGTGAGTTGAGCGCGCGGCCGTTGCTGGAGGAGGCGGGCGGCGGCGAGTCGCACGGCGCGAGTGCTCTGACGTCGCGTGAGACCGAGGTACTGCGTTTGCTCGCCGAGGGACGGACGAACCGGCAGCTCGCGCGGGAGCTGTACATCAGCGAGAAGACCGTCAGCGTCCACGTGTCGAACATCCTCGCCAAGCTCGGCGTCCGCTCACGCACCGAGGCCGCCGCGGTAGCCCGGCGAGACGGGCTGCTCGACGCTTAGCCGTGGCTGCGGCGGTGGGCCGGGTTGTGTGGAAGGTGGCGGGCCCGGGCGCGAGCCAGTTCGTCCGGCTCAGGACGACCGGACTCCGAACGGCCGGACTCGGAACGGCCGGACTCGGAACGGCCGGACTCGGGGCGGTCGGGTTCGGTGATGTCGGCGAAGACCTTGCGGGCGTGCCGCATCCGGGCCACCGCCAGCAGTATCAACCCAGCCGCGGCCACAGCGATCACTACCCAGAGTTGCCAAGACATAGCCTCACCACCACGTACTCGCCCCGTTCCCCCGAGTAATCACCATAGCCCGCAACCCTGCGCTTGGCGACCATGTGTACGCATTCCGTTGAACAGAACGCTTGAAACTCACGCTTGTTGCCAAGCGCAATCACATACGGTGATCAGGCAACGGAAGCTGGAATAACTCTCAGTTACTCCGCGGGGTCAGCCGGCCGCCCCGGAACAGATACCCGGCGCGACCGTCCACCGGGCTCCGGAACGCCAGCACCTCGTGCACACCCCGCTCCGGCTCGGCGGCGATCAGGCGGGACTCGTCGAGCCCGACCAGCCGGGTCCGCCGCGGCTCCGGCAGCAGCGCCCGCGCCTCGTCGCTGACCGCTTCGTCGAGAACCCAGAACTCCCCGTCCTCGACGCTGACCGTCGACTGCTGGAGTACGCCGGTGTAGCGGCCGGTGACCAGCTCCGACAGGACGTCCACCGGCTGCTCGGGCGGCAGCGGCCGGGCGGGCAGCACGATCCCCGTGGTCTCGCGGAGGATGTGCCCGACGAGTTCGTCGTACAGCGCGCCCGTGTCGCCGCCGTTCGTCAGCAGCACGATCGCGACACCGTGTTCCGGGACGAGCCGGAAGAACGCCGACTGGCCGATCGTCCCGCCGTCGTGGCCGTACAGGCCGCCGGCGAAGATCATCCAGCCGAGGCCCCACTGCTCCGCGAATCCGCCGATCGCCGGTACGTCGATCTGCGGCTCCCACAGCCGGTCGATGGTGGCCCGGTCGAGCAGCGTCGCGTCCAGGTACGCGCGGCCGAACGTCAGCAGGTCGCCCGCGCTCATCGCCAGCAGCGACCCGGCGGGCGCCATCGCGTGCACCAGGCTCCACATCGGCGCCGCCTGCACCGGGTCGCCCGGCTGCGGCGCGATGTGCCCGAGCGCGGCGCGGTACAGCAGCGCCTCGTCCGGGATCGTCGCGACGTGCCCGAGCTCGAGCGGTACGGCGATGTGCTCGCGGATCAGCTGGTGGTACGGCTTGCCCCGCAGCACCTCGGCGATCCGGCCGAGCACCACGAAGCCGGAGTTGTTGTACGAGAACCCCGCGCCCGGCGGGATCTCCTGCGGCAGCTCGGGCAGTACGTCGTCGACGAACAGCTCGACCGCGTCGTCGCCGCGGGACGTCGCGGTGAACGCGTCGCCGGAGAAGCCGCTGGTGTGCGTGAGCAGCTGCCGGGGCGTGATCGCCGCGGCGGCGGCCTCGTCGGCGAGCCGGAACCCGGGCAGGTACTCGCGGACCGGCCGGTCCAGGTCCAGCTTGCCGTCGGCAACCAGCTGCATGATCAGCGTGGTCGTCCAGAGCTTGGTGATCGACCCGATCTGGAACACCGAGTCGGTGGTGGCCTCGACGCCGGTGTTCAGGTTCAGGATGCCCGCGGCGGCCGTACTCACCTCGCCGCCGGCCAGCACCGCGACCGAGGCCGCCGGTACGCCGTGCTTGGTGATCAGGTCGGTCAGGTTCTCGTCCAGCCAGCTCTGCACGGTCGTCGCTCCTCGGTAGGCGGTGCTTCAAGGGGGCTTCAGAATATGCTCGGGCGGGTGATCGTGCTCTCCGCCGAAGATGTCCGCCGCGCCGTTGCGATGAGTACGGCGATCGACGCCGTCCGGGACGGGTTCCGGGAGCTCGCGGCCGGGAACTTCGTGCTGCCGCCGCGGCAGATTTTCGGCGACGGCGCGGTGCTGGTGATGTCGGCGTACCACTCCCCGACCGGGACCGCGGTGGTGAAGAAGATCGGGATCGCGCTCGACCAGGTACCGGCGATCCGCGCGACCGTGATCTGGACCGGCGACGGCGAACAGCTGGTCGCCGAGGGCAGCTCGATCACCACGCTCCGGACCGGCGCGGTGGTCGGCGTCGCGACCGACCTGCTGGCGCCCGCCGATGCCTCCCGCCTGACCGTGATCGGCACCGGCGCGCAGGCGCCCGACCAGGTCCGCGCGGTCCTCGCGGTCCGCCCGATCGCGGACGTCACGATCGTCGGCCGTTCCGCCGAGCGGGCCGCCGTACTGGCTCGGGACCTCGCGAAGGAGTTCCCCGACATACGGTTCACGTCCGGCACGGAGCTCGGCGACCCGCAGATCGTCTGCTGCGCCACGTCGTCCAGCACCCCGCTTTTCTCCGCCGACGACCTCCCGGACACCGTCCACGTGAACGCGATCGGCGCCTTCCGCCCCACCATGCGCGAACTCCCCCGCGACCTGTTCACCGATAGCACCGTCGTCGTCGACCAGCGCGAAGCCGCCCTGGAGGAGTCCGGCGAGATCATCGACGCGGTCGAGTCCGGCACCCTCAGCACGAACGACCTGGTCGAGCTGGGCACGGCACTCAGCGCCCCGCCCCCGAAGCGAAGCCGCACGGTCTTCAAGTCGGTCGGCGTCGGCTGCCAGGACTGGGCGATCGCCCACGCCCTGGCTCAGAGGGGGCCTGAGAACTCTGCGCCGTAGCGAGGAGGTGCTCGGTGCGGTGCATCGGCGCGCGGGGGCGAGGTGCCGTGCCGAGTGCCCCGCAGTAGGCGCAGGGTTCTCAGGCCCCCTCTCAGGTCCAGCGCAGGACACCCTTGCGGTAGGCGTACAGGAGGCCGACCGCGACGAAGGCGAGGAAGACGAACATCTCGATCAGGGTGGCGACGCCGAGCGTGCTGAAGATCGTCGCCCACGGGAACAGATAGATCGCGTCGACGGCGAAGATCACGTACAGGTACGCGAACAGGTAGTACCGGATGTGGACCTGCGCCCAGCCCTCGCCGACCGGGTCGACGCCGGACTCGTACGTCTTGAGCTTGCCCTCGGTCGGGTACGTGACGGTGAGCGCCTTGTTCAGCGCGAACGCGCCGATCAGCCCGGCCAGGCCGAGCACGACCACCGCGGCGACGACGCCATAGCTGTCCGACACGAGGCTGAGTCTAGTTCGTGCAGAGCAGGAGAGAGTCGATCGAGACGTACGGGCCGTAGCCGGAGCGGATGTCGGTGACCTGGAGGCGGAGGCGGGTGATGCCGGAGATGTCGTAGTTGAGCCAGCCCTCGGTCTCCTGCTGCATGCGGATCGAGGTGACGGCCGTGGTCCCGTTGTGCAGCGAGACCCGGACCAGCCCGTCGGTCAGGTTGCCGAACCAGTTCCGCGAGTACCGGCAGCCGGTCGAGTCGACCTCGCCCCAGACGTACCCACCCTGGTCGGCCAGCAGGTCGGCCTCGGCCCGCTTCGGACCTTCCTTCGGCGGTACGACGTTGAACTGCGGCTGCCCCGCCCCGCCGACCGCAAGTACGCCCTTCTTGAACAGCCCCCGCCATACGTAGTGCTTGAAGCTGATCGTCGGCGACAGCGCCGCGGCGTACGGCGCCTGCGGCCCGACCCCGATCCGGTACGTCCGGATCGACCCGGGCTGCACCGTGGTGATCGTCACGCTGCCGCCGGTCGAGTACCCGTGCGCGATCTCCTGCCAGCGCTTCTGTGCCGGGATCCACTGGTGCAGCGGGATCCGGGTGCCGTTCGCGGGCGCCGGGGTCAGCGTGCCGACGACGGTGATCACGCCCTTGGTCGCGTCCGTCGTACGAATGCTCGCGATCTTCGCGGTGCGCACCGGTGACGGGACCGCGGACGCGCTCGGAACCGCACAGCCCAGCGCCAGCAGCGTCAGCAGTCCGGCGAGCAGTCGGCGCATGGAACAACTCCCTGAAGTCGCAGTCAGTTGACGCCACCCTGCCGGTTCTCACTCCGGTTCGCAACCGGGCGTTCGCGGAGGGTGAGACCGCCCTTAGCCGATCGAGGCGTCTTGTAACACCGCGTCCCAGGCTGTGGACCACCGGGGCTTCCGCATGGTTCCGTTCTAAGGGCGAACTAATATTGGGGTTATCGCCCTGACTGGGGGGATCGACCTGTCGCCCACGAAGCGGCAGACCGACCCAAGTGCCGACTTGGAGATGAACAGAACAGTGACCATCGAGGTCAAGCAGCTCGACCGCGTGGTGATCCGGTTCGCCGGCGACTCCGGCGACGGGATGCAACTCACGGGGGACAGGTTCACAGCGGAAACGGCGTCGTTCGGCAATGACCTGTCGACGTTGCCCAACTTCCCGGCAGAGATCCGCGCACCAGCCGGAACCCTGCCCGGGGTCAGCTCCTTCCAGCTGCACTTCGCCGATCACGACATCCTGACGCCGGGTGATGCGCCCGACGTCCTGATCGCGATGAACCCGGCGGCCCTGAAGGCGAACCTGAAGGACGTGCCGCGGGGCCGGACGCTGATCGTCGACACCGCCGACTTCACCGCGCGCAACCTGAAGCGGATCGGGTACGACGAGAACCCGCTGGAGACCGGCGAGCTGGACGGCTACCACGTCGTACCGCTGAACCTCACCGGCATGACGGTGGAGTCGGTCAAGGAGTTCGGCCTGTCCCGCAAGGACGCGTCCCGGGCGAAGAACATGTACGCGCTCGGCCTGGTGTCCTGGCTGTTCCAGCGACCGGTCGAGTCGACCATCACGTTCCTGGAGACCAAGTTCGCGAAGAACCCGGCCATCCGGGACGCGAACATCGCCGCCTTCCGGGCCGGCTACAACTTCGGCGAGACCGCCGAGGAGTTCTCGGTCCGGTACGAGGTGAAGCCCGCGCCGATGCCGACCGGGACGTACCGGAACATCTCCGGCAACCTGGCGCTGGCGTACGGCCTGGTGGTGGGCGCGCAGCGCGCGGGGCTGCCGCTGGTGCTCGGGGCGTACCCGATCACGCCGGCCTCCGACGTACTGCACGAGCTGTCCAAGCTCAAGCGGTTCAACGTCACCACGATCCAGGCCGAGGACGAGATCGCCGGTGTCGGTGCCGCCCTGGGCGCGTCGTTCGGCGGGGCGCTCGGTGTGACCACGTCCTCCGGTCCCGGGATCAGCCTGAAGTCCGAGACCATCGGCCTCGGCGTGATGCTCGAGCTGCCGCTGGTGGTCTGCGACATCCAGCGGGCCGGCCCGTCCACCGGGATGCCGACCAAGACCGAGCAGGCCGACCTGCTGCAGGTGATGTTCGGGCGCAACGGCGAGGCACCGCTGCCGGTGCTCGCGGCCCAGTCCCCCGCGGACTGCTTCGCGATCGCGATCGAGGCCGCCCGGATCGCGATCACCTACCGGACGCCGGTGATCGTGCTGTCCGACGGCTACCTGGCGAACGGGTCCGAGCCGTGGCAGATCCCGGTCGTCGAGGACCTGCCGGCCATCGACCCGAACTTCACCACCGCGCCGAACGCGCCCGACGGCAAGTACCTCCCGTACCTGCGTGACCCGGAGACCCTGGCGCGTGCCTGGGCGATCCCGGGGACGGCGGGCCTGGACCACCGGATCGGCGGCCTGGAGAAGGAGGACAAGACCGGGAACATCTCGTACGACCCGGCCAACCACGACCTGATGATCCGTACCCGGCAGGCCAAGGTGGACGCGGTCGCGCGGACCATCCCGCCGGTCGAGGTCGACGACCCGGACGGTACGGCGAAGGTCCTGGTGCTCGGGTGGGGTTCGACGTACGGCCCGATCGGCGCCGGTGTCCGCCGGGTCCGCAAGGTCGGCGGCAAGGTCGCGCAGGCGCACCTACGGCACCTGAACCCGTTCCCGTCGAACCTCGGCGAGCTGCTGAAGTCGTACGACAAGGTCCTGGTCCCGGAGATGAACCTCGGCCAACTGGCGATGCTGCTGCGGTCGAAGTACCTGGTCGACGTCGTCTCCTACGCGCAGGTCCGCGGGATGCCGCTGGGCGCCGCGGAGCTGGCCGAGGTGATCGGCAACCTGGTCGAGGAGACCGCGGGCATCGACGACGACGCCCGGCACCTCGGCACCGCGGCGGCCGCCCTCAAGCACGGCGAGGCACTCGCCGACCAGAACGGCCACCTGAACCCGGAGGGAGCACGATGAGCGCCGTAGAGCTCGGCATGCCGAGCCTGCCCGACGGCCTGCGGAACGTCCCGCCCGCGACCGAGCCGCAGAACCGCAAGGAGTACGTGTCGGACCAGGAGGTCCGGTGGTGCCCCGGCTGCGGCGACTATGCCGTACTCGCGGCCTTCCAGGGGTTCCTGCCGGAGCTCGGGATCAAGCGCGAGAACGTGGCGATCGTGTCCGGGATCGGCTGCTCGTCCCGGTTCCCGTACTACCTGTCGACGTACGGCATGCACTCGATCCACGGCCGCGCGCCGGCGATCGCGACCGGTCTGGCGACCGCGCGTCCCGATCTGAGCGTCTGGGTGGTGACCGGTGACGGCGACGCGCTGTCGATCGGCGGCAACCACCTGATCCACACGCTGCGCCGGAACGTGAACCTGAAGATCCTGCTGTTCAACAACCGGATCTACGGGTTGACCAAGGGCCAGTATTCGCCGACCTCGGAGCCGGGCAAGGTGACGAAGTCGACGCCGATGGGCTCGGTGGACAACCCGTTCAACCCGGTCTCGCTGGCGCTCGGCGCGGAGGCCACGTTCGTGGCGCGGACCGTCGACTCGGACCGCAAGCACCTCACGTCGGTACTGCGCGCCGCTGCCGAGCACCGTGGTACGGCGTTCGTGGAGATCTACCAGAACTGCCCGATCTTCAACGACAACGCGTTCGAGGCGTTCAAGGACCCGGAGACCCGGGACGACGCGATCATCCCGCTCGTCCACGGCGAACCGATCCGCTTCGGCAC
>NZ_DASRVN010000521.1:0-4598 GCF_035655035.1 Kribbella sp. | reverse complement strand
TGGTTGCTCAGCGCCTTGATCGGAGTCGTGTAGAAACACTTCTGCCCGCGCTCCAGCGCCAGATGTACGGCGAACTCGCCGACCAGCGTCTTGCCGGACCCGGTGGGCGCCGCGACCAGCACCTGGTGCCCGTCCTCGAGGGCGGCGCAGGCGCGCAGCTGGAACTCGTCCAGCTCGAAGTCGTAGAGCTCCCGGAACTCCTTCACGGCCGGATGCTCCTGGTCCGAGCGGAACGTGGCGTATTTCTCGGACGGGGTGCTCATGGACCCAATCTATGCGACACCACCGACAAAACGGTCGCCCAGGCGGTTCCTGACGAACGTCGCCGCGTGGTCGAGTGGGAACGACCCGAACCGGGCGTCGAACTCGGTCCGCTGCTCCTGCGGCGACCGGCCGTCCTCGCCCTTGGTGAACATGCTCCGCACATCCGCGCGATCTGCTGCGCTCATCGCCCGTCTCCCACCGATGGATTCCGTGACTGATCTCACAGCATCGTTCACGACATGACGCAGCCGGGCTCCCTTCCCTGGTGGTCCGAGGAGAGCCCGGCTGCGGTCCGGTGGTGGCTAGCTGATGTGGTACGGGTCGCCGTACACCTTCCAGTCCAGCGGGGTGTTCAGCGCGAGGTTGCCCTTCTTCAGCCAGACGCGCTGCGCGGTGTCGACGCGGCTGGTGTCGCTGTGCGCCTCCTCCTGCTTCATCGCCCAGACGCGGGCGTCCAGGAACGCGTTCAGGTACGTCGTCTCGTTACCGCCCTGCGACGGCGGCTTCGCGTGGCTGAGCGCACGCTTGCGGATCCCGCCGAAGCTGGTCGGGTCGTTGCCGTCGCCGTGCATGACGATCGCGTCGTAGTAGCAGAACTGTCCGAGGGTGCCGATACCGTCGGACTTGCCCTGTTTGACGGCCGGGTTGAAGTACACGCGGTCGCGCTCGTCGTTCTGGCACTTCTGGAACGCCGAGTCCTTGGCCGCGGTCTTCCAGTCCTTCGTGAAGTTCGGGTCGAGGCCCTTGTGCGAGGCGCTGCCGTTCACCTTGCGCAGCGCCGGCAGGTACTTCTCCAGCACGTTGCCCGGCTTCCGGCTCGAGTACAGCTCGACCAGGTCGAGCATGTCGCCCGTCCCCGAGCAGAACCCGATGATGCCCGCGGTGTAGCCGCGGCCGTCCTTGATGTCCTCGATGTACTTGTACTGCGCCTTCCAGTCCAGCGACGAGTTCTCCGCGCTGCAGACGATCTCCATCGCGATCTCCTTCTTCGCGGGATCGTCGAGGCCGGTCGCCTTCACCTGGACCGCGGCGTCGGCGGGCGACGCGTAGCGGGAGGCGGCGAGCCCGGCGGCCGGTACGGCGGCGAGCGACAGACCGAGCAGCAGCGTGGTCCGGCGGGTGGGGCGGTTCTCCATGGGGTCCTCCGAGGGGCGTCCGAGGAATGAACTGTTAGGAAGCTTTCCTATCAGACGAAGCCCATGGATGGAAATACCTCGGACGCCAATTTCAGTGGAACACGGTCAGCGCGCCCGGCGCGACACCGATGTCGACCGGCAGCGGCCCGAGCGGCTCGCCGTCGGCGTACGCCGTGATGCCCGGCGAGTCGATCCGGACCGTGTGCCCGCGCAGGGCGTGCACCGCCGGGTGGCCGACGTGGGTGCCCTTGGACAGCTTCGGGAACAGCTGCAGCAGGGTCAGCCGGGACACCGGCTTGATGATCGTGACGTCCAGCATCCCGTCGTCGATCTCGGCACCGGCGCAGATCTGCAGTCCGCCGCCGTACGTCGGACCGGTGCCGACCGCGACCAGCATCGCGGAGGTCTCGATCGGCTCGCCGTCGACGGTGACGACGTACTCGAGCGGGCTGAACGTGCGCAGCTCGGCGAGCGTCGCGACCGTGTAGCGCGAGCTGCCCTTCGGCCAGGACATCGCGTTCGCGCGCCTGTTCACCAGCGAGTCGAAGCCGCCGGCCACGACCGTGGTGATGAACTCGTCCTTCGCCACCGCGAGGTCGATCGCCCGGGTCCGGCCGCCGATCACCAGGTCGGCCGCGGCGCCCGGGTCCTTCAGCGGTACGCCGATGCCGCGGGCGAAGTCGTTACCGGTGCCGGCCGGGATCACGCCGAACGGCATCCCGGAGTTCGCCAGCACCTGTGCGCCGAGGTGGATCGTGCCGTCGCCACCGACCAGCGCGACCGCGTCCGCACCGGACGCGACCACCTCCGCGGCGATCCGGCCGACGTCCTCGGCGCAGGTGGTCGTGTGCACGTCCACGGTCAGCCCGGCAGCAGCCAACCGCTCCCGCACCACCGGCGCAATCCGCGCACCAAGCCCCCGCCCACTGGACGGATTGACGACCAACGCAATCCGGCGACTCACCGCACACCCCACGAAATCCCGCGCCGAACGCGCGACACCCACGGCGGTAGCGCACGCGCTCCCCACAACCCGCGCCGGAGGCGCGGTACGGAAGCGGGCACTCAGTCCGCCAGCAGTTCTTCGTTGCGGAGCTTGCGGCGCTTGTCGTTGATCCGCGCGATCACTTCGGAGGCGAGGAACAGGCCCGTCATCGGAATCGCCAGCAGACACATCGTGAACGGGTCACCGGACGGCGTCGCGACCGCGGCGAAGACGAAGATCGCCACGATGATGTACGGCCGGAACTTGGCGAGTGCGCTGGCCGGCACCACGCCGACCATGTTCAGCAGCACGACCACCAGCGGGATCAGGAACGCGATGCCGAAGACCAGCAACGTCCGGATCACGAAGTCGAGGTACTTCCCGAGCTCGACCAGGTTCTGCACCTGGTCCGGCGTGAACCCGAGCAGGATCTGGATGCCCTTCGGCAGCGTCCAGTAGCCGAGCGCGATACCGGTCGCGAACAGTGGCGTCGCGATCGCGGCGAACAGGTACGCCCACTTCTTCTCGCTGCGGTGCAGACCCGGCGCGATGAACGCCCACAACTGGTACAGCCAGATCGGTCCGGACAGCACCAGGCCGAGCATCGCCGACACCTTGATCCGGAACGTCAACGGATCGCCGACGCCCTGGAACGTGAGCTGCGGCTTCAGGCCCCGGTGCTCCGCGAACGGCCGGACGGCGGTCTCGAACGGATCCTTCAGGATCGCCAGCGCCGGGTAGTACACGAACCAGGCAGCAATCGTGCACACCACGATCGCGAGCACACTGATGAGCAGCCGGTTACGGAGCTCGACGATGTGTTCGCGCAGGGTCATCCGACCCTCTGGGTCCTTCGGGCGGCGGTCTTCTTTCGCCTTCCGTCGCCCGAACCTCACCATCGACACAGGTGGGGCGTTCTGTTCAGTTGGCCGTGTGCGTCGGCGGCAGGCCGTCGCCCGGCGCCTGGCCGTTCGCCTGGTTCGGCTGCGCCTGCGCCTGTGCCTGCTGGACCGGCTGCTGGACCTGTGCCGGGGCCTGCGAGGCCTCGTCGGTCAGCTCGCCGTCCTTCTTCCGAGGACCGACCTCGTCCTCCCAGATCTTCTTCGACTTGCCGAGCTGCTTGACCAGCTGCGGAAGCTTCGCCGATCCGAACAGCAGCACGACGATCGCGAGGATCACGAGCCACTCTGCGCCCTGGGGCATACCGAGGAGCGGTGCTGCCATGTCGATCTCCCTTTCACCATCAAACACTGCCAACATCAACCCGGGACTCGCGCCCGAGTCGTGGCCGAATACTACGCCGGTGCGTGCGCATCCTCACGGGTCTGTCCAGACCCGGCCTCGGACTGCGCTGCGGCCAGCTTGGACTGGGCGGCGACCAACTCACGCGTCAGTGCCTTGCCCTGGCGCCACAACTTCAGCGCGAGCAGCGCGAGGACGACCGTCCACACCACCACTACCGCGACGAAGAGCAGGAACCAGTACATATCCAGGAGCCTAGCCGGTTCGCGGCCGCGGCCCACGACCCACGGTGCGTCTCTGTGGACAACGGTGTCGGAACGTGATGGTAAAACCGAGTGTCGCGCAGGGTGGCTTCCGACGGAACGAGGATGCGGATGAGGCGGATCGGGGTGGCGGAACGGCAGGTCCGGCTCGGGCGGCGGCACCGGCTCGGAGCGGGCTGCCAGGCGGCGGACCCGGTCGAGGCGGCCGCGTCGATGGTCGCCCTGCACGCGACCGATCCGGCCACGGTGCACCTGAGCGTCGCCGCGCGCGTACCAGGGAGTGAGGTCGCGAGCACGGAGCGTGCACTGTACGACGACCGCGCGCTGATCCGGATGCTCGGCATGCGCCGTACCGTGTTCGTCGTCCCGACGCCGTTCGCGCCGGTCGTCCAGGCGGCGTGTACGGACGACATCGCGGTGAAGCAGCGGAAGCTGCTGGTGAAGCACCTGGCCGAGGCCGGGATCGCCGAGGACGCGGACACGTGCGGGCGGTGGCTGGCGGCGGTCGAGGAGTCGACCGCGACCGCGCTGGCGCTGCGCGGATCCGCGACCGCGCAGGAGCTGTCCGCCGACGAGCCGCGGCTGCGGACCCGGCTGAGCATGGCGGCCGGCAAGTCGTACGCCGCCCAGCCGTACGTGACGAGCCGCGTACTGTTCCAGCTCTCCGCCGAGGGCCGGATCGTCCGCGGCCGCCCGCTGGGGACCTGG
>NZ_DASRVN010000520.1:0-8829 GCF_035655035.1 Kribbella sp. | reverse complement strand
GCTGATCAGCCGGCCGCCGGTGACGTTGAGGTCGTCGATGCCGTGGTCGCCGTTGTCGTACGTGACGTTCAGTGCGGCCAGGTTGTCGTTGCCGCCGGGGTAGAACTGGATACCGGAGTCCTCGTTGTCGTGGGTGACGTTACGCAGCACGGTGTTGCCGGCGCTGATCACGTTGATCCCGTTCGCGTTGCGGCGCCAGCCTTCGGCGTTGAAGGCCGCGTCGTTGTCGCTGACCAGGATCCCGGTCGAGCCCGAGCTGAGCAGGATTCCGGTGCCGTTGTTGTGGTTCACGTCGTTGCCGCTGACAACTGACGAGCTCGACCCGCGGATGGAGATCCCGTACGCCGTGTGCCCCGAAACGGGCTGCCCGGCGCCGGTGACGGTGTTGCCGCTGATCGTGATGTCGTGGCTGCCGGACACGTACACGCCGTCGTACCGGGTGCCTGTGAACGTGAGGCCGGACAGGATGATGTACGCGCGGGACGTGAGGTTGGCGCCGTAGCTCGCCGGTGCGATCACGGGGTGCCGGCCGGGCCAGGCGGTGATCGTGATCGGAGCCGCCGCGGTCCCCGAGACCGCGGGTTTGACGGTCTCGCTGTAGGTCCCGTCGCCGAGGTACAGCGTGAGGCCGGGCGCGAGTTTGCTGACACCCTTGGTGACGGTGCAGTACGGCGTGGTCGCCGTACCGGGACCCGCATCGGAGCAGCCGGCCACCGTCCGGTCGACGTACAGGGTGGTTGTGTCGGCGCGGGCGATCAGCGGGCACGCCAACGCGACTCCCGACAGGAGGAGTACGCCACCCAGTCTTCCGGTGGTCCCCATGGTCCCAGCGTCACTCCAGGCGGTCTTGTTGCGCATCGTGCATTCGGCGTAGTCCCTGCGGGCGAGAACGGGCTGCGTACGCCGGGCCGGCCGGGCTGCCGGTCGCGACGAGGGGGTGTCGTGGACCGGGACCGGTGCGGCGTCCGGAGCATGTGGGGTGCGTCCGGCGCGTCGGCGACGTACGCAGCATGTTCCCCACTTGGCAGCGTGACGGCGAGGCCGACCCGGGGCAAGAAACATGACGCGGCCGTCATCGACTGGTCAGACCGGCAGCCGCAGTTCGAAGACCGCGCCGCCGTCCGGGCCGTTCCGCGCGGTGAGCGTGCCGCCGTGCGCGATCGCGGTGGACCTGGCCATCGCGAGGCCGAGCCCGGTGCCCATCCGGCCGGTCGGCGCGATCCGGTGCCAGAACCGGTCGAACACGTACGGCAGGTCCGCCGGGTCGATCCCCGGCCCGGAGTCGGCGACCTCGACCACGCACCAGGCACCCTCGCGAGCGCAGCGCAGGCTGATCCGGCCGCCGGCCGGCGTGAAGTTGACGGCGTTCTCGACCACCGCGTCGATGGCGATCTCGATCCATTCCGGGTCGGCCGTGACGGTGCCGGTCGGCGTACAGTCCAGCTCCCAGGTGTGGTCCGGGTCGGCCGACCAGTTGGCCGTGAGTTCGCGGACCAGGTCGCACAGGTCGACCGGCTGGGTGGACAGCCCGTCGCCGGCGTCCAGCCGGGCGACCGCGAGCAGCCGGTTCGACAGCGCGGACATCCGCTCCAGTTGCAGCTTCGCGACCGACAGGTCGGAGCGGACCTCCGGGTCCAGGTCGGCGGCGGCGACCAGTTCCAGATGGCCCTGGGCGATCGTGATCGGCGTCCGGATCGCGTGCGAGGCGTCCCGGAAGAACTCCCGTTCGCGGTCGACCGCGCGCAGCTGGCGGTCGGCCATCCCGGCCAGTTCGGCGACCGCCGCGGCGCGCCGCCGTACATGCCAGATCATCACCAGCAGGACCAGTGGCATCAACGGGATCTCGGCGAGCTCGGCACTCGCCAGCCGGCCCTCCTCCGCGTGCGAGGCCATCAGCCAGCCGCTCAGCAGCGTGATCACCGCCGTCGCGATGAGCGTCGGAACCACCGGCCAGATCCGGTACGCGTACGCGATCGCGACCGCCAGGAACATCAGGTGGAACGGGCCTGCCTCGTGGCCGGGGAGCGCGATCATCAGCGCGAGCATGCCGGCCACGACGGCGGCGACCGCCACGTCGATCAGCGTGCTGACCGGCCGCGGCGCCCGGAACGAGGCGGTTTGCGCCACCTCACGCGCTCTGGAGCTGGTAGCCGACGTTGCGCACGGTCACGATCAGGTCCGGCCGGATCTTCGAGCGCAACCGGCCGACACAGACGTCGACGACGTTGGTGGACGGGTCGAAGTCGTACCCCCACACCTCCGACAGCAGCTCCTGCCGCGAGCAGACGATGTCGGGATTGCGCATCAGGTACCGCAGCAGCAGGAACTCGCGCTTCGGCAGCACCGTCGGCCGGCCGTCGACGAGCAGTTGCCGCGCCTCCAGGTCGAGCACCAGGTCACCGACCCGGAGCTGGTTCTTCCGCCGGTTCGAGGCGTCCTCGCCGAGCCGGCCGCGGACCCGCGCGATCAGCTCCCGGATCGCGAACGGCTTCGCCAGAAAGTCGACCGCGCCCTGCTCCAGGCAGCCGATCCGCAGGTGTACGTCGGCGGTCGCGGACAGGATCAGCACCCGGAACGCCGGATCCTGCGCCAGCAGCGCCGACAGCACCGCCTCCCCGTGCATCCCCGGCATCACCAGGTCGAGCACGATCAACGCCGGCTGCTGCTCCAGCGCCAGCCGCAGGCCCCCCAGCCCGTCGGTCGACCCCAGAACCTGATACCCCTCCGCCTCGAGCGCCCTCCGCACGAACCGGATCAGGTCCGGCTCGTCGTCAATCACCAGAATCTTGGTCATCCGTGCCCCCCTCAGGATGATGACCACCTGCACCGCTGGCGCCATTCTCGATTCTCCCGCCCGCCCACGGAACCCCTCGTAACACTTTCGTGCCACGCTCCGTTAATCGACCGTTTACCTGCCCGCCGTGCCAGGCGCGTGACAGGGCGGTGACAGTGCGGTTCGGCATGCTGTTCGGGTGGGTCAGATCGAGGTGGTGGGTGGGGTCGCGGTCGAGAGTTTCGGGGCCGGGCCCGGGGTGGTCGTGGTGCCGGGGACCAATCGGCGGGCGCATCATTACGAGGGGCTGGCGCGGGAGCTGGCGGGGGCTCATACGGTGCATGTGGTCGAGCGGCGCGGGCGCGGGGCGAGCGCAGCGCGGGGTACGTCGTACAGCGTGGAGGCCGAGGTCGACGACGTGCTCGGGGTGCTGGAGCGGACCGGGGCGCGGGTCGTGTTCGGGCACAGTTACGGCGGGCTGATCGCGTTGCACGTCGGGCTGCGGCAGGCGCTCGACGCGTTGGTCGTGTACGAGCCGGGGGTCAGTCTGGACGGGTCGTTCGACCTGAGCTGGATGGAGGCGTTCAACCGCAAGGTCGCGGACGGGCGTTTCGTGTCGGCGATGACGACGTTCCTGAAAGGCGCGCAGGTGCTGCCGTTCCGGGCGACTCCGTTGCTCTGGGCAATCTCCGTGCTGCTGCTCTTCGGGCGCGAGGAGCGGGACCTGATGCCGCTGACGCCGGCCGAGCTCGGCGAGATCGCGCGGCTCGACTCCGACGGCAGCCGGTACGCCCGGATCGCGGCGCCGACGTTACTGCTCGGCGGCGCCAAGACCCCGTCGTACCTGACCGGCGTCCTCCCGCAGCTGGCGAAGATCCTGCCGAACGCCGAGTACTCGATCCTGCCCGGGCTCGATCACAACGCGCCGGACGAGACCGCGCCGGACGAGGTGGCCCGCCAGCTCCGGCAGTACCTGGTCCGCCGGAGCCGCTAGCCTCGCGGTGTGGACAGTCCGGTGGGGGAGTTGTTGCGGGAGTGGCGTCGGCGCCGGAAGCTGAGCCAGCTGGAGCTGGCGATCCAGGCCGACGTGTCGGCGCGGCACGTGAGCTTCGTGGAGACCGGCCGGACGATCCCGAGCAGTGCGATGGTGCTGCGGCTGGCCGAGCAGCTCGCGGTGCCGTTGCGGGAGCGTAATCGGCTGCTGGTCGCGGCCGGGCATGCGCCTGTGTACCGGCAGACGGCGCTCGACGACCCGGACATGACGCGGGTCCGCGCGGCGCTCGAGCAGTTCGTGCAGGCGCATGCACCGTACCCGGCCCTCGCTGTGGACCGGCGCTGGAACCTGCTGCTGGCGAACGACTCCTTCAACGCATTCCTCGCCACCGTCGACAAGAAGTTGCTCGAGGCACCGGTCAACCTGATGCGCCTCGGCCTGCACCCCAACGGGCTCGCGCCGCGGATCGTGAACCTGCAGCAGGTCCGCGGGTACCTGCTGCCCCGCCTCGCCCGGCAGGCCGCCGCGACCGGCGACCCGGTACTGCATCAGCTGTACGGCGAACTCGTTGCCTACGGCCCGGTCGTGACCGCGCCGCCGGACCCGGCCGAGATCGCACTCCCGATCCAGCTCCGGCATCGAGGTACCGAACTGACCTTCCTGATCGCGGTCACCACCTTCGGTACGGCGTTCGACGTCACGCTCGAGGAGATCGCGGTCGAGACGTACCTGCCGGCGGACGCGGTGACCTCGGACTACTTCCGCCGTACCTGACGAAACGTCCGTTGCAGGTCCGCCGTCCACTCCGTTGGGACCTCCCACGGAATGAAGTGGCCGCCGTTCGGGTGCGCGGTGATGTTGATGTGGTTGTACCAGGCGGCGCGGTCGCTCGCGAGGAAGTTCTGCACGCGCTGCTCCGGGGTGTGTACGCCGGGCGGGTTCTCGTAGCCGACGAACGTGATGCCGGTCGGCGCCTCGACCACCGGCGTCCGGTCGTGCGACGGCGTCCACGGGTAGCGGTTGTTGTTGGCGTACGTACGGATCGAGGTGTCGATCGCGTTGCCCGCCCAGAAGATCGTCGCGTGGGTGAGCAGGTCGTCGTCGCTGAACGGCTCGTCCTCCGACCAGCTCAGCCAGCGCTCCATGATCCACGCGAGCATGCCTGCGGGCGAGTCCGCGAGGCTGTAGCCGAGCGTCGTCGGGTGCAGTACGTGGGCCGCGAGATGCGCGGCGAACCGGCGTTCGAACTGGACGATCCCGTCGTGGACCTCCGGCGGCAGGCCCTCCGGGATCGGCTTGCCGCCGCTCAGGTCCCAGCCGCGGTCGCCGTTGAAGAAGTCGAGCTTCAGCGCGGAGCCGATGTGGATCCCGTACAGCTCGGCGGCGTACTTGTGGCCGAGCTGCCCGGTCACGAGCGCGCCGACGTCGCAGCCGGCCGCGGCGTACCGCTCGAACCCGAGGACTCCGGTCATCAGTTCGTGCCAGACGTCGGCGATCTTCCAGAAGTTCATGTCCGGACGGGTCGGGGTCGAGAACCCGAACCCGGGCAGCGACGGCACGATCACGTCGAACGCGTCCGCCGGGTCACCGCCGTACGCCGCCGGGTCCGCGAGCCGGTCGATCACCTTCGACCAGTGCCAGAACGTCCACGGCCAGCCGTGGCTGAGGATCAACGGGACAGGGTCCGGCCCGACGCCGGCCTGGTACAGGAAGTGCACGGGGACGTCGCCGACCTGGACGCGATGGTGTGCATACGTATTCATCGACCGTTCGGCGGCGCGCCAGTCGTAGCCGTCGGCCCAGTACTCGACGAGCGGCTGCAGGCGGGTCCGGGGGACGCCGTAGAACCCGTCGTCGTTGCCGGCGTCGCGCGGCCACTTTGTCGCGCGCAGGCGGCGCCGAAGGTCGTCGAGAACTTCGTCAGGTACGGCGATCGGGGTCGGGGTCACAGGGGTCCTCCGCAAGGTCTGTCAGGCGATGGAGTACGTCGATCGAGCCCGCGAGTACCGCGCGCTCGTCGGGGGTCAGGCGGTCCACGAGCGCGGCGAGCTTCGCGACTCGGTTCGCATGCCGGGAGTGGACGATCTCCTGGCCGATGGGGGTCAGGGAGAGCAGGCTGGCGCGACCGTCGGTCGGGTCGGGGGCACGCTGCAGCAGGCCGTCCTGCTCGAGTTTCGCGACCAGGCTGGTGAGCGCGGGCTGCTTGAGCTGCTCGGTCGCCAGCAGCGCGGTGAGGCGCAGCGGGCCGTTGCGGTCGAGCGTGTGCAGGACCGACAGCGCCGAGAAGTTCAGCCGGCGCACCGACGGCAGCCGGATGAAGATCGTGTTGAAGTCCTCGATGACCGTGGTCAGGCGGTCGACGTCCAGCTCATCCACGGACGCGACTATACATCGATTTTCGATGTTTTATTTGCTGAGGGTCACTCCGGAGACGGCGAACGTCGTGCCGCCGGACTTGAACGTGAGCACCGCCTGGGTCGCGTTGTCGGGGAGCTGCCCCTTGAACGTGATCGTCCCGTGCTCGCTGCCGCCCGGGTTGATCCGGCTCGGCCAGGAGCTCTTCCCCGGGTCGGCCCGCAGCGCGGTGCCGTCGGCGGCGGTGAACGTCGTACCGTCGATCGGGATCGAGAACGCCTGCTTGCCGCTGTTCGCGACCTGGACCTCGATGCGGGTGAAATGGCTGGTGTACGTCACGTTCTCGACCGTGACGGTGATCCCGGCACCGGACTTCGCGACCGGTTTCACCAGCCGGTCGGCCCCGGATTCGTTGCCGGTCAGGTAGCCGGCGACGTACTCCGTCCCCGCCGTGACCGCGAACCCACCGACCCCGATCCCGACCAGCACCACGCCGATCGCGATCAGCACCGAGACGTCGAACCGCCCCGGCCGGTGCGGCTTCGGAGCCGCCGCGTCGATCAACGCCAGCACCATTCCCGCGACCAACGCAAAACTCGGCGCAACCAGCCAGCGCAGCATCCCACCCGGGCCGGTGGCGAAGAAGCTCGCGATCAGGTTGACGACCAGCCCAACCACGACCAGCCCCCCAGCCACAACCAACACCCGCGACAACCGAACAGTCCCGACCGCCTCACGCTCACCCCCCAACCCACGAGCACCCAGGCGACCACCGAGACGGCCAGCGGGCTGATCCCCGGGGTGACTGCCGAGCTGATTGCCGAGCTGATTGCCGAGCTGATTGCCGGAGTGACTGCCGGAGTGACTGCCGGAGTGACTGCCGGGCTGGTTGCCGGGTTGGTTGCCAGGGTGGCCGCCGGCGTGGCTTTCGGGGTGATGCTCAGCCGCCTGATCCGCGGAGTAGTCACCGGCCTGCTGCCCAGGAAGCCGGCTGGCCCGGCGCTCACCATCCGCAGCCCGCCCGCCCACGCCTGCCGTACGCCGGTCGGCACCCGACGTACGCCGGTCAGCTCCAGGAGCCCGTCCGTCAGCTCCAGGAGCCCGTCCGTCACCTCCAGGAGCCCGTCCGTCAGCTCCAGGCATACTCCGGTCGCCGCCGGTCGTACTGCGGTCGGTCGCGGCGGGCCAACTGTCGGACTCGTTCCAGTTCGGCTGCGGGTGGTCGATCTGCCCTGAGACCTCCCAAGGCGACCGCACCGGCTCCGGGTTCTCCGCCGACGGGTAAGCGGCCCAGGTTCCCCCGTCCGGCCTGTCAAACCCCGGCACCAGCCCCGCAGGCCCCTGCTCCACCTCACCGCCGTACCCACCCCGAGCCGACGCACCGCCCCCACCATCCGGCACAAACGAACCACCCCCGGCCTCACCCGCCGGATAACCATCCGCCCCACCAGCGTCGCCCCGAGCCACCAAGTCCGGCGCGAACGGCCCACCGCCGGCGCCACCCACCGCATACGCATCAGCCGGCTCGCCGAATCCAGCCCCCTCCGCAGCAGCCGGCACGAACGGACCGCCGTCCGCGCTGCCTGCCGCGTACGCATCAGTCGTCTCGCCGGAGCCAGCCCCCTCCGCAGCAGCCGGCACGAACGGACTTCCGGCCGCGCCGCCTGCCGAGCCGTCGTCCGTCCAGCGGGATGAACCCTCGTACGGTGCGGCCTCGCCGGGTGCTGTCGCGTGTGGTGCTGTCTCTCCGGGCGTTGGCGCCTCCAGGGCGGAACCGGTTGGTGCGAACGGGTTGCCGGTGGGTGGTTGGTAGCCGTCGTCGGTTCGTGGGCCGTGGTCGGGTCGGAACGGAGTCGCTGACTGCGGGTGCTCGGTGAAGGGGGAGCTGGGTTGGGGGTCCGCCGGGGTCGGGTTCGGTGGGTACGTCGGTGCGCGGTGGGAGGTCGGCGTACCGGGAGAGGCTGCTTCGCCCGGTCCGACAGGCGGGTTGGCCGGGGCGCGGTGGGAGGCGGGCGTGCCCGGAGAGGCTGATGGGCCTGGACCCGTAGGTGGGTAGGTCGGTGCGCGGTGCGAGCCTCCGGAGGGGGAGGTCGGCGGGGCTTCGGCGGATGTGTGGAGGTTCGGTACGGCGGCGTACGCGCCGTGCTCGGCTGGGTCCGCTGCAGCTTGTCCGCGCGGGTCCACCGGCGCCTCCGCGGGTGCGTACTGCGCGGAGTCCGCCGGAGGTTGGGCGGGGGTGTAGTGCGCGGAGTCTGCCGGAGGTTCGGTGGACGCGTACTGCGCCGCGGGCTCGGTGGCGGCGGGCGTCGGGTTCGCCGGAGCTTGGGCGGCGGCGCGGTTTGCGTCGGCTGGTGGGGCGATGGGCGAAGGGGCGGGCGACAGGCCGGCGTACGGCGGTGGGTCTGTGGGGCCGTGGCGTGCGAGCTCGGGTGCCGGGTCGGGCTCGGGGTGTGGAGAGGTCGCGGCGGACGCGCCGGACGCGCTTGGGAGCGCCTCGGCGGGCGGGCCGGCGAGGGAACCGGCGGGCAGGGCAGCGAGAGGATCGGCCGGAGGGCCAGCGAGCGCCTCGGCGGGCGGGCCACCGAGGGGATTGGCCGGAGGGCCAGCGAGGGGATCGGCGGGGGCATCGGCGGGCGGGCCGGCGAGGGGATCGGCGTGTGGGGGCGCGGCGTCGGCGTGGGCGGAGGAGGTGTGGGTGGGGGAGGCG
>NZ_DASRVN010000519.1:0-2966 GCF_035655035.1 Kribbella sp. | reverse complement strand
TGCTCGGTGAGCCGGCGCTCGACGAGAAGGGGCAGGTCCGGAGCTGGGCGACCGAAGTACGGCTGCGACTGCCGGACGCGGACCAGAAGCATCTTCAGCACCTCGCCGCACTGCATCGCCGCGAGCAGACCACGCTGCTCGAACGGCGGATGGAGCAGGACAAGCGGGCCTATCTGAAGGACGACGTCTTCGCCACGCCTGGGTCGGCCGCGGTGTGGTGGCTGGTCAACCATCCCGGCGAGGTCGAGACCGCTCTCGGGCTGCTCGACACGTTGGCGGAACTGTCGGCCGCGGCGAACGACCTCCCCGGACGGCGTACCACCGCCGAGGAAGTCGAACGCCCGCGGCCGACCCGTGCCGAACTCGCCTTCAGCACGGCGGTCGAAGAACTGACCGGGGCGGCTCAGCCCGCGGACGCGAATGACGCCCCGGCGAGCCAGAAGACCCCGGCGGCGGAGTCGCACCAGCGCCCGGTCCCGCGCCGAGCCGGCTCCGAGCGGACCGGCTCCGAGCGGAATGGCTCCGAGCGGAACGGCTCCGATGCAGAGCAGCGGATGAACTACCGGGAGCAGTTCTTCACCGAGTAGGCCGGCGAGGCGGGCTGGCAGCAGGGTGTGCCCGCCCCGCCGGCGATCGATACGCATGGCTACTCGTCCAGCCAGCGGATCGTGGTCCGGCCGTTGTGGCCGTGGACGGTGAGCAGGGCGTCGATCCCGTCCTGCCAGACAGTTGTGGTCGGGTAGCAGCCGCCCCAGCGCAACGCGACCGTGCCGTCGCTCCACTGCACGCCCTCCGCGACCACGCCCGTACCGCTGATTCCGGACACGTCCTCGTGCCGGAACAGCTGGAAACAGCGCGGACCGGAACGGTTCGTGATGCGCAGGTGACGTCGCTGCGTGGTGCGCAGCAGCGTCGCGGTTCTTCCGCTGGTCTCGTCCATGGCCCAAGTCAACGTCCAGCCGGCTGTCCGGACCAGGAACTCAACCGGTATCCACAGCGCACAAATTCGGCCCACCGACGGTCACCGGATCGCCATATTCTCATTGCAGGGAGTAACCGATTCGCAAGGGAGCTGACCGATGACAGTCATCGACGAGTGGACGGGCAGACACGCGCACGCACTGCGTACGGCTCTGCGCCTAACGAACGAGGCCTTCGCCGAGCGGCTCGGGATCTCGCCGCGCACGCTGACCAAGTGGCGGGAGAGACCCGAGCTCGTACCAAGCCCCCTCCTCCAGGAGGCCCTCGACACCTACCTCAAACAGGCGCCGCCGGACGCGCACCTCCGATTCGCCGCGAACCTCGGGCTGGACAACCGTCAGGTGCCGATCGACAACGCGGTGCTGAGCCAGCTGAACACGGCGCTCGGCGACCTGGCGCGGGCCTTGGCACGCTTGCAGACCGACGATCCGGAGCGAACTTCGTCGCCGTGACCGCCGGCGGAGGCAGACTGGGCGCAGCGTGAGCGCGGAAGGAGCCGCGGATGAGGCGACGCCCGGTGGACTCGTCGAGCGTGCGATCGGTCGGATGGACCGACGGCACGCTGGAGCTCGAGTATGTGAACGGCTACATCTACCAGTACTTCGACGTCCCGCAGCCGACGTACGCGGCCCTGATGGCCGCGCCCAGCATCGGCGCCTACGTCAACAAACACATCAAGCCGTACTACGAGTTCCGCGAGCTCTGAAGTTTCTGCGCCGCTCCCGGCGGGCACCGGTGGAGCGTTCACACGGGGGTGCGCCTACCTCGGGAGGTACACATGCGCACTCACACCGGGTCCCGCGCCATCGCGATCATCATCGTGGTCTGGCTGGTGATCGGACTGGCAGCCGCAGCGCAACGGAGCTACTTCTCCGGCTCCAGCGCGACCTGCGCCAAGGTCGGTACGACGCTGGTGACGATCGTCGCCGGTCCGCTCAACTACGTCGGGGCCAATCCGAAGATCAACTGCTCCGCTCCGCGGCCATCGCGGTAGGCCGACGAGGTCGGCTCGACATGCTTGGTGCGAACTGGGGCCGAGTTCGAGCGCGTCCGGGAATAGGTCCTGGGGGAGTGCGGTTACACCTCGTGCCGCCCGGTTTCATGACCCCGGGCCTCAACTTCAGCCGCTACGAGCGGCCACTCGCCGAGAGGCGTCTGCTGGGCGGTGCGGTACGTGACAGGTGGGAGCCGGCTGACCGGCTCCCACCTGGTCGTCCCACCCAGCACGAAAACCGCTTGTGTGGGTGCGGCATGATGGAAGTGTCGCTCGTGGAGACGCCTGGCGTTGCCCGAGTGAGTGATGTGACCAGAGGGACGAGCACTGCTTCCCTCGACGCCGGACGACCGGCGGCGAGGACGGGTGCCGGGAGCCTCGGACAGCGGTCCGGGACCCCGATTTGCATCCGCACCATGAATGTCAGTAATGTTCTTCTTGTTGGACGGAAGCGCAGGACGCGAAAGCGGCCGGCCCGCCAACAAACTCCCTGAAGGTCTCGGAAGCCGAAACACGCCTCGGCGGGTTTCGGACACTGAGTCGCGCAGGGAGACTGGATCGAAAAAGGCCGATTTGACCGGCTGGAAGCGAAACAGTAAAGTTGGGCGAGTTGCCCCGGAGCTTCGAACGAAAGTAAGAAGCGCGGTGTGCGTCCGATTCTTGAGAACTCAACAGCGTGCCGAAAGTCAATGCCGAAAGATGCATTAACCCCGTCTACAGGCATTCAATGTCTGTGGCGGATTCCTTTGAAATATAACGGATGACATGCCAGTAATGGTTTTGTTTCTGATGTTCAAAGGATCGCTTTTCGATTGTCGACTCTCAGTTCTTTGGGGCTGGTTGTCATATTTTTCAACGGAGAGTTTGATCCTGGCTCAGGACGAACGCTGGCGGCGTGCTTAACACATGCAAGTCGAGCGGTAAGGCCCTTCGGGGTACACGAGCGGCGAACGGGTGAGTAACACGTGAGCAACCTACCCTCAACTTTGGG
>NZ_DASRVN010000518.1:0-15139 GCF_035655035.1 Kribbella sp. | reverse complement strand
CCGATGCGCCGGGCACCGTTGCGCCAGGGACGGTTGCGCTGGGCGCGGTTGCGCTGGGCGCGGTTGCGCCAGGCACGGTTGCGCCACGGACGGTTGCGCCACGGACGGTTGCGCCAGGGACGGTTGCGCCGGGCGCGGTTGCGCCAGGGACGGTTGCGCCGGGCGCGGTTGCGCCAGGGACGGTTGCGCCGGGCGCGGTTGCGCTGGGCGCGGTTGCGCTGGGCGCGATCGACGAGAGCATGGTCATGGGGTTTGTCCTTTGAGGGGGCGGACGTCCGCGAGGGGTGTCAGGGTGTGGCCGGAGCGGAGTTGGAAGGCTTCGTGGGTCTGGTCGACCGTCGGGGTGTCGCGGGCGGCCAGGTCGGCGAGCGTCCAGGCGAGGCGAACCACTCGGTCGAAGCCGCGAGCGGTCAGGCGCCCGGCCGTGTAGTGCGATTCGAGGAGACGCTGGCTGGCGTCGTCGAGGGGATACTCACGACGCATGACCGGGCCGGGGATCTCGCTGTTCAAGGTCCAGGCCGTGCTGCGGTAGCGATGTGTCTGCCGGTCGCGGGCGGCTTGGACACGGGCCGCGACCACGGCGGTCGACTCGGCCCGCTCGCCGGTGGCGGTCGTGCGCGCCGCGGGCAGGATCTGGCGCTGGATGTCCAGGCGGTCCTTGATCGGGCCGCTGATCCGCTGCCGATAGCGCGCGAGGACCTGCGGAGTGCAGTTGCAGACGCCCTGCTCGGTGCCGGCGAGCCCGCACGGGCACGGATTCGCCGCCAGCACCAGCATGAAGCGCGCCGGGAACTTGGCGACCGCCGCCGCCCGATGGACCTCGACGAAACCGGACTCGAGTGGTTGTCGCAGCGTGTCGAGCGTCAGCGGATGCATCTCCGGTGCCTCGTCGATGAACAGGATGCCCCGGTGCGCGCAGCTGATCGCGCCCGGGCGCGGGACGCCTGACCCGCCGCCGACCAGGCTGGCCAGCGAGGCCGTGTGGTGCGGCGCGATGAACGGCGGCCGCACCACCAGCTCGGCGTCGTTGGTGAGCAGCCCGGCAAGCGAGTGCACCGCGGAGACTTCGAGCGAGTCGTCGGTGCTGAGCTCGGGCATCAAGCCGGCGAGCCGCTCGGCGAGCATCGTCTTGCCCGAGCCCGGCGGCCCGTGCAGGAACAGGTGATGACCGCCCGCCGCCGCGGCCTCGATCGCCCGGCGGCCCTCGTGCTGCCCGATGATGTCCTCGAGGTCGACCGCCGGGACCCGGATCAGCGACTCCGACACCAGGCGCGGCTCGGCGCGTGGCGGTGCCTCCTCCGGCACCTCGACCCCGCGTAACAGCGCCAGCACCTGACGGAGCGAGCGAGCGCCGTACACCTGGATGCCGGGCACGAGGCGGGCTTCGCCGACGTTCAGATCCGGGACGACGATGCGGTCGAAGCCGGCGCGGGATGCCGCGAGAGTCATCGCCAGCGCGCCGCGGACCTCACGGATCCGGCCGTCGAGGCCGAGCTCGCCGATGATCGCCGTCCGGCGGAGGACGTCCGGGTCGACCGCACCGGCGGCAGTGAGCAGTGACAGCGCGATCGCGACGTCGTAGTGCGAGCCCGTCTTCGGCAGGGTGGCCGGTGACAGGCCGATCGTGACCTTGCGGTCGGGGAACCGCTCGCCGCTGTTCACCACCGCGGCGCGGACGCGGTCGCGAGCCTCGGACAGCGACGCGTCCGGAAGGCCGATCAGCGTCGTCTTCGGTAAGCCCTGGGCGATGTCGGTCTCGACCTCGACGAGGTGACCTTCCAGCCCGACCAGCGCGACCGACCATGTCTGTGCGAGCGCCATCAGACCGCACCTCGCAGGTGGTCGACCCGGGGCGGCGTGCTGTCGTTGAACAGGATCGAGATGACGTCGATCCGGATCTCCGCCGGTCTGAGCTCATGCGTCTGCAGCCAGCGGCCGGCCAGCCTGCGCAGCGTCGCCAGCTTCCGGTAGGTGATCGACTCCGCCGGACTGCCGTAGTTCAGCCCGCGGCGGGTCTTCACCTCGCAGACCACGAGGGTGCCGCCCTCGCGCGCCACGATGTCGATCTCGCCGAACTCGCAGCGCCAGTTGCGCTCGAGCACGGCGAAACCGGCTTCGCTCAGATACCTCGCGGCGAGATCCTCGCCGTACCGTCCGACGGTGTTCTTGGTCCGCATCGATGACCACCTCCGGCAGAGAAGATGCCGGGATCGGGCCTCGAAAACGGGGCTACTTCAAACCTGTGGACAACCAGGGGCTCAGCGGCCGAAGTCGGAGTCCTTCGGAACCTCGAGGTCGGACTTGGCCAGTTCTTCGATGTTGACGTCGCGGAAGGTCACTACCTTGGCGTTCTTCACGAAGCGGGCGGAGCGGTAGACGTCCCAGACCCAGGCGTCGGCCATCGTGACCTCGAAGTACACGTCGCCGCCCTCGGTGCGGACCTTCAGGTCGACCGCGTTGCACAGATAGAAGCGCCGCTCGGTCTCGACGACGTACTTGAAGATCCCGACGACGTCCTTGTACTCCCGATAGAGCTGAAGCTCCATATCGGTCTCATACTTCTCAAGGTCGTCAGCACTCATGCCTCCACCTCGCTGCGCTCGGTTCCGGCATGAGCGCTGGGGGCAGCTCCATTGATGGTTCGCTCGCTACGCTCGCTCACGGTCAGGCTCTCCACTCCGGTGGGACTGGTGACATTCTGTCCCATGTCGGGCCGCAGACTGCGGCGGACATTCTCGAACCGCCGTCGATGTTCTGGGCACGGGCCGTATTCGTCCAGTGCCGCCTGGTGTTCCGGGGTGCAGTAACCCTTGTGGATCCCGAACCCGTACTGCGGGTACTCCTTGTCCCAGTGCTCCATCACCCGGTCGCGGGTCACCTTGGCGATCACGGACGCCGCTGCGATGCAAGCCGCCACGCGGTCGCCCTTCCAGATCGCCAGGCCGGGTACGCCGAGGCCGTCGACGCCGAAGCCGTCGGTGAGCACGTACGACGGGCGCACGTCCAGGCGGAACAGTGCCCGGCGGAGGGCCTCCACGTTCGCCACGTGCATGCCGAGCCGGTCGCACTCGGCCGCCTCGATCGACACCACCGACCAGGCGAGAGCGCGGTCGCGGACCTCGTCGTAGCAGCGCTCGCGGGCCTTCGCGGTGAGTAGCTTCGAGTCCGCCAGGCCCGGGACCTGGCCGCGTTTGCCGTCCGGCAGGATCACGGCGGCCGCCACCAGCGGGCCCGCGCACGGTCCGCGACCGGCTTCGTCGACTCCGGCGATCGGGTCCAGGCCGACGCGGCGTAGCGCCCGCTCGTACCCGTACAGCCCGGCGTCCCGTCGTACCGTGCTTCCGCGCGGCAGCGCGCTCATCCAACCCTCCGCATCACACGACTTACCCTAGGCGCCAAGGGGGACAGAACGTCACTTGGGCGGTGGCGTCAGCGAGATCGAGGGTTTGTCCGGCGCGGGGCCGGGAGCCGGCACCGACTTGAACGTGTCGGGGACGCCGAGTTTGGCCCAGCGGTTGGCCGGCCAGACGATCGCGATCGCCCGTCCGGTGACCTTGTCGAGCGGTACGAAGGCCGCGTCGCCCTGGTTGCCGCCGTTCGCGTCCAGGTCCTGCAGGTGCACGCGGGAGTCGCCGGAGGCGGACCGGTGGTCACCCATCACGAAGATCCGGCCGGCCGGGACCGTGACCTGGAAATCCATCTGGGACGGGGCATCTCCGGGATACAGGTAACTGGTCTCGTCCAGTGGCTGGCCGTTCACCAGGATCCGGCCCTTGGCGTCGCAGCAGGCGACCTTGTCGCCCGGCATGCCGATCAGGCGCTTGATCAGGTGACCGTGGCTGGAGTCCGGCAGCAGGCCGACGAGCTCGAAGAACCGGCCGATCGTGCCGCGCTTCTGTCCGCTCTCCTCCTGGCCCAGCCAGCCGCCCGGATCCTCGAAGACGATCACGTCACCGCGCTTGACGTCGGTGAGCTTCTCGACCACGACCCGGTCACCGACCAGCAGGGTGTTCTGCATCGACTCGCTGGGGATGATGAACATCTGCCCGACGAACGCACGCAGGATCGAGGAGACGATCAGCGCGCCGACCACGATCAGCACGAACTCGCGAGTGGCGGCCGCGAACCCCGAACGATGGGGGGGTTTGGTGTCCTTGGCGTCCGTCTTGGTCGGTGTATCGGTCACTTCTTCAGCCCCGGCTTCTTGAAGGTATCCGGAGGACGCAGCATCGTCATCCGGTCAGACGGCCAGATTACGCAACAGGCCCGGCCAACCACGTTTTCGACCGGTACGAATCCGCCGCCAGGCCCGCCCATGTGCGCGCGGGAGTCGGCCGATTGGGCCCGGTTGTCCCCCATCACCCACAGATGCCCGGCTGGGACCAGCACACTGAACGGTATCTCCGAGGGCTTGGCGTCCTTCAGCAGGTACTCCCGCTCGTCGAGCGCGATGCCGTTGACGGTGATCTGGCCCTGCTTGTTGCAGCAGACCACCCGGTCGCCGCCGATGCCGATCACCCGCTTCACCAGGTGACCTTCGCCACTGCGCGGCAGGATGCCGACGAACTCGCCGATCCGGCGCAGGGTGCCCGGCTGGGTCGGCGCCTCGTTCAGCCAGTTGGCGGGGTCCTTGAAGACGATGATGTCACCGCGCTGGACGTCGCGGTGCATGTAGCTGATCTTCTCGGCGAGGATCCGGTCGTCCTTGGTCAGTGTGTCGTACATCGACTCCGACGGGACGTAGAACGCCTCGGCGACGAACAGCCGGAGGATCACCGTGATGACGAGCGCGAGCACCGTGACGGTGCTCATCTCGACGAGCAGGCTGAGCAGCGGGTTGCGCTGCTTCAGCCTGCGATGCCGTCCTTTGCTGCGACGTGCCCTCTTGGATACCGGGCGAGTGCGAGCGCGAGTCGCAGTGCTCGGCGCCATCGGTGACCGTCGTCGTTACGCGGCGTCAGGAGGCCGGTACTTCGCGCTTCTCCTTGATCTTCGCCGCCTTACCGCGCAGCTCGCGCAGGTAGTACAGCTTGGCGCGGCGGACGTCGCCGCGGGTGACGACCTCGATCTTGTCGACGATCGGGGTGTGCAGCGGGAAGGTCCGCTCGACGCCGACGCCGAAGCTGACCTTGCGGACCGTGAAGGTCTCCTGCAGGCCACCACCCTGGCGGCGGATCACGACACCCTTGAACACCTGGACGCGGGACCGGTTACCTTCGACGACCTTCACGTGCACGTTCACGGTGTCACCGGCGCGGAAGGCCGGGATGTCGTCGCGCTTGCTCGCATTGTCGAGCTCGTTCAGGATGTTGCTCATCAGGTGTCTCTTCCTCGCGCGTGCCACAGGTCACCCACGAATCTCGGTGGTGATGAAGTCATCAGAAGGCTGCCGGTCGGTGGTCACCCCCTGTGGCAGGAGCACCGAAGGGCAGCAGCAGACAATCTTGCCACACGCCCCACACCGTGACGAAATCAGCCGGGATGCGCTACTTACGGCGACGGCGCTTCGCGAGGTGGACCAGGTCGACCTTCGGCGTCTGCGCCTCCCGGGCGGTCTCCCGGTACCCCGCCTTCCGGTAGAGGGTGAGGTTGCGGTCACTCTGCGCACCGGTGTTCAGCGCGTACGACGTGACCTCGGCCGGCGCGAGCTGTTCGGCGGCGCGGAGCAGGCGGGCGCCGAGTCCACGGCCTTGCCAGTCCGGAGCGACGACGAGGCGCTCGATCCGGCCGACCGTGCCGTCGACGGTCAGCTGGACGGAGCCGACGATCCGGGCGCCGGCGACTGCCTTCAGGACGGTGGAGCGCTCCAGGCGGGCCGCCGTGTCCGCGACGTCTGCGGTGAGGGGCGGGATGGTGTAGTCGTCGTACAGGCGGGCCTCGGACAGGAAACCGGCCAACTGAAGCACGTGGAGCTCGCCGACATCGGCGGCGGTCGCGGGGAGCACGCGGACGGAGGCTGTGTCGTCCTTGTCCGCCAGTACGTCGCCCCACGCCGCCAGGAGGTCCGGCCGGCGCTCCGCGGTACGGCGTACCGACTCCTCGTGGCGCCAGTCCGCGATCAGGCCGTGGTTCCCGGACAGCAGGACCTCCGGTACGTCGTGCCCGCGCCACGCCGGTGGCTTCGTGTAGACGGGGTACTCGAGCAGGCCGTCGCCCGAGTGCGACTCCTCCGCCAGGGACTCCGGGTTGCCGATCACGCCGGGCAGCAGGCGGGCCACGGCCTCGACCATCACGAGTACGGCGACCTCACCGCCGTTCAACACGTAGTCGCCGATGGACACCTCGTCGACGCGCATCCGTTCGGCCGCGTACGACGCCACGCGCGCGTCGATGCCCTCGTACCGCCCGCAGGCGAACGCGAGCCAGGGCTCGGCAGCGAGCTCGTAGGCGAGTTCTTGGGTGAACGGACGCCCAGCCGGCGTTGGGATGATCAGCCTGGGCTGCGTGGGGCCGTCCACAGGCGCCAGGGCGTCCAGGGCCTGGCCCCACGGCTCGGGCTTCATCACCATGCCGGCTCCCCCGCCGTACGGGGTGTCGTCGACGGTGCGGTGCCGGTCGTGGGTCCAGTCGCGCAGGTCGTGCAGGTGGACGTCCAGCAGGCCGCTCTTGGCCGCCTTGCCGACCAGGGAGACGTCCAGGGCCGCCAGGTACTCCGGGAAGATCGTGACGACGTCAAGCCTCATCGGTCGGGACCACCTCGGCGCCGTCCGGGTCCAGCAGGCCGGGGCGGTCGGCCACGACGACGTACCGCTTGTCGACGTTGATCTCCGGGACCAGCTCCTCGACGAGCGGGACCAGCACCAGGTTTCCCGCGGTACGGCGGATCTCCAGGAGGTCCTGCGACGGCAGGTGGACGATGTCGTTGACCTCGCCGACCTCGGCGCCGTCGGTGGTCCGCACCGTGAGGCCGACCAGCTCGCGGTCGTAGTACTCCTCGGGGTCCTCCGGGCGCTCGTCCTCGTCGATCTCCGCCTGGACGAACAGGTTCCGCAGCTGCTCCGCGGCGGTCCGGTCCGGCACCTCGGCGAACTTCACCAGCAGCCGCCCGCTGTGCCAGCGGCTCGCGGCCACGGTCAGGGTCCGGGACACCTTGGCGTCCGTCACGACCACCGCACCGTCGGCGAACCGCCGGTCCGGCTCGTCGGTCCGTACGTCGATCCCGACCTCGCCCTTGATCCCGTGCGCCCGGCCGATCCGCCCGACTGTCACCAGCACCTGCACAACTCCTTTGTACGAGACGAAGGGCCGCACCCGTGGTTCGGGGCGGCCCTTCGGATGGACTGCTGAGGTCAGCGGCGCGGGCGCCGGTTGAACTCGTCGACGAAGTCGATGCGCAGCGAGGACTCGGAGCTGAGGGCGCCGACGACGGTGCGGATCGCGGTGGCGGTCCGGCCGTTGCGGCCGATCACCTTGCCGATGTCGTCGGGGTGGACGTGCACCTCGAGGGTGCGTCCGCGCCGCAGGTTCCGGGCCCGGACGCTGACGTCGTCGGGGTTGTCCACGATGCCTCGGACCAGGTGCTCGAGCGCCTCGGTCTCCATCATCGTCAGGCCTCGGTGGTCTCGGCCGCAGCCTCGTCGGCCTTCGGCGCCTCGTCCGCCTTCGGCGTCTCCTCGGCCTTCGGGGCCTCGGCGGCGTCGTCCTTCTTCTCAGCCTTCTTCGCCGTCTTCTTGGCGGTGACGGCCTCGGTCTTCAGCGAGCCGTGGGCCTCGGCCAGCGCCTCGTTGAAGATCTCCTGCTTGTCCCGCTTCGGCTCGGCGACACGCAGCGGCGCCGGGGCCTCCAGGCCCTTGAACTTCTGCCAGTCGCCGGAGGCCTTGAAGATCGCCTCGACGGCCTCGCTCGGCTGCGCGCCGACGCCCAGCCAGTACTGCGCCCGCTCCGACTCGACGCGGATGAACGACGGCTCGGTCTTCGGGTTGTAGATCCCGATCTCCTCGATCGCCCGGCCGTCCCGCTTGGTGCGGGCGTCCATCACGACGATGCGGTAGTGCGGGGTGCGCTTCTTGCCGATGCGCTTCAAACGGATCTTGACTGCCACTTTCGGGTGGTCTCCCTTGGAAATTACATTTCTGGGTGAGCAGCACGTCCGCGTCGTGGGGACAACGCAGCGACACTCGATGGGCCGGCCGGGCAGTGGAGTTAGAGGGCTGCACGAAACCAGGACGGACTCAGCCTGACATTGTGCCAGATCCCGCACCCCGGATACCAATCGGACTCAGGCGCGGAGGTACCCGAGGTCCGGCAGGCTCTCGACGTACGCGTCCAGCAGCCGGCGCGCGATCGTCACGGAGTCCACCAACGGGTGCCAGGCGAGCGCCCGTACGGCGGCGTCCCGCGAGCCCGAGGTGGCAGCCTCAATGGTGGACCGCTCTACAGCCTTGACCGAACAAACGAGGCCGGCCTGGTGGTCGGTGAGCTGTGAGACCGTCACAGGCAGCGCACCGTTGGCGTCGACCGTGCACGGGATCTCCACGACCGCGTCGTCGTCCAGGTGGTGCAGGACGCCCCGGTTGCGGACGTTGAGGATCAGCGACGCCCGCTCGTTGTGCCCGATCGCCCGCATCAGCGACAGCGCGACCTGCTCGTAGCCGCCCGCCGCCATGTCGCGTTCGTCCCGCTCCCCCGCGTCCGCGACCTCACGGCTCTCCACCATGTACGTCGACTCGCGCTCGGCCCGGGTCTTCTGCCAGAGCTCGAACGCCTGCTCCGGGTGCTGCCCGGTCTCGGCGTAGAACGCCGACTGCTGGTCCAGCAGGAACGCCCCACGCGTCTGCCGGACGGCCTGTACGGCGGCCAGCGTCTCGCGCGCGAAGTAGTAGTAGTGCAGGTACTCGTTCGGGATCGAGCCGATCGAGCGCAGCCAGTCCGCGCCGAACAGGCGGCCCTCCTCGAAAGAACTCAGCGCATCGGACGACCGCAGCAGGTCGGGCAGCCGGTCGACGCCGTCGGACTTCAGGCTGCGCAGCCACCCCAGGTGGTTGAGACCGGCGTAGTCGTAGAAGGCCGTTGCCGGGTCGACGCCCAGTGCCAGCGCCGCACGCCGTCCCAGCCCCGACGGTGAGTCGCAGATCCCGATCACCCGATCGCCCAGGAACGGGGTCATCGCTTCGGTCACCATGCCCGCGGGGTTGGTGAAGTTGATGGTCCAGGCGTCCGGCGCGACCGCCGCGATGCGTTGGGCGATCTGCGTAGCGACCGGGATCGTGCGCAGCGCATAGGCGATGCCGCCGGCGCCGACGGTTTCCTGGCCGAGGACACCGAGGCCGAGGGCTACGCGCTCGTCGATGGTGCGGCCGGCGAGGCCGCCTACCCGGATGGCCGAGAAGATGAAGTCGGCACCGCGGAGCGCCTCGTCCAGATCGGTCGTCTCCGTCACCTTCGGAGGCTCGGACGCTGTTGCCGCCTGTTGGCGCAGTACGGCGCCGATCGCCGCCAGGCGGGTCCGGTCGGTGTCGTACAGCATCACGTCGGTGATCCGGCCCGGGCCGCGGTCGCCGAGCAAAGCGTGGTACACGAGCGGAACCCGGAACCCGCCCCCGCCGAGAATCGTCAGTCGCACAGCGACACCCCCTGGATCCGCCTGCTCACGCCAACACCACCTGGACTCCTGCCTCCGTCAGTTGGGCCCGGGTCGCCGCGTCGGCGTCGGGCTCGGTCACCACCATCGAGAGTTCCCCCGGCTCGCACACCCGGGCAACCCCGTGGCCGGGGAACTTGGTCCGGTCCGCGAGCAGCACGACCCGGTCCGCCGCGTTGATCATCGCCCGCTTCACCGGCACCTCGATCATCGTGCTGTCCATCACCCGGCCGTCGGGGCGGACCCCGCTGGTACCCAGGAAGAGCCAGTCGACGTGCAACTGCCGCAGGCTCTCCTCGGTCAGGTACCCGACCAGCGACCGGTAGCTGCGACGTACGAACCCGCCCAGCACGATCAGCTCGATCTGCTCGTCGTTCTCCAGCTCGTCCAGTACGGCGAGGTTGCTGGTGACGACCGTCAACGAGCGCCCGTGCAGGTGTTGCGCCATCCGGAGCGCCGTCGTACCGATGTCGAGCAGCACCGACTCGCCGTCGGTCACCAGCTCGGCGGCCCGGCGGGCGATCCGGTCCTTCTCCTCGGCGTGGACCGCGTTCACGTCCGCGAACGGCTCGTCGCCGCCGTCGACCGCGAGCGCGCCGCCGTACACCCGGGTCAACCGGCCCTCGGCGTGCAGCTGCTCGAGGTCGCGGCGAATCGTCGCCTCACTGACCCCGAGCTTCTCGGCGAGCACCTTCACGCCTCCGGCGCCGTCGGCCCGGAGGGCGCGGACGATCTGATCCTGTCGCTGCTTCGGCAACACACCCAGACCGTATCACGCAAACTCCGTCATTTTCAGTCAAACTTGTGAGCAGGTATTGCGGATTATGCGCACAAGTTCCAAGATTCATGCACGAGTTTGATCGACCATGCAGGAGTGTGGCTGCGGATGCGGGAAATGGACGTGGTGGTGTCCGGGCTGGTCTTCCAGGACCTGGTGCTCGGGCTGCCGACGGCGCCGCGGCCGGGGACCGAGGTATGGGCGACCGAGTCGCACGAAAGCCCCGGCGGGATCGCGAACTTCGCGGTCGCGCTCGCCCGGCTCGGGCTGCGGACCGGGATGGCCGCCGCGTTCGGGGCGGACGACCTCGGCGACCGGGTCTGGGCAGGCCTGAGCGCCGAGGGCATCGACCTCGGGCTGTCCCGCAAGCTGCCCGGCTGGGAGACGCCGCTCACCGTGGCCCTTGCCTATGACAACGACCGGGCCTTGGTCACCCGCGGCACCACTCCCCCGCTGTCCGCCGACGACCTGATCACCTCCGCGCCGCCCGCCCGCGCGGTCGCCGCCCACATCGGGCCATGGCCTAACGAGTGGCTGACCAAGGCGAAGGCGGCCGGCAGCACGGTCTTCGCGGACGTCGGCTGGGACCCGAGCGAGCAATGGGATCCCGCCGTACTCGACCAACTCGAGCACTGCGACGTGTTCCTGCCCAACGCCGACGAGGCGATGGCCTACACCCGTACGGCGTCCCCGGCCGCGGCACTGGAAGCCCTGGCGACCAAGGTGCCGCTGGTGGTCGTGTCGAACGGCGCCGCCGGTGCCATGGCGCTCGACGCGGCCAGCGGGCAGTACGTCGACGTACCGGCCTATCCGGTCCCGGCGGCGGACACCACCGGGGCGGGTGACGTGTTCGCCGCCGGCTTCATCGCCGGCACGCTCTGGGACCTGCCGCTGGAGCAGCGGGTCCGGTTCGCCGCGCTCACCGCGGCGATCTCGGTCACCCGGCTCGGCGGCGCGGACGCCGCGCCGCGCTGGGCCGACCTCGCGGCCTGGCAGGACGCGAACCCCGATGACCACCAACTGGAAGCGCTGATCAGCGCCCACTCAGGAAGGTAAACCATGGAGCTCTCACGTCGGACGCTGCTCGGGGGCTTCGCGGCCGTTGCGAGCGGGGTGGCCGGAAGCACGCTCGTCGGCTGCTCGTCCGGGATGAACAACGCCGGCGCGCCGGCCAAGAAGAACACCGCCACCGAGCTGACCTTCTGGTGCTGGCCCGGCGGCCTCGGCAAGTCCGTACTCGACGGCGCGATCGCGCACTTCCCGGACCCGAAGATCAAGTACTCCGAGATCGGCGGCGACTTCAAGCAGAAGCTCACCACCACGTTCAACGGCGGTACGTCGATCCCGGACATCACCGGGCTCAAGGGCGAGGACATCGCCTCGCTGCTGCCGCAGGCGGAGCGGTTCGTGGACCTGAAGACCGTCGGCGCGGACTCGGTGCTCGGCGACTACCTGGACTGGAAGGTCAAGCAGGCCACCACCCTGGACGGCAAGGTGATCGGGCTGCCGATCGACGTCGGCCCGACCGCGCTGTTCTACCGCGAGGACATCTTCGCGGCGGCCGGTCTGCCGAGCGACCCGGCCAAGGTCGCCGAGCAGCTGAAGACCTGGGACGACTTCTTCAACGCCGGTGTCCAGCTGAAGGCGAAGAACCCGAAGGCACCGATGGTCTGGGACGCCACCGACCTGTACGACATGGTCGTCGGGCAGGGCACCCAGCGGTACATCTCCAAGGACAACAAGTTCATCGGCGACCAGGACCACATCCGCAAGGCGTGGGACACCTCGGTGAAGGCGATGACGCTGAAGATCGACGGCAAGACGCCGAGCGGCATGCCGGACTGGAACGCCGGCCTCGACCAGGGCACGGTCCCGGCGCACATCGGTGCCGCGTGGGTGGCGCTGGACATCAAGTCCGCGGTGAAGAAGACGGCCGGCAAGTGGCGGCTGGCGCCGACGCCGGGCGGCCCGGCGAACTTCGGCGGCTCGTTCCTGGCGATCACCAAGAACGCCGCCGATCCGCAGAAGGCGTTCGACGTGATCAAGTACATGCTCAGCCCGGACAACGAGGCGAAGGCGTTCACCGACGCGCAGATCTTCCCGTCCACGCCGGCGGCGTACGACAAGCCGGAACTCAAGGCCAAGGACCCGTTCTTCGGCGGGCAGGTGCCGATCGACGTCTTCGGCCCGGCGGCGAAGGGGATCCCGGTCGCGTACCAGAGCCCGTTCGACGACTCGGTCGCGGCGCCGTTCCACGACGAGCTGAAGACCGTGCAGTCCGGCGCCAAGACGTCGGACGCGGCCTGGTCCTCGGCAGTGTCGAAGGCCAAGGCGATCGCCAAGCGGCAGGGGGTGCAGTGACCGCTACGGCGACAGTGCCCAGCCGTACCGCGACGGCCGCGGCTCCCCGCAAGCGGATCTGGTCGTACTGGCGGTTCTACTTGGCGCTGTCGCCGTTCTACATCCTGTTCGCGGTGTTCGGGCTGTACCCGATGCTGTCCACCATCGTGCTGGCCTTCCAGCGCTGGGACGGGATGAGCGCCCGCAAGTTCACCGGCCTCGGCAACTTCGCGTTCCTGGTGCAGGACCCGACGTACTGGCAGGCGCTCGAGAACACCGTCGTACTGTTCCTGATGTCGACGGTGCCGACGCTGGTGCTGGCCCTGCTGCTCGCGGTGATGCTGCAGTCCGCGGTCCGGTTCACGAACGTCTACCGGATCGCGTACTTCGTCCCGAACGTCACCTCGCTGGTCGCGATGGCGATCTTCTTCAGCTCGATCTTCAGCACGAACTTCGGCCTGGTGAACGCCGCGCTGCGCTCGCTCGGCATCCCGCAGCAGGACTGGCTCGGGCAGCCGTGGGGGATCAAGATCGCGATCTCCACGATGATCGTCTGGCAGTGGGTCGGGTACAACACCCTGATCTACCTGGCCGGTCTGCAGGCGATCCCGAAGGAGCAGTACGAGGCCGCCAAGGTGGACGGCGCCGGCGTGGTCCGGACGTTCTTCTCGATCACGCTGCCGCAGCTGCGTCCCGTCGTACTGTTCACGGTCATCATGTCGACGATCGGCGGCCTGCAGACGTTCACCGAGCCGCAGGTGATGGTCGGCAACAGCGGCGGCACCGGACAGAGCGGGATGACCGTCGTGCTGTTCTTCTACCGGGCCGCGTTCCTCGACAACGACTACGGGTACGCCGCCGCGATCGCGCTGAGCATCTTCGTACTGGTGTTGTTGTTCACGGCAATCAACTGGCGGATCTTCCGCGGACGGGGTGAGGACCGATGATCCGGAGCCGGCTGCGCGGGGTCGCGCTGCATGCCGTGCTGGTACTGGCGCTGCTGGTGTTCATGTTCCCGTTCGTGTGGACGATCATCATGGCGTCGAACACCACGGCCGACATCTACCGGTTCCCGCCGAAGTTCACGTTCGGCGGGCACTTCGGCGAGAACGTCCATCATGTGCTGGCCAACGTCGCGTTCTTCCAGTCGATGGCGAACACCGCGATCGTGGCGGTGTCGACGACGGCGCTGGTGCTGTTCTTCGCCTCGCTGGCCGCGTTCACGTTCGCGAAGTTCCGGTTCCCGGGGCGGAACGCGTTGTTCGTGATCCTGCTCGCGACGATGCTGCTGCCGGCGCAGCTGGCCGCCGTACCGCAGTTCCAGACGATGGCGATCCTCGGCTGGGTCGGTTCGCTGAAGGCGCTGATCATTCCCGGCGCCGCGAACGCGTTCGGGATCTTCTGGATGCGGCAGTACTTCCAGAACTCGATCCACAACGAGCTGGTCGAGGCGGCGACACTGGACGGCTGCGGATTCTTCGGTACGTACTGGCACGTGGCGCTGCCGTCGGCGCGACCGGCGCTGGCGTTCCTCGGCATCTTCACGTTCGTCGGATCCTGGAACGACTACATGTGGCCGCTGATCGTGCTCACCAACCCGGACCACCTGACACTGCAGGTCGCGCTGTCCACGCTGAACCGCGCGCACGGCGTCGACTACAGCATGGTGATGACCGGAGCCCTGCTCGCGATGATCCCGCTGGTGATCGTCTTCGCGATCTTCGCCCGCCAGTTCGTCAAGGGCGCGACCGAAGGCGCGGTCCGGGGATGAGTACGCCGACCACCAGCAGCACGGCACCCGCCAGGTAGAACACGAAGACCGGCACCGAGTGGCCCCGGGTCCACGTGGGTACGGCGCCGATCGTGCCGAGTACTGCGAGCGTCACAGCGGCAGTGGTGAGCCAGGAACGCATTCTGGCCTCCACTGCCGCCAGTGCGGACCAGGCCAGCGCAACCGCGACCAGTGCCTTCAGCAGGAACAGAGGCGTGACTGTCAGCAGCGAGTACCCGCTGGAGTCCGTGATGGACAGCCCCACGACCAGCAAGACGCCGCCTGTACCAACAAGCGCAGCCGGGGCGGGCGGCACCGGGTACAGCGGCCAGGTCTGACGCCTGGCTGCAGTCATGAGTGCGAAGACCATCAGTAGGCAGATCCCGGTCGTGACGGCCCACGCGGTGGTCTCGTCCGCGCTGATCCCACCGCCGAGGACGACGATCCCGTCCTCGAGCAGGGAGACCACACAGCCGGCGACGACCCCCAGTGCGACCGCGCCCGCCCACCGCGCCGCCAACGAAGCCGCGAGAGCGCCTACCGAGGCGAGCAGCGCCGGGTCGCTCCAGGTCCGGTAGAGGTACCAGCCGGTCGGGTCCGGGTCGTACCAGAGCTTCCGGGAGTCCGCGGTACCCGGCCAGTTCACCAGGACCAGAAGGACGGCTCCGAC
>NZ_DASRVN010000517.1:0-1614 GCF_035655035.1 Kribbella sp. | reverse complement strand
GGTGTTCCTGATCCGTGACGGTCTCGAGGTGGTGCAGCAGGATGCCTTCGCGCAACGCCCAGGGCGACACCTCCAGGGAGGTGATGTCGAGGGTCGCCATCGTCGCGCTCGCGACCACCGCGCCCGCCAGCGACTGGCGGGCACGGTACTGCGAGATGCCGCGCAGCCCTGCCCGGTCGGCGCTCGACATGACGGCGAGTCGTGGCAGCCAGCGATGAACGTCCTTCCTGGTCAGCGAACGCCGGACGAACGGTCCGCGGCGCTGTGGCGGTGCGCCGGCCAGCCGGGCGAGTTGCTTGAACGTCTTCGAGCTGCCGATCACCCGCTTCGGGTCGCCCTCCCACAGCAATCGGTCCGATACCTGACGCAACGTCGTACGGACGTGGTGCCGAAGCTCGTGCAGCTGGTCCTGGCTGGGTGGATCGTCGGGCAGGAAGGCGCGGGTGAGCCGGCCGGCGCCGAGCGGCAGCGATGCCGCGAAGTCCGGCCGCGCGTCCCGCCCGAGCGCGATCTCCATCGACCCGCCGCCGATGTCCAGCACCAGCAGTCGTCCCGCCGACCAGCCGTACCATCGCCGGACGGCCAGGTAGGTCAGCCGTGCCTCGTCCTCGCCGCTCAGGAAGCGCAGCTGCACCCCGGTCTCGTTGCCAAGGGCAACCGCGATGTCCGCGGCGTTCGTGGCGTCCCGGATCGCCGACGTGGCGAACGCGTACATCCGGTCGACGTGCAGGTCACGCGCGACGGCCGCCGCGGTCCGGACGGCCTCGACGACCCGCTCGACGCCCTCGGCGGCGATACAGCCGTCGGGCTGCAAGGCCTGGCCGACCAGGATCCGCTGCTTGAACGCGTAGGTGGGGAGCGGGGGTGCACCCGGGACGGCCTCGGCGACCTGCAGTTGCGCCGTGGTCGACCCGAGGTCGAGTACGCCGATCTTCATATCCGGGCTGTTCCCGTGGCGAAACGTGGGCGCCTGCGATCGCCGCGGCGGCTGCTTCGCGGCGGTCTACTCGTGTAGCTGATCGGTTTGTCCGGGTACGGCGGGGGCACCGGGGCGCCATGGCGAAGATCGACCGGATTGCCGAGCCTTGGGGGACGCGGGCGGCGTACGGGCCGGGGGAGGACTGGCCGGTGCGGGTGGACCTGCGACTGGACGACGGGGTCGCCCCGGCCGATGTCGACGAGTGGGTGCAGTCGGCCGCGATCCTGCACTCGAACGGTGACGGGCTGGACATCGCGGTCAAGGACGGCCGGATCGTCGGCGTGCGAGGACGAGCCGTCGACCGGGTGAACCACGGACGGCTGGGCCCGAAGGACCTGTTCGGGTATCAGGCGAACAACTCCGCGGACCGGCTGACGACACCGCTGATCCGCCGCGACGGCGAACTGATCGAGACCGACTGGGACACTGCGATGTCCGCGGTCGCCGGGCGGACGAAGGAGCTGCTCGCCGAACGCGGGCCGAGCTCGATCGGCTTCTACACGACCGGCCAGCTGTTCCTGGAGGAGTACTACACCCTCGCGTTGATCGGCCACGGCGGCATCGGCACGAACCACATGGACGGCAACACCAGACTTTGTACGGCGACCGCGGCGGCCGCGCTGAAGGAGACCTTC
>NZ_DASRVN010000516.1:0-3157 GCF_035655035.1 Kribbella sp. | reverse complement strand
GGTCAAGCCGGTCGTCGCGCCGTCCAGCGCGGCACTGCTGGCTCAGGTGAACTCGCCGACGCTCGGACAGATCGTGGAGTACATCAACCTGCACAGCGACAACGACGGCGCCGAGACGCTGCTGCGACACGTGGGGATCGCCACCGGCAACGGTGGCTCCTACATCGGCGGTGTGAAGGGTGTGCGCGCCACACTGACCAAGCTGGGCCTGGACGTGTCGAAGGCGACCATCTACGACGGCAGTGGCCTGACACGGGCCAACAAGGTTCCGCTCGACCTGCTGGCCGGTGCGGTCCGGGTGGCCGCGTCGAAGGACCACCCGGAGCTACGGCACCTGCTGAGCGGTCTCCCGATCGCTGGGTTCAACGGCAGCCTCAAGCGGGGCGAGCGGTTCACCACCCCCGGTACCAGCGCCGGGACCGGGCTGGTCCACGCGAAGACAGGGACCCTCACGAGCGTCCACAGCCTCGCCGGCTATGCCCTTGACCGCACGGGCACGCTCCTCGTCTTCGCGATCGCCAGTGACACCGTCCCGGTGCCCAAGACCCTCGACGCCCGCGCGGCCCTCGACCGCGCAACGGCCGTGCTCGCCAACTGCGGCTGCTGATTGCTGGGACATGCCGGGCCATCTCTCCTGATCCCACGCCTACTGCGCGCCGCTCGGAGGCGCTCCGCCGAGCGCCTGCTCGCGACGGCGTGGGATTAGGAGAGATGGCCTAGGGTCGTTATATGAGTACGGCGGAAGGCGGGACCACGACCGAGATGGTCGACTGGCAGCTGGCGACCGGTGTGGCGCGGAAGCTGGTGCGCCCGGGCCCGGCGGTCAGCCGTGCGGAGGCGGACCAGGTGGTCGCCGACCTGCGGCAGTTCGCTGCCGAGTCCGAGGGACACGTCCGGGAGTTCACCGGGCTGCAGGCCACGTCGGCCACCGCGCCCGTGGTGATCGTGGACCGGCCAGGCTGGGTCCAGGCGAACGCGGACGGCTTCCGGACCGTGCTGCAGCCGCTGGCCGACAAGCTGCGTGAGAAGGCGGACCGGGCGATGCTGGCGTCCGCGGTCGGCTCACGGGTGACCGGGATCGAGGCCGGCGCGCTGCTGGCGTTCCTGTCGTCACGGGTGCTCGGCCAGTTCGACCCGTTCTACCCGGCGCAACCGGACCCGGACCGCCCCGGTCTGACCGGGCGGTTGCTGCTGGTGGCGCCGAACGTCGTACACGTGGAGTCCGAGCTGGACGTCGTACCGCGGGACTTCCGGCTGTGGGTGTGTCTGCATGAGGAGACGCACCGGGTCCAGTTCACCGCGGTGCCGTGGCTGCGGGACCACCTGCGGTCGGAGATCGCGTTGTTCCTCGATCAGGCCGAGCTGGACGCTTCGGCGTACGCGGTGATGTTCCGGGAGGCTGTGCAGCGGCTGGGACGCTCTCTGCGCGGTGAGGCCGAGCTGAGCCTGGTGGACCTCATGCAGTCGCCGGAGCAACGTGCGGTGCTGGACCGGCTGACCGCGGTCATGTCGCTGCTCGAGGGCCACGCGGACTTCGTGATGGACGGGGTCGGGCCCTCGGTGATCCCGACCGTCGACAAGATCCGGGCCAAGTTCACCTCCCGGCGAGCCAGTGGGAACCCGGTGGACCAGCTGCTGAAGCGGCTGCTCGGGCTGGACGCCAAGCTGCGCCAGTACAAGGACGGTGCGGCGTTCGTACGCCGGGTCGTCGACCGAGTCGGCATGGAGGGCTTCAACCGGGTCTGGACCGGGCCGAACACACTGCCGACCAAGAACGAGATCGCGAACCCCGATGCCTGGGTCTCCCGACTCCACGGCTGAGCCCGTCGCGGGCCGGGGCGCGGAGGAACTGGTCGAGCACCGGCGCGGGAAGCTGCACCCGGCGGTGGCCCGGACGCGGGAGGCCGTCCGGGCGACGCTCGCCGAGTTGCCGCAGGGTACGACGGTGCTCGTGGCCTGCTCCGGCGGGACCGACTCCCTGGCGCTGGCGGCTGCTACCGCGTTCGAGGCGCCCAAACTCGGGCTGCGGGCCGGGGCGGTCGTGGTGGATCACGGGCTGCAGGCCGACTCGGCGCAGGTGGCGGAGGCGGCTGCTGAGCAGTGCCGGTCCGTCGGGCTGGAGCCTGTACTGGTCCGGGCGGTCACCGTGGGCAATGAGGGCGGCCCGGAGGGTGCGGCTCGGGCCGCTCGCTACGACGCTCTGCGGGATGCTGCGGACGAGCTGGCAGCGGATGTGGTGCTGCTGGCCCACACACGTGATGACCAGGCGGAGACTGTTCTACTGGGGCTAGGGCGCGGGTCTGGCGCCCGGTCGTTGGCCGGGATGGCTCCGGCGGTCGGGTTGCTGCGGCGGCCGTTCTTGGAGGTGCCCCGGGCTACCACGGCTGCTGCGTGTATCGCGTCGGGGCTGCGGCCGTGGCACGACCCGCACAACGACGACCCGCAGTACGCGCGGGTCCGGGTGCGGCACGAGGTGCTCCCGGTGCTGGAGGAGGCGTTGGGGCCTGGTGTGGTCGAGGCGCTGGCCCGTACGGCGGGTCTGCTCCGGGCGGACGCCGACGCGCTCGACCAGCTCGCCGCGGACGCTGCCGAGACCGCACTGAGCCGTAGCGAAGGCGAGGTGCGCTGCGACGTCGGCGTACTGCTGGAGGAGCCCTCCGCGGTCCGCTCGCGCGTACTGCGACAGGCCGCGCTGGAGGCCGGCTGCCGGGCCACCGACCTCACCGCCGGGCACGTGGCGGCCGTCGACGCGCTGGCCACCGACTGGCGCGGCCAACGCTGGATCGATCTACCACAAGGCATCCGAGCCGTCCGCCGGGGCGGATTCATCGCATTGGGTTGAGGTCGTGTCCGGCAATTCCCCGCCTACTGCGGGGCACTCGGCACGGCATCTCGCCGCACGGGTGCAAAGGCCACGATGCTCCGCATCGAGACCTTCGCCCCCGCGCGCCGAGCTACCGCACCGAGCACCTCCTCGCGACGGCGCGGAATTACCGGACACGACCTAGATGTGACAGGCTGACGCCGTGGATGCTTCGGACATCGAGAAGGACCTGAGCACGATCCATTACACCGAGGACCAGATCCTGGCGAAGCTGCGGGAACTGGCCGGGCGGATCGAGCAGGACTACGAGGGCAAGGACCTCCTCATCGTCGG
>NZ_DASRVN010000515.1:0-9144 GCF_035655035.1 Kribbella sp. | reverse complement strand
TATCCGGGCTGCGCCTGCGACATCCCGTCGTACCTGTACTCGTTCTCGTTCGAGCAGAACCCGCGCTGGACCCGGATGTTCGCGCCCTGGGACGAGATCCTCGGCTACCTGCGACACTGCGCGGACAAGTACGGCGTCGCGGACAAGATCCGGTACGGCGCCGAGGTCACCGGGGCGGTGTTCGACGAGGCGTCCGGGCACTGGACGGTCACGGTGAACGACGACGAGTCGATCGAGACCCAGGCGCTGGTCGCGGGCGTCGGCAGCCTGCACCGCCCGAAGCTGCCGGACATCCCGGGCCTCGACTCGTTCGGCGGTACGGCGTTCCACTCGGCGCAGTGGGACCACGGCCAGGACCTCCGCGGCCGGAACGTCGCGGTGATCGGCACCGGCGCGTCGGCGATCCAGTTCGTACCGCGGATCGCCCCGCAGGTCGCGCAGCTGGACGTGTACCAGCGGACGGCGCCGTGGATCACGCCGAAACCGGACCGCGCGATCACCCAGTGGGAACGCAGACTGCACCAGCGGTTCCCCGTCGGCCAGCGCGCGATCCGGAACGCGGTCTACTGGGGGCTGGAAGGTCGCGGCGCGGGCTTCGCCGGGAACCCGAAGCTGATGAAAGGCCTTGAATTACAGGCGAAACGGCACCTGCACAAGCAGGTCACCGACCCCGAACTGCGTGCCCAGCTGACCCCGGACTACCAGATCGGCTGCAAGCGGATCCTGATCTCGAACGACTACTACCCGGCACTCACCCGGCCGAACGTCGGCGTGGTCAGCACCCCGATCGCGCGGATCACCCCGACCGGCGTGGTCACCGCCGACGGCACCGAGCGGTCCTGCGACACGATCGTGCTCGGCACCGGCTTCGACGTCTCGGCGAACCTGACCCGGATGCCGATCCTCGGCAGGGACGGCGTCGACCTGGCCGACCACTGGAAGCTCAACGGGATCGGCGCGCACCTCGGCATCACGGTCGCCGGCTACCCGAACCTGTTCCTGCTGGTCGGCCCGAACACCCTGCTCGGCCACTCGTCGATGGTGTTCATGATCGAGGCCCAGGTCCGCTACGTGATGCAGGCCCTGCACCTGCTCCGCCGCCGCAACGCGACGTACGTCGAGGTCCGCGAGGAGGCCCAGGACCAGTTCGTCGGCACCGTCCAGCGCGAACTCGGACACACCGTCTGGCAATCAGGCTGCACCAGCTGGTACCTCGACACCTCCGGCCGAAACTCCACCATCTGGCCGGAGTGGACCTTCACCTACTGGCGCCGAACCAGAAAACTCAACCCCTCCGACTTCGCCCTCGTCCACTAGGCCTCCCCTCCACGCCTGCTCGGACGGTCCGAACACTCGCCCAGGGCCCAAACCTCCCGCTCCACAGCGGCACCAGGCCGCCGGAGGCCGCCAACAGACAGCCGCCGCGCAGCGGTGACCGTTCCGCGCGGGAACAGCTACCCCCGGCGTAAACGCTCCACACCACAGCGGCAGCACGCCGCCGAAGGCGGCCGAAGGACAGCCGCCGCGCAGCGGTGTCCTTTTACTCGTCCACTAGGTGATAACCCGGACTCCTGAAGTAGGAGGCCGGGTGGGTCGGCGTACGACCTTGGGATGAGCGGAAGACCGGCCGGGAGGCCGATGTCTCGGCAGCCTCGGTGAAGGACTCTTGAGACATGGAAATCCTTCAGATCGCCGGAGCGGCAGCCATCGTGATCGGCATCGTGATCACCGCGCTGATCGCCATCATCCCGTCAGTCGTCAACCGCTAACTCAGTCGGCGGACAGATGGACCAGTAGGTCCTGCCGGGTCAGTACGCCCACCGGCTTGCCGTCGTCCAGGACCATCAGGGCGTCCCGTCCCTCGAGCAGCTCGACCGCCTTGGCCACCGGTTCGCCGGCGCCCAGGGACGGCAGCGCCGGGTCCATGTGCTGCTCGACGATATCGGCCAGCCGCGCCTTGCCGGAGTACAGCGCGTCCATCAGCGTCCGCTCCGACACCGCGCCGGCCACCTCGGCCGCCATCACCGGCGGCTCCGCCCGGACCACGGGCATCTGCGAGACGCCGTACTCGCGCAGGATCGCGACCGCCTCGGCGATCGTCTCGTGCGGGTGCGTGTGCACCAGCGGCGGCAGGCTGCCGTCCTTGCCGGCCAGTACGTCGCCGAGCGTGGTGCCCTGCCTGGCGTGTGCGAGGAAGCCGTACTGCGCCAGCCAGTCGTCGTTGAACACCTTCGTCAGGTAACCACGCCCGCCGTCCGGCAGCAGTACGACGATCACCGCGTCCGGGTCGTCCAGCTCGTGCGCGAGCCGGATCGCCGCGGCGGCGGCCATCCCGGCCGAACCGCCGACCAGCATCGCCTCCTCGCGGGCCAGCCGCCGGGTGAGCGCGAACGAGTCCGCGTCCGACACCTCGATGACCCGGTCGCAGATCTCCCGGTCGTACGTCTCCGGCCAGAAGTCCTCGCCGACGCCCTCGACCAGGTACGGCCGGCCGGTACCGCCGGAGTACACCGAGCCCTCCGGGTCGGCGCCGATGATCTGGACGCGGCCGCCGGAGACCTCCTTGAGGTACTTGCCGGTGCCGCTGATCGTGCCGCCGGTGCCGACGCCCGCGACGAAGTGCGTGATCTTGCCCTCGGTCTGCTCCCACAACTCGGGACCGGTGGTCTCGTAGTGCGAGCGGGGGTTGTTCTGGTTCGCATACTGGTTCGGCTTCCAGGCGCCCTCGATCTCGCGGACCAGGCGGTCGGAGACGTTGTAGTACGAGTCCGGGTGCTCCGGCGCGACCGCGGTCGGGCAGACCACGACCTCGGCGCCGTACGCCTTGAGCACGTTGCGCTTGTCCTCGCTGACCTTGTCCGGGCAGACGAAGACGCACTTGTAGCCCTTCTGCTGGGCGACCATCGCGAGCCCGACACCGGTGTTCCCGGAGGTCGGCTCGACGATCGTCCCGCCGGGCTTGAGCTCGCCCGAGGCCTCCGCGGCCTCGATCATCCGGACCGCGATCCGGTCCTTCACCGAGCCACCGGGGTTGAAGTACTCGACCTTGGCCAGGACGAGGGGCCGTGCCCCGTCGGTGGTCTTGGACAGCCTCACCAGCGGGGTGTTGCCGACGAGGTCCAGGAGAGATTCTGCGTAGCGCACGATCTTTACTGTAGTGATACGAACCGCTTTGCCCTATTTTCACTTGCATCGCGATAACAGCGTGTAATCCTTGTTACATGAGTAGAGCCCGGGCAGCCAAGAAGCTGGCCCAGGCCGCAGCCTTCGGGGGCGGGGGACTCGGACTCATCGGTGCCACGTTGTACGGCGTACTGACCGCTGAGGCCGAGTACGCGAAGCGCGTGATCGGACCGACGAGGTACTACCCCACTCCGGGCAACGGTCTGTACGGCCGGTATCCAGGACATCCGATCACGTTCGCCATGATCGGCGACTCGAGCGCGGCCGGTTACGGCACCGAGTCGCCCGAGGAGACGCCCGGCGTGCTGCTCGCCTCCGGGCTGGCCGAACTGGCCAAACGGCCGGTGCGGCTGGTCGACGTCTCGAAGACGGGCGCGAAGTCCAGCGACCTGGCCGCCCAGGTCGACGCCGCGCTGCAGGCCGGTCCACACGTCGCGGTGATCCTGATCGGCGTCAACGACGTGAAGGCGAAGATGCCGCCGTCGACCTCGGTCCGGCTGCTGTCCGCCGCCGTCCGCCGGCTGCGCGCCGCGAACTGCGAGGTGGTGGTCGGTACCTGTCCGGACCTGGGCGTGGTCCGGTCGATCATGCCGCCGCTGCGGCAGGTCGCCCGGTCCTGGAGCCACCGGCTGGCCGCCGCTCAGACCATCGCAGTCGTCGAAGCAGGCGGCCGGTCCGTGTCTCTGGGCTCGCTGCTCGGCGAGGTGTTCCGCACCGATCCGTCGATGTGGGGCCGGGACAACTTCCACCCGTCCGCGACCGGGTACGCCGCCGCGTCCGCCGCGCTGCTGCCGTCGGTGGCGGCCGCGATGGGCGTCGGGCCGGAGTCGTTCGTGCATCCGGAGCCGTTCCGCGGCGAGGCGATCCTGCCGGTCGCGCAGGCCGCGGTGCAGGCCGCGCGGCGTGCCGGTACGGAGGTCGCCGCCACCGAGGTGGCCGGTCGCGAGCGCGGGCCGCGCGGTCGCTGGGCAGCCCTCCGGCACCGCCGCCGGCACCCGAAGGCGGACGTCGCCCGGGTCGAGGAAGACGCCGCGGAAAACCCGGAAAGCGTTCCGGTAGGCCAATAGTTACTGGGCTTGTGCGTCCGCTCACCTCCATCTCAACCCTTCAACGCAACAGCTTCAGGTTGTGCGATGGAGCCGTGCGAGTGGGGCTTGTGCGTCCGCTGAGCGGGGACTTTCATGTCGGGAGTCTTGCTTCCTGGCGGCCGGGTGGTGCACAGTCGATAACTACGCGGTACCCCGATGACGGGAGGCGAAGATGGGTCTGAACCACTCCGAGGAGACGCATCAGCGTTTGGTGGAGGCCGTGCCCAGATGCACCGGACGCGCTATGACCGAGTGGTTCCGGCTGATGAACGACGGACCGTCGTTCCTGCGCTTCGACGACAGAGTGCGATGGCTCTCCAGCGAGTACGCGCTCGCGCATGGGCACGCGACCGCCATCGTCCACGAGTTCGACCTGGTCAAGGCGCATCGGCGAATGAGCTGAGCCGCAAAGGAGACACACGTGGAGGCCTGCCCTTTCAGGTGGAGGGGCAGGCCTTTCACGTTCCGGCCAGTGCCTCGTTGCCCTCCGGATCCGTCACCAGGCAACGGTTTCGTCCCGCCAGCTCGAACCGGATCCGGTTCCGTTGCGGCCGCGGCTCCCGCAGTTGCTGGAAGAACAGCACGGGGTTGAGGTCGCGCGGGTCGTAGATGTCGGTGACGTCCGGCCTGCTGTCGCGTTCGTAGCCGAGGAACCCGGTCCAGAACGCCCGTACCGCCGGCACGTCGAGCGCGTCGATGCCGAACTGCACGAACCGCAGCGGCGCCGGATCCGCCCGCAGCCCGAGATCCTTGGCCGCACCCTCGATCTGCTGCGCGAGGACGAGGAACGCCGGATCGGTCTCCCACGTATCCTTCCGGCCCGCGATCGTCAGGCCTTCCGGGCGTACGTCGAGCTGCAGCGGAATGCCCGCGGCATCGGCCAGCTCCGCCGCCGTCGTCACGAGACGACGTGGCGCGTTGGGGTAGTGGACCATCGGGCTGAACAACGCGTACCAGTCGGTCGTCCCGGGCAGCGGGTCGCCCGGTACCAGGTCGACCTCATTTCCTTCGTCGTCGGCCAGCATCACCCCGAAAGGGCCGGACGGTTCGCGTTTACCGCGGGCACGCAGGACCTCGTCGCGTGGGCGGACCACGTCGACGTGGATCCGGTTCCGGAGCGGCCGCAGCTCGGCGAGGCGGCGTACCGGGATGATCGGGGCGCCGGCCATCAGGTCCCAGAAGGCCTGGATCGCGGGCGGGTCCGCCGCTTCGATCTGTACGGAGAGCGTCCGCGCCGTGCCCTCGCTCAGTCCGAGCTCGCGAGCCGCCGCCGCGACCACGGTCAGGTCCTCGGCCCGGACCCGTACGCCGGTCGCCCGTACGTCGATGGCTGGTACGCCTGCGGCCTGTACGCCGGTCGCCCGTACGCCGGTCGCCCGTACGTCGAGGTGCGCGGCCAGCGCGGCGCCGGCGGTGTGCGAGGGAGCGTCGTACCAGACGGTCTGCATACGACCACGGTAGGACCGGATCCGGACGGCCCTCGTCCGGAACAGCGCCGCGCCGCCGCCGTTCCTCAGCTTCCCGGATGCACAATGGCGCTCTGGGGAAAGGAGTCGCCCGGTGAGCTTCACCATGCTCGCGGTGGTCGTCGCGGTCGGACTGGCCGGACCGCTGCTCGCGCTGCGGCGCGGCTGGCACATCCCGATCGTGCTCGGCGAACTGATCGCCGGCGTGGTCCTCGGCAAGACCGGTATCGGGTACCTGACCGCGTCCGACCCGTCGTTCACGTTCCTCGCCGACATCGGGTTCGGGCTGGTGATGTTCGTTGCCGGCACCCACGTTCCGGTCCGTGACGAGAGCCTGCGACGGGCGATCCGCCCCGGCCTGCTGCGCGCGGTCGGCACCGGGATCGTCGCGACCGCGCTCGCCTTCGGGCTGAACGCGGTCTTCGGCACCGGCCACGTGCCGCTGTACGCGGTGCTGATGGCGTCCTCGTCGGCGGCGTTGGTGCTGCCGATCGTCGACTCGCTCGGGCTCGGCGGCCGGCCGGTGGTCGAGCTGCTCCCCCAGGTCGCGATTGCCGACGCCACCTGCATCGTGGCGCTGCCGCTCGCGATCGACCCGCCGCACGCCGGCCGGGCGGCGCTCGGCGCGCTCGCGGTGATCGTGGCGGGCGTGGTGGTGTTCTTCGGGCTGAACAAGGCGGAGAAGTCCGGGTACCGGCATCGCGTCCACGACGTGTCCGAGGAGCGGCGGTTCGCGATCGAGCTGCGGGTCAGCCTGATGGTGCTGTTCGCGCTCGCCGCGCTGGCGACCGTGATGCATGTGTCGATCATGCTGGCCGGGTTCGTGCTCGGGCTCGCGGTGGCCGCGGTCGGCGAGCCGCGGCGGCTCGCGCGGCAGCTGTTCGCACTGACCGAGGGGTTCCTCGGCCCGGTGTTCTTCGTCTGGCTGGGTGCCTCGCTGAACCTGCGGGAGCTCGGCACCAAGCCGGCGTTCATCGCCCTCGGCGTCGCGCTCGGCGTCGGCGCCGTGATCAGCCACCTGTCCGGGAGGCTGACCCGGCAGCCGCTGAGCATCGGCGCCCTCGCGGCCGCCCAGCTCGGCGTCCCGGTGGCCGCGGCCACGGTCGGTACGTCGCTGCACGTGCTCCAGCCGGGTGAGCCGTCGGCGTTGATCCTCGGCGCACTGATCACGATCGCGGTCAGCGCGGTCGCGGGTGGGTTCGCCGTACGACGTGGATTGGTGGCGACGAGGAAATGACGGTACAGGCCGAGACGGCCGCGTACGAGAAGTGGCTGGCGGACAGGATTCCCGTCGTACCGGAGGATCTGGAGCTCAAGCATCGCGAGCTTGCGGGTGATCCGCTGCGGTTCCTGCGTGGGACGTACTACCTGTGGCTGCAGCGGGTCGCCGTACTGACGCCCGAGTTGCTCGCCGGGCCGCAGGCGCCGGTGGTCGGGGACCTGCATGTGGAGAACTTCGGGACCTGGCGGGACCATCGCGGGGTCCGGCGGTGGGGCGTCAACGACCTCGACGAGCTGGCGTGGGGACCGCCGGCGATCGACCTGCTCCGGCTCGCGGTGTCCGCCGTACTGACGCCAGAGGTGACGATCAGCCCGAAGCGGATCTGCCGGGTGCTGCTGGACGCGTGGACGACGGCGAAGCCGGGGCGCGCGGTGGACCTGGCCGACCCGGGCGCGAAGCATCTGCGGGCGCTGCTACCGAAGCCGGCCGGTGCCGCGAAGTACTACGACAAGCTCCGGGTAGGGGCGGCTGCGGATCCGTCGATCCTGCCGGCCGCGGTACGGAAGGCCGCGACCGTTCCGCACGCGTCGTGGCATCGGCGGCAGGCGGGCACCGGTTCGCTCGGGCATCCGCGGATGGTCGCGGTCGGTGACGACATCGCCCGCGAGGTGAAGGTGGTCGGGCCGGCCACCGCGGACTACGTGGACGTCGGGCTGCTGCCGGACGACCTGCTGTACGGGCGGATCCTCGGCACTTTGCGCGGTCCCGATCCGATGCGCCGGATCGCCGGCTGGCAGCTCCGGGCGCTGTCCCCCGAGGTGGAACGGATCACGATCGAGTCGCTGCGGCCACGCGCGGTCGAGCTCGTCCTGACGTCGATGGCCCGCGCGGCTCTCGACGTACACGGGGCTCTCCCACACCATCTGCGGGACGCGCGGCGGCACGTCGAGGCGCTGCCGTCCGACTGGCTGCTGGACGCGACACGGCGGCTGGCGAAGGACACGACCGCGCAGTACAAGCAGTACGCCGCGTGAAACGCCGGAAGGGCCGGCCCACCTGGACCGGCCCTTCCGTTTGCGCTGCTGGATCAGTCGCCGCCGCGGAGGATGGCGAGGATGCGCAGGATGTTCCAGTACAGCCAGACCAGCGTGACGGTCAGTGCGAACGCCGCGCGCCAGGCCTCGTTCTGCGGGGCGCCCTGGCGGACGCCCTGCTCGACCAGGTCGAAGTCGAGGATCAGGTTGAACACCGCGAGACCGGCGCCGATCGCCGCGAACAGCAGCCCCATCGCGCCCATCCCGCCGATCCCGGTGCTGATGCCGAACAGGCTCAGCAGCAGGTTGATCAGCAGCACGCCGGCGAAGCCCATCGTGCCGATGACCACCATCTTGGTGAACTTCGGCGTCACCTTGATCGCGAAGTACTTGTAGGTCGCCAGGGTCAGGCCGGCCGTCACCATCGTGGCCAGGATCGCCTGCACGATGATGCCGGAGTCACCGACCCAGTGGGCGATGAACTTGCTGCCGATCCCGAGGAACACACCCTCGGCGGCGGCGTACAGCATCACGAGCGCCGGGTTCACCTTGCGGGAGAACGACAGCACCATGGCGATCGCGAACGCCACCAGCATCCCGGCCAGGAACGCCGGCGTGACCAGCGCCGTCGGAATCGTCCACCACGCGACCGCGGCGGCCGCCACCACGACGCCCAGGGTGATCGCCGTCTTCACGATCACGTCGTCCAGTGTCATCGGCCGGCTCGCGGCCGGAGCCCCCTGGTACTGCTGCGGAGGCATTCCCGACCCGCCGTAGCCGTAGGGAGCCTGCTGACCGTACGGAGCGGCCCCCGGATAGGCCTGCCCGTGGCCAGGCGCGAACGCACTCGACCGGTTCAGCACCGGGTTACTGCTCTGCATGTTTCCTCCTGATGACCCACATCCGGGGCCGTATCAAGATCCTACGACCCCTTCCTGAACACAATCTGAGAATTCCACCACCAATTCTTCTGCAAATACAGAAGGATGCAGAAATCAATCGGTTATGGATGTATCCAGTCGTCGCAGCCGCTCCTTGGGCGTCGGCGTCGCCCCATTGAGCAGCCACTGGACCGACGGCCGCCATCCGGACTCGACCCACCAAGCGAGCGCCGAGGTCACCTTGTCACGACCGAGGACCTCGACCAGCCG
>NZ_DASRVN010000514.1:0-7022 GCF_035655035.1 Kribbella sp. | reverse complement strand
CGGCGGTTGTTCGAGCTGCAGTACGCCGCGACCCGGTTGCGGGAGCGGCCAATGATCTGGAGCCTGCTGATCATTGCGGTGGCCAACGGTGTGGTGTTCTGGGCGCTCGGCGCGGCGGCGATCGACGGCAGCCTGCCGCTGGATCGTCTGGTGGTGTTCGCGCAGGTCGCGATCGGCGTCGGGATGATCGCGTTCGGCGGGCTGAACTGGGCGCTCGACGGCGCCGCGGCCCCGGTTGCCGCAGTACGGCGACTTGAACCGGCGATGGCACCCGCCGGAGCGCTGTCAGCCGGTTCCAGTGCGACAGGGCCGGGTACGACGAGCCGGGAGGCGCGCGGGCGCGGAGCGGTGGAGGTTGAGCTTCGGGGCGTGAGGTTCGGTTATCCACAGGGGGATCGGCAGGTGTTCGACGGGCTGGATCTGACGATCCCGGCCGGGTCCTCGCTGGCGGTCGTCGGGCAGAACGGTGCCGGCAAGACCACGCTGGCCAAGCTGTTGTGCCGCCTGTACGACCCCGGCGCGGGGACGATCTGGGTCGACGGCACCGACCTGCGCGACCTCGACGTCGACGCCTGGCGGACCCGGGTCACCGCCGTCTTCCAGGACTTCCTCAAGCTCGAGCTGCCGTTGCGGGACAACGTCGCGCCGGCCGGTGCGCCCGAGGAGGACATCCGGGCCGCCCTCGCGGACGCGGGCGCGTCGGACCTGGCGGATCTCGGCACCCGGCTGGCGACCGGGTACGGCGACGGTACGGACCTGTCCGGCGGACAGTGGCAGCGGGTCGCCCTGGCCCGGGCGCTGTGCGCCGTACGGAAGGGCGCCGGTCTGGTGCTGCTCGACGAGCCGACCGCGCAACTGGACGTCCGCGGCGAGGCGGCGATCTTCGACCGGATCCTGACCGCGACCCGGGACGTCACCACGATCCTGATCTCGCACCGGTTCTCGACGGTTCGGCACGCCGACCGGATCTGCGTCCTCGAACACGGCCGGGTGGTGGAGCTCGGCAGCCACGACGAGCTGATGGCACTCGGTGGGCGGTACCGGACGATGTTCGACCTGCAGGCACAGCGGTTCACGGCCGAGGTCGACGAGGAGGGGCTGAGCTATGACACGCTCTGACGACCTGCCGAAGGCGATCCCCGCGATGTGGCGGCTGTGCAAGCTCGGCTATCAGCACGAGCCGTGGCTGTTGGTCGCCGCGTTCGCGATGACGCTTCTGGCCGCCATACCGGACGCGTTGCTGGCGTTGTGGCTCAAGATCCTCGCGGACGGCGTACTGCACGGTGATCGTCGCGCTGCCCTGCTGGCGGCGGGCGGCCTCGCGCTGTCGGTGACGGCGACGTGGTTCCTGCGCGTACTGTCGACGCGGATCTCGCGGCGGTTCCGGGACCGGGTGACGATCATGCTCGAGGCGCACGTCGCCCGGCTCCAGGCGTCGGTGTCCACGGTCGAGCACCACGAACGGCGCGACTACCTGGACCGGCTGTCCGTACTGCGCAAGCAGGTGTTCGTGCTGGACCACATGTACATGTCGCTGTTCTCCACCTGCGGCTGGATCCTGCGGCTCGCGGTGACGGTCGTGCTGCTCGTGTCGATCCACCCTGCGCTCGCACTGCTTCTGCTGTTCGCGCTACCGACCGTTCTCAGCTCCAGCTGGCGCCCCGGCGTCGAGCGTGAGGTCGAGGAGAAGTACGCCGCGCACTTCCGCCTGGCGGAGCACCTGTTCAGGACCGCGACCACACCCGCACCGGGCAAGGAGGTCCGGGTGATCGGCATCGGACCTGATCTCGTGACGGGTCGGCGCCGCGAGTGGGAGCAGTGGTACCGGCCGATCGCCGCCGCACGCTGGACGAGCGCGGTGTGGCACGGGATCGCCTGGGCGGTGTTCGGCGCGGCCTACGTCGGTGCGGTGCTGTTCGTCGCGGTCGGGCTGCACGGGTCGGTCGGTAACGTGCTGCTGATTCTTGCCGCGGGTGCGCGCCTGTCGTCGTACATCGGCGCGACCGTGGGCGAGATCGGCTTCCTGCGCGGGATCTGGCTGGACGGGTCGCGGCGGCTGGTCTGGCTGGAGAACTACGCCGCCTCGTTCGACCAGAGCGCGGATCAGCCCGCGCCGGAGCGGCTCGTGGACGGTATCCGGTTGGAGAACGTCTCGTTCTCGTACGCCGGTTCCGACCACCCGGCACTGGAGAACGTCGACCTACGGCTGCCGGCCGGCAAGGTGATCGCGGTCGTCGGCGAGAACGGTGCGGGCAAGTCCACGCTGGTGAAGCTGATCTGCAAGCTGTACGAGCCGGCCGACGGTCGGGTGTTCGTGGACGATCAGCCGCTCGACCGGATCCCGGCGGAGGCGTGGCGGGCGAAGATCGCGGGTGCGTTCCAGGACTTCTTCCGGTTCGAGTTCCGCGCGGCGCACAGCGTCGGGCTGGGCGACCTGCCGCGGCTGGACGACATATCGGCGGTGACGACCGCGGTCGGGCGGGCCGGGGCGGAGGACGTACTGGAACGGCTGGAGTCGGGGTTGGACACGCAGCTCGGCGGGACCTGGCCGGACGGTGCGGAGATCAGCTTCGGGCAGTGGCAGAAGCTCGCGCTGGCGCGCGGGTTCATGCGGGACCGGCCGTTGTTGCTGGTGCTCGACGAGCCGACCGCGGCGCTGGACGCCGAGACCGAGCACGCACTCTTCGAGCGGTACGCCGCCGCGGCGCGGGGCGGTGCCGACGGGCGGATCACGATCCTGGTCTCGCACCGGTTCTCGACGGTCCGGATGGCGGACCTGATCGTCGTACTGGACGGCGCCCACGTCGTCGAGACCGGGACCCACGAGGAGCTGATGACCCGCAACGGGCACTACGCCGAGCTGTACCGGATCCAGGCGGCGGCGTACCACTAGCGGATCTTGAAGACCGGGACGCCGGGGGCGATGTGGTGCAGGACCTCGTCGGGGGAGTTCTTGGTGACGTCGCCGCTGAAGAACGCGCCGACCTCCCACGCCCACTTCTTCAGGTACAGCCGCAGCGCGGGGAGCTTGTCGGCGTCGGCGAGCTCCTCGGCGTGGAACGTCTCCACCTTGCCGCCGAGCTGCAGCCGGCCGGTGCCGCTGGCGCGCAGGTTCTTCACCCACTGGGTGTGGCCGCGCGGCGCGACCAGGTAGCGCTGCCCGTCGATGATCAGCAGGTTCACCGGCGTACTACGCCATTCGCCGGACTTGCGGCCCTGGACCGACAGCACCCGGCTGCCCATCAGGCTCAGACCGAGCTTCGTCAGCCGCGCGACGATCCGGTTGAACACCCGCATGCTGCCCTCGGAGCCCTTGAAGACGCGGTTGCTGTCGTAGGTCTGCTTGTACTCGGTCATGGCGGGTTTCCTCCGGCTCGGCGAGAGCGGTGCTCTCTGTTGTGATCAGTGAACACCGGAGCGCCGCTCACTGTCAAGAGCACTGCTCTCGGTTTTGTGGCAGACTGACCCTATGAACGCCGGACGTACTGCCCGTGAACGTGCCCGGGCCGAGCTGACCGACGAGATCAAGGCGGTCGCCAGGCAGCAGCTGGCGACCGTCGGCGCCGAGGCGCTCTCGCTGCGGGCGATCTCCCGCGAGCTCGGCATGGTGTCGTCGGCGCTCTACCGGTACTTCGCGAGCCGCGACGAGCTGCTCACCGCGCTGATCATCGACGCGTACAACGCGCTCGGCGCGGCGGCCGAGGACGCGGCGACCGGGGGCGATCCGATCGAGGAGTGGCTCGCGATCTACGCCGCCGTACGCGGGTGGGCGCGGACTTATCCACAGGAATACGCGCTGATCTACGGGTCGCCGATCAGTGGGTACCAGGCGCCGCAGACGACCGTCGAGCCGGCGTCACGGGTACCGCTGGCGCTGCTCGGGCTGCTGCAGCGGGCGCAGGCGGACGGCCGGCTGACGGTGCCGGGGGATGCGCCGGAGCCCTCGGGTGTACTGGCGCAACAGGCCGAGGTACTGCGCGCGCTCGCGCCGGACGTACCGTCGGCGGTGCTGGTGCGGGCGGTGATCGTGTGGACGCAGCTGTTCGGGATGATCAGCTTCGAGCTGTTCGGTCAGCTGGTCGGGTCGATGGATCCGGCGGACGAGTTCTTCGCGTCGTCCGCCCGGCAGATGGCGGCGTTCGCCGGGCTCAGGTGAAGGCCTTCGGCAGCGGTACGTCGACGGCGCGGGCGACCCGGCGTACATAGGTCTCCCGCGGGATCGACACCGCGCCGAGCGTGGCGAGATGGTCGGTCACCCATTGGATGTCGAAGACCCGGTCGGCGGCGTACTCGTCGTTCAGCAGCTCGATCGTGCCCGCGACGGCCGCCTTCGAGCCGTCGGTCTCGTGGTGGAACATCGACTCGCCCGCGAACAACCCGCCGATCGCGACGCCGTACAGCCCGCCGGCCAGCTGGTCGCCGTTCCAGGCCTCGACCGAGTGCACCCAGCCGAGCCGGTGCAGCTCGGTGTACGACGCGATGATGTCGCGGTCGATCCACGAGCCCGGGCGGCGCGGGTCCGCGCACGCGCGGATCACCTGGTCGAAGGCGGTGTTCACCCGGATCTCGAACTTCGCCCGCGCCCGCCGCAGCGAACGGGACGCGGCGTAGTCGGCGATCTCGATCACACCACGGTCGACCGGCGACCACCAGAGCACCGAGCCGCGATGGTCCGGCATCGGGAACAGCCCCCGCCGGTACGCCGCCAGCACCGTCCCCGGCGCGAGATCCGCACCCCCCGCAACCACGTCGCTGCTCCCCGCCACCCCCACCGGCGGAAACTCCCACTGAGTCGGAACAGGTTCGATCGGCACCCGACCATTCTCACCTAGGGCGGAATCACCAGACACGCCCTCGGGGGACACCTAGGGTTCTTCCCGAGTGGCGGGGGGCCGGGAGGCACGTACAGTTGAAGCACGTCCGGGTTCTGACGCGTGGGGCCGGGCGGGAAGGAGCACCGTGGCCGGAGTAGCCAGGTTCGTCGCCAGTAGTCTCGCGCCCGCGGCCCAGCGGTTCGCCCCGACGGCAGCGGGCGGCGTGTTGCGCCAGATCCTCGAGATAGCGATCGACGGGTACCAGCGGTTCCCGGGCGCCGAGCGGATCGCGGACAGCAAACTGGAGCGCTGCGACGGCGACGTGACGCACGCGATCGACGCGGTCATCGACCAGCACATCCGGCTCGCCGGTGTGCAGGGGTTCGCGACCAGCATCGGCGGGCTCGTCACGCTCCCGGTCGCGCTGCCCGCGAACCTGACCGGGCTCGCGGTCGTACAGTGCCGGATGGTGGCGGCGATCGCCCACCTGCGCGGGTACGACCTCGACGATCCGCGCGTCCGGACCGCTGTCATCACCTGTCTGCTCGGCGAGGACGGGGTGGCGGCGCGGCTGAAGAAGTCCAGCCTGGTGTCCTCCCCGCTGGCGATCGCGACCGCGCCGGTGTTCGACCCGGTCCTCGACCGGCAGGTGTCCGGCGAGGTCGTCGCGGAGCTGATCGGGCGGATCAGCGGCAAGCGGATGGCGTTGACCGTCACCCGGCGGATCCCGCTGCTCGGCGGCGCCGTCGGTGCCGGCGTCGACGGCTGGAACACGTACCGCGTCGGTCAGTTCGCGGACAAGAGCCTGATCCGCCGCATCCGCCGCCCGATCGAGCCGTAACTACCGGGACTGATCCGCCGGCTGTCGGCGGGTGAGTGGGAGTTTGGCGCGGGTGTCCGCGTCGGCGGGGGTCTCCACGAACAGCACCAGATCCGGGTGCGCGGAGACGGCGAGCTCGGTGACGATCAGGTGCAGCTCGCCGGCCTGCGGGTTGTTGATCCGCCGGCGCCGCGACGTACAGGCCGCCACCTCGTGTCGCGACCAGAGCTGCTCGAACTCGGGGCAGATCGACCGCAGCCGCGCCAGGTCCGTCTCCCAGTCCGGGTCGCCGACATGCTCGCCGTACGCCGAACGGAGCCGGCCGACCAGGTACGGCACCTCGGTGTCGTAGTTGAGCAGCTGCTCGCGCGCGGACGGCTCGGTGACGATGCACCAGAGCAGGTTCTGATGAATGCAGGGCAGCTGGTGCCAGTCATGGAACAGGTCGTGGAACGCGCCGTTCGCGCGGACGATGTCGAACCGGGTGTTGGTGATCACCGCCGGCAACGGATCGAGCCCGTCGAGGATCTCCTCGAACACCGCCTCGCTCGCGCAGTCCGTCACCCGCGGCAACCGCACCGGCGTCGCCTCGGCCAGCCGGTACAGATGCTCACGCTCCACCGGCGTCAGCCTGAGCGTGGTCGCCACCGCGTCCAGCACCTGACCGGACGCGTTGATCGGCCGCCCCTGCTCGAGCCACGTGTACCAGGTCACGCCGACACCGGCGAGCTGCGCCAGCTCTTCCCGCCGCAATCCCGGCGTACGTCGCCGCCCGCCTCCGGGCAGCCCGACCTCCTCGGGCGCGACCCGCGCCCGCCGCGTCTTCAAGAACTCGCCGAGCTCAACCCGCTGCGCACTCACCCACCCAGCCTCCCCCACTCCACCGACAGTTTCAGCACGATCCGAAACCAGATGCCGGTCTGAACCGTCTGCTGGGGTGTGAGCAATGAAAAACGCGAGGCACGACTGCGCGCCATGAAGCAGGCAGGCGAGGAGCGCCGGCAGACGGCCGAGGCGTACCAACGGGCGATGACAGCGGTACGCGAGCAGGTGAAGCCGCTGCTCGGCGACCACGTGGCCAAACGTGTCAAAACCTTCGACGACCGCACGCTGTTCGTCGAGTCGACGGTCTGGGGCGCGATCATGGCCTGGCTGATCGACAGCGTTCTGGTGAACGGCACCGCGCTCGCCCTCGCCGTGCTGTACGGCGTCCGCTCGACCGACCCGAACAAGGCCGGCGGGGCCGTCGTCATCTTCGTCCTACTGCTGATCGTGCTGCCGCTGCTGTACGGCTGGTTCTACGCCAACGGCCGCGGAATCGGCGCGCTGCTCACCGGCACCCAACTGGTCCGGGTCAAGGACGGCAGCCGCGTAGGCCTCGCCAAGGC
>NZ_DASRVN010000513.1:0-11741 GCF_035655035.1 Kribbella sp. | reverse complement strand
CGGGCCGGCGAACGAGACCTGCTTCTTGCGCTTGTCGGTGATCGAGTAGGTGCCGACGTAGTAGTCGATCTCACCGCCGGCGATCGCGGTCTCGCGGTTCGCGGACGGGATCTCCTTGTACTCGATCTTGTCGGGGTCGAGCCCGAGACCGGCCGACACCATCCGGGCGACCTCGATGTCGAACCCGCAGCGCTTGCCGCTGGCGTCCTTGTAGCCGAGGTTCGGCTGGTCGGCCTTGACGCCGACGATGACGTTGCCGCGGGCCTTCGCCTTGGTGAAGGTCGGGCTGCCGGCCACGGCGACGCCGGTCGCGGTGGTGAACTTGTGCAGGTTGCCACAGGAGTCGGACGTGTTGCCGCCGCCACCGCCGGAGGCGCTCGGCTCGTTCTTGCCACAGGCGGCCGCGGTCAGCGCGAGGGCTGCGACGCCGACCGTGGCGACGAGGGTGCGCATTCTCATGATCTGGATTTCCCCTTCGTTTCGTTACTGGGCACAGCTGCGGGCGGTGCGACTGAGCGGGTCAGTGCTTGAGGATCTTGCCCAGGAAGTCCTGGGCGCGCTTCGACGTCGGACTGGTGAAGAAGGTCTCCGGATCGGATTCCTCCACGATCTCGCCGTCGGCCATGAACACCACCCGGTTCGCCGCGGTCCGGGCGAAGCCCATCTCGTGGGTCACCACGACCATCGTCATGCCCTGCTTGGCGAGGTCGACCATCACCTCGAGGACCTCCTGGATCATCTCCGGGTCGAGCGCCGAGGTGGGCTCGTCGAAGAGGATCACCTTCGGGTCCATGGCCAGGGCGCGGGCGATCGCCACGCGCTGCTGCTGACCGCCGGACAGCTGGGCCGGGAACTTGTCGGCCTGGCTCGCCACGCCGACCCGTTCCAGCAGTTCCAGCGCCCGCTTCTCGGCCTGCTTCTGGTCGGTCTTGCGGACCTTGGTCGGGCCGAGGGTGACGTTTTGCAGGATGGTTTTGTGGGCGAACAGGTTGAACGACTGGAACACCATGCCGACGTCGGCCCGGAGCTTGGCCAGGGCGCGGCCTTCGCTGGGCAGGGCCTGGCCGTCCAGGGTGATGCTGCCGGAGTCGATCGGCTCCAGGCGGTTGATCGTGCGGCACAGCGTCGACTTGCCGGACCCGGACGGGCCGATCACGACGACGACCTCGCCCTCGTCGATGGACAGGTTGATGTCCTTCAGGACGTGCAGATCGCCGTAGTGCTTGTTGACGCCGGTCAGCGCAACCAGGCCTGTCGCTTTCCGCTTGTCCTGCAGGGTGCCCGAATCGCTCATGGCCAGAACCTAGCGGAGCCGGGGGCCGGGTCGCAGAGGTGGGTGGTACCACGGAGGTAACGATCTGCAATAAAGCCACGCTCCGTGCCCGATCCGTCACCGACCGCGGAAATCGCAGGTTTTCCCTTGTCACCCGCGGTAGGGCGCCGATCACTTCCGCACCGTCGGGGTGGTCGTATGTTCACCCCGGCCCTCCACCATCGCCGACGAGTTCCAGCAGGCGCGCACCGCGCCGGGCGGGATCGTGGCGCCAGGGGCGTACTCGGCCGCGTTCGGCCAGCTCTCCGCGTTGCCGCACACCGCCGGCACCTGGCACGACGTCACCAAGGTGCCGTACAACGCGGACGACGCCCGCTACCGCGACTGGTTCTCCAACTCCAGCGGAGGCGCCGGACACGTGACGGGCCGGATCACCGGCCTGGCCGCCGACAACGCCAACCACGTGTACGCCGCCGGCGCGAACGGAGGGGTGTGGCGCTCCAGCACCGGTGGTGGCAACTGGACCCCGCTCAGCGACTCGCTGCCCTCCCTGAGCCGTGGCGACCTCCAGCTCGCCGGCGACGGCTCGCTCTGGTACGCGACGGGCGAGGCGAACACCGGCGGTACGTCGTACGTCGGATCGGGCGTCTACCGGCTGGCGAACCCGGTGAGCGGCACCTACGCACCGTCCGACCGGGTCGGTGGCAAGGAACTGGAGTCGACGACGGTCGGCCGGCTGCGGTGGGGCGGTGGCCAGGTGTTCGCCGCGACGAACCGCGGCATCTGGTACCACGACGCGTCGACCACCGCGGGTGCCTGGAAGGTCGCGTTCTACCCGAAGAACCCCAAGCACGTGATCGCCGCGATCGGCTGGCGTTCGGGCGACACGTACAACGGGTTCTACGAGACCAACGACTACACGGCTGGTCCGTCGAGCTGGAAGCGGCTCAACGTGGTGCTCGGCGGCATCAAGAACAGTACGGACGTCGGGTACACGACGTTCGCGTTCAGCAAGAACGGCGACCGGCTCTACGCCCTGGTCCAGCAGCCGAGCAAGATCAACGGCAGCACCAGCCTGGCGGGCATCTTCGTCTCCAAGACCGGCAGTCCGTCCGGCCCGTGGAACAAGATCGCCGATCCGCAGATCCTGCACAACAGCGGCTCCGCGCTGGACCGCAAGGGGTACGCCGTCGGCGTGCAGGCCTGGTACAACCAGTTCCTGACCGTTGACCCGGCCAATGCCGACCACGTGTGGGCCGGTCTGGAAGAAGTGTTCGAGACGTCCGATGCCGGGTCGCACTGGTCGGCCGTCGCGCCGTACTGGAACTTCGGCTTCTCCTGCTGGAACCTCGACGACGCCAAGAACAGCTGCCCGATGGCGCCGCACTCCGACCAGCACTCGGTCGCCGTGGGGACGTCGGGTGGTAAGCCGGTGGTGCTCATCGGCAACGACGGTGGCATCTACAGCCGGTCGGCAAGGACACCAAGAACGGTGGCGTGGTGGTGTCCGGCGGTCTGCAGGACAACGGTGTCTCGAACCTGTTCGGCGTCAGGCCGGACGGCAGCAACACCGACACCGAGATGGGTTTCGAACTTCGGCGGTGACGGCGGCGACGGTACGGCGGACCCGGCGAACGGGTGCAACCAGTTGCAGGAGTACGTCGCTCTTGCGGTCAAGATCACCAACAACTGCGCGGTGAACAAAGGCGCGCTGAGCGCGGCGGACGCCACCTCCTGGAGTCTCGACCCCGGCGACCCGGATGCACGGTTCATCGCTCCGATCGCGATCGACTCGTCGAACCCGAACGGGTTCATCGCCGGTGGTCAGTACGTCTACACGTCGGCCAAGGGCTGGGGGATGCGCAGCCCCTCCGAGTGGACGAAGGCGTTCGACCTCGGTGCGGGGCACTCCGCGACGGCGGTCGCGATGCGTGGCGGCACCGGATGGGTCAGCTGGTGCGGGCCCTGCAACAACGCCGGGTTCGCCCGCGGTCTGGCCACCAACGCCGGCGGCACCTGGCACCAGGTGACACTGCCGTCGGACTTCCCGAACCGCTACCTGGCCGGCGTCGGCATCGACCCGGGCAACGGACAGCACGCGTACGTCGCCGTCAACGGCTTCTCGCGGCGGTTCACCGAAGGACCCGGCGCGGGCGTCGGCCACGTCTACGAGACCAGGGACGGCGGCACGACCTGGTCGGACATCTCGGCCAACCTGCCGGACATCCCGACCAGCGCGGTCAAGCAACTGGCCAACGGCGCGCTCGTGGTCGGGTCCGACCTCGCGACCTTCTACCGGGCGCCGGGCGCGACGAACTGGCAGGTGCTGGGCACCGGCCTGCCGACGACGACGGTGATGGACATCGAGTCCGGACCCGACGGCAACATCTACGCGGCCACCCACGGCCGCGGCATCTGGAGCATCACCCCACCCGCCTGACGCACTTGACGCACTGCCGACGGCCCACGCCGACCTCGGCGTGGGCCGTCGACGCGTCCCGAAGCGGGCCATCAGGCCGGACGGTGCGCTCCGCAGCAGCCGCCGGCCGCGAGGGTGGCAGCGGTGGCGGGTTCCTTCACGGCCGCCTCGACGTCGGCGAGCATCCGCTCGCGTTGCGCCGGCGAGATGACCCGGCCGCGGGTCACCACGGTGTTGATCCGGCGGCTGTTCCGGATGTCGGCCAGCGGGTCCGCATCCAGTACGACGAGGTCCGCGATCTTCCCGGCCTGGACCGAGCCGAGGTCCGCGGTCCGCCCGAGGAACCTGGCTGGCTCGACGGTCGCGGCGTACAGCGCCTGTCGCGGGGTGGCCCCGGCGCCGACCAGGTGCTCGAGTTCGTCGTGCAGCGCGAACCCGGGGACGGAGTACGGCGTACCGGTGTCCGTGCCGGCCATGATCGGTACGTCGTGCGCGAACAGTTCCCGGACGAACCGCTGCCGCCACGCCCACATCTGCCGCTGGTGGGAGATCTCCTCCGGGGTGCGGTGCGCGGTGTACATGGTCTGGATCACATAGTCGTACGTCGCGATCGAGTCCTCGCTCAGGTACTTCGCCAGCGCCGGGTCGAGGCTGGTGTAGTCGATCTGGTCGAGGACGTTGTGCATGGTCAGGGTCGGCGTCACCCGGGTGCGGTTGCGGCGGAGCGTGGCGAAGACGTCGGCGGCGCGGGCGGGGCTGTACGTGTTCGCGGCGATCCATTCGATCGGGTGCATTTGCCGGAACCACGCGTTGTAGTCGCCGTTCGCGACTTTGATCGCGAGCACCATCCGCCGTACCTCGGCCTCCCGGCTGGACACCGCCAGGCCGAGCGAGTGGATGTGCTCGATGCTGCGCTGGCCGCGGTCGCTGACCTCCTTCGAGGTGACCTTGTCGGGTCCGTGGCCATGCACGGTCAGGCCGACCCTGCGAGCCTCGTCGATGACCGCCAGCCAGGACTCCCGGCTGAGCCGCGAGTACACCTTGACGAAGTCGGCGCCCTCGCCCTTGACCCGGCGTACGGCGGCCCGCGCGTCGTTGGCGCCGTCGACCACGATCACCTTGATCAGGTTCGGGTCCCACAGCGTCGGGTCGCCGTCGATGATGTTGCTGGCGACGACCATCCGCGGGCCGAGGAGCGTGCCGGCCTCGATCCGGTCGCGCCAGCCGTACAGCTCAGGGTTCGTACCGGACATCTCCCGGACCGTGGTCAGCCCGTTCGCCAGGTACAGCGGCGGCGAGACGCGCTCGTCGCCGAGGCTGTGCACGTGCATGTCGGCGAGCCCCGGGATGACGTACTTCCCGGGCAGCTTCACCTCCACCGCCCCCGGCGGCGCCGGAAACCGCCCGACCCCGACGATCCGGTCACCACTGATAAATACCGTCTGAGAGGTCTCCCGGCGCCCGGTACTGACGTCGATGACCGTGACACCGGTAAGCGCGGTGAGCTTCGCGGATTGCGCCCGGGCCGCTGAGGCCGCGGAGGTCGTGCCGAAGGTGCCACCGGCGACGATCGCGGCACCGGCCGCGGTACGGGCGAGAAACTGACGACGAGAACTGTTCATGCCCCTCACTATTGTATGTGCGGGGTGCGCCGGTCAGGGGTGTCAGGCAGCTGGCCCAGGTAGGGAAATGTCTACCGCGGCACGTACTCTTGGTGGCTGTCATGCGTACTTATGAGGTCCGCACCTACGGGTGCCAGATGAATGTCCACGACTCCGAGCGGCTGCGCGGGCTGCTGGAGGATGCGGGCTATGTCCGCGCGCCCGAGGGGGACGACGCCGATGTGGTCGTCTTCAACACCTGTGCGGTCCGTGAGAACGCCGACAACAAGCTGTACGGCAACCTCGGGCACCTGGCGCCGGTGAAGGCCAAGAAGCCGGGGATGCAGATCGCCGTGGGTGGGTGCCTGGCGCAGAAGGACAAGGCGTCCATCGTGCGCAAGGCCCCGTGGGTGGACGTGGTCTTCGGCACGCACAACATCGGCTCGCTGCCGGTGCTGCTGGAGCGGGCGCGGGTCGCCGAGGAGTCGCAGGTCGAGATCCTCGAGTCGCTCGAGGTGTTCCCGTCGACGCTGCCGACCCGGCGCGAGTCGCCGTACAGCGCCTGGGTGTCGGTGAGCGTCGGCTGCAACAACACCTGCACGTTCTGCATCGTGCCGTCGCTGCGCGGCCGCGAGAAGGACCGCCGTCCGGGCGAGGTCCTGGCCGAGGTCGAGGCACTGGTGGCCGAGGGCGTGCTCGAGGTCACGCTGCTCGGGCAGAACGTGAACTCGTACGGCGTGGAGTTCGGCGACCGGTTCGCGTTCGGGAAGCTGCTCCGCGCGTGCGGCGCGATCGACGGCCTGGAGCGGGTCCGCTTCACCTCGCCACACCCGCGGGACTTCACCGCGGACGTGATCGAGGCGATGGCCGAGACGCCGAACGTGATGCCCTCGCTGCACATGCCGCTGCAGTCCGGCTCGGACGCCGTGCTGAAGGCGATGCGCCGCTCGTACCGCCGCGACCGGTACCTGAAGATCATCGAGGACGTCCGTACGGCGATGCCGGACGCGGCGATCACCACCGACATCATCGTCGGGTTCCCGGGGGAGACCGAGGAGGACTTCCAGGGCACGCTCGACGTGGTCCGGCAGGCGCGGTTCGCGGGCGCGTTCACGTTCCAGTACTCGAAGCGTCCCGGGACGCCGGCCGAGTCGATGGCGGACCAGGTCCCGCGCGAGGTCGTGCAGGAGCGGTACGAGCGGCTCGTCGCGCTGCAGGACGAGCTGGCCTGGGACGAGAACAAGGCGATCGTCGGGCGGACCGTCGAGGTGCTCGTCGCGGAGGGGGAGGGGCGCAAGGACGCCAGCACCCACCGGCTCAGCGGTCGCGCGCGCGACAACCGCCTCGTCCACTTCGCGCTGCCGGACGGCGTCGAGCGGCCGCGACCGGGCGACGTGGTCACGGTCGAGGTCACCTACGCGGCACCGCACCACCTGAACGCGGACGTCTTCGGTGCGGTACGCCGTACCCGGGCCGGCGACGCGTGGGAGCGCGCGCAGGACGCCCCGGCCGCCGCGCCCGGCGTGATGCTCGGGATGCCGTCCGTCGGCGCCAAGCCGTTCGAACCGGCAGCCGGCGGCTGCCAGGCCGGATGATCCTGCCGCCCGACGCCAGGCCGTTCGCGGCCGGGCGGGACGCGGACGTGTACGCGATCGACGACGACTGGGTGCTGCGCCGGTACCGCGACGGGCATCCGGTGCGCGACGAGGCCGACTACATGCGGCACGTCGCGAAGTACGGCTATCCGGTGCCGGCCGTCGGTGAGATCAGCGGCGCGGACATCGTGATGCAGCGGATCACCGGGCCGACGCTCGCCGAGTCCGCGATCGGCGGCCGGCTCAGCCCGGCCGAGCTCGGCGAGCTGCACGCCGACCTGCACCGCCGGCTGCACGCGATCCCGGCGCCGAGCGGTACGCCCGGGCTGACCGTCGTCCACGGCGACCTGCATCCGATGAACGTGATCGCGGCGCCGGACGGCCCGATCGTGATCGACTGGCGGGACGCGAAGGAAGGCCCCGCCGAGCTCGACGTCGCGAAGACCGCGATCATCTTCGCCCAGGTGGCGCTGGACCCGGAGTGGGCCGAGCTGTCAAGCCTGCTCCGCGAAGCCCTGGCCGTCTACCTGGCCAACTCCGTCGACCCGGCCCCTGGCCTACCGGCCGCGCTCCGGGACCGCGCCAACAACCCCACGCTCACACCCGCCGAGCTCGCCCTGCTGCCGGCTCAGGAAGCGCTCATCCGTTCCCACCTCTGACCGGCGTACCGAGGAACGGGTAGTGCTCGGCTCGCGGCGCCCGTCTGCCGCTCAGCTCGGCCGCGCCGCGGCGTCCCACCGGGGCCACTACCCGTTCTTCGGTACGACTCACGCGTTCAGAAACTCCCCGGGCTTGAGCGGGCGGGTGACGACTCGCAGTTCCCCGATGTTGCCGGCGAAGCCCTGGTCGACGGTGTCGGCATAGTGGCCGGCGGCAACGAGCCACGGCTTGCCGGCCGTCGCGAGACCGTTCGACGGGGTCGCCGGGTTGCGCAGCAGCTCCGAGGAGTCGACGTACACGACGCTGTGCCGCCCGTCGTTCACGATCGCCAGGTGGAACCACTCGCCGGCGCGCTGCTCGTGACCCCAGTTGGTGAACGTGTCGTTCTTGTCCGCCGGATACACCGCCCACTGCACCTGCAGTCCGCCGGAGAACCCGAGCTTGGCGGCCGGCTCGTCCGGGTCGCTGCCCGTCTTGCCCGCGTCGCGCCCGGTGCCGAGCCGGGTGAACAGGCCCTCCCACGAGTGGTCCTGCCCGTCGTCGGCGAGCTTCACGAACGCCTCGATCGTGTACCCGTTGCGGAACGTCGCCGCATTGAGCGGCGCCCCGTCCACCGTCTTCAGGTACCCGCCGCGCGCCGGATTCTTCCCGCCGGGGAAGGCCCAGCTCGCGTGCCCCGGCTGGTCCGGGTGGTACTCCGCGGACGCGGTCGGCAGGTCGTTGCTGAGCTGCACCCGGATCAGGTCGTTCCCCTGCCCGGACTGGTCGGCCACCTTGTCCGCGACCGGGCCGTCGAAGCGCCAGTACGCCGCCGTACCCGGGATCACGAGCTGCTTGGCCGGACGCGCCGGGCGGACCGGCTCCGGAGCGAACCCGGCGAACCGCCGGGCGAAGTCGATCGGGATCCCGAACCGGTTGGTGTCGTCGCTGAGCTCAATCTCGGCCTCGGCCAGCTCGTTCCGCCGGGCCGGGTCCTGGGCCATGATCCACGGCGAGATCGTCTCGACGTCGATGGTGTTCCGGGCCATGTCGAAGTGGTACAGCCGGACCATGCCGGAGCCGCCGTAGTACCGGTCCTGGTAGTTCGTGAGGTGCAGGTGTACGTCGTTGCCCGCGGCATTCTTCCGGGTGACCCGGCCGGGCGGCCAGTAGTGCCCGTTGAGGGTGAGGAAGATTTGGTCGCTGTCGTCGACGAGCTGGTCCCAGACCCGGGTGCCGTGGTCGCTGAAGTACGCCACCGGGTTGCCGTGGTCGGCGTTCACCAGCTCGTGGATGGTGAGGATCACCGGCAGCTTCGGGTGTGCCTTGATCACCGCGCGGGCCCATGCGAAGCTCGCGTCCGACGGGCGCCAGTCCATTGCCAGCAGCAACCACTGGCGACCGGCGGCGCGGAACACGTGGTACTGGTTGTACCCGTTCGCGGTCGATCCGCCGTACGTCGGCATCCAGCGGAACCGTCGCGGGCCGAACGTGTCCAGGTACGCCGACGGACCGCGGGTGTCGTCCTTCGACCCGTCGATGTCGTGGTTGCCGGCCAGCACGGAGTACGGGAAGCGGGCGCGTTCGAGGATCCGGAAGACCGGGTCCGCCTTCGCGAACTCGCCGGCCTGCGCGTTCTCGACGACGTCGCCGAGGTGCGCCATGAACACGATGTTCTGCTCGGCGCGCTGGTCGATCAGGTACTTGAACGTCGCGGTGAGCGGCGCGGCGTCACCCCGATCCTGGTCGAACTGGTACTGCGTGTCCGGAACGACCGCGAGCGTGAACTGCGGGTGCTCGGTGTCGATGCCGTGCCCTGCCTGCCCCGTGGCCGCGGCGTTTCCGGCGCTGAGGGTGCCCGAGGCGAGCACCGCCCCGGCCCCGATCGCGCCCAGCAACCCGCGCCGGCTCGTACCGCCGTACTGCTCGTCCATCGCCCCACGCTCCCAGTCCGTTGACAACGTCGGAACAGTAGAGCGTGGCGAACGGCCCGACGGTGAACTCAGGCGAAACCTTGGACGATCACCGCGGGAAGCGCTCCGGCCCGCAACGACCCGAGCACCCGTGCCTCGTGCGGCACGAGCGGCTCGGGGAGGTCGTCCAGCGAGTACCACCCGAGCCCGGCCGCCTTGTCCGGCTCCTTGATGCTCGGCTCACCGGTCCACTTCTCGGTCGTGAAGAAGAAGTCCACCCGCTCGTCGATCGGATCTCCGTTCCCCTGGGTCCGATGCATCGCTGTGACCGGCACCAGATCAGCCGGATCGACCTCCACTCCCACTTCCTCCCGCAACTCCCGCACCGCCGCCGCCACCGCCGACTCACCCTGCTCGACATGCCCGGCCGGAACCGCCCAGTACCCGTCCATGTATCCGGTATTGGCCCGCAGCAACAACAACACCTCATCCCCCCGCCGCACCACCACATAAGCCGCCGGCACCACCCGAAACCGATCCATACCCCAAACCCTAAACACCCCGACCGGTGCTGGCAGCTGTGCCTCGTCTGCCGGGCTAGATCGTTTTGGTCATGACGCAGTGGTTTTTGCCTTTGGGGCGTTGGTAGGTGAAGCCTGCTTGTTCGAAGAGGGTGCGGGTGCCGTTGTAGAGGAAGGAGGCGGTGATTTTCTTGCCGGCGGTGTCTAGGGGGTAGGCCTCGAGCAGGCCGCCGCCTGATGCGGTGATCAGGTCGAGGGCGCCGGAGAGGGCGACGGCGGAGACGCCCTGGCGGCGGTAGTTGCGGTCGGTGAAGAAGCACGTCAACCGATAGTCAGGCAGGCGTTCCAGAGCGGCCTCGTATTCCTTGCGGTGGTAGATGTTCGGCAGCTCAGCAGGTGTCCCGTATTCGAGCCACCCAACCGCCCGCTCCCCGTCGAACACCAGCGCCGCATGAGCACGACCCGAGAGGACAAGGTGGTGCTTGACCTCGCGGTTGCTCGACGCGTCGAAGGTCTTCTCGTGGTGCGTCGTCTGGAACCACGTGCACCAGCACCCGCCCCACACCCCGTTGTGCCGCTCCGCGAGGGCGGCGAACGCGTCCCACGTGTCGGGCGACAGCGCCCGGACAGTCAGTCCCTCGACCATGAACGCAGCGTACGACGGCATCCGGACGATCGGCGTCCGCAATTTAAAGGATTGTGTACGTCGACCCAGGCGCGGCGTATTCGACCAGCCCGTCGTACCGCGTCGCCGCCCGCGCGACAGCCTCAGCCGGCGTGATCCCCGGCCCGACATGCGTGACGATCAAGCGGCCCGCACCCGCGGCGGTCAAGCCGGCCTGCTCGGGAGTGTGATGGGTGGGGTCCGGCCCGTCCGCCTCGCAGAGGAGTGCGTCGCAGCCGTCCGCCAGCTCGGTCAGGGCTGCGCACGGAGCCGTGTCGCCGGAATACACAAGGGAACCGCCGCTCTCGACGCGGACCGCGAAGGCGGGCATGCCGTGCTCAACAGCGCGCGATGTCAACCGCACAGTCCCAACAGTTGCCGAATGCCCGTCGGAGAGTTCGGTGATCGCGAACGCGGACTCGATCGGGCTTCGGGTCGGCCCGTTGGTGAGGAAGCCGGCGAGACGGTCCGCGATACCCGGTGGGCCGTACAGCGGGATCGGTGCGGGCAGGGTCAGGTCGGCGTACAGCGCGCCGTAGTACGCCGTCAGCAGGTCGGCGCTGTGGTCGGCGTGCAGGTGCGAGATCCAGATCGCGTCGAGCTCGTCCAGCCGGGTGTGGCGTTGCAGCGGGCCGAGGGTGCCGGTGCCGGCGTCCATCCAGATGCGCGTGTCGCCGGCGGTCACCAGGTAGCCGGAGCACGGGTTGTCGGCGGACGGGTACGGCGTCGCGGATCCGAGGACGGTCAGCCGGAGGTCGCTCATGGCCGCGATCGTAGGCGGTCAGCGGCGGTACTTCTCCGGCGGCTCGGTCGGGTCGACGAAGCGCAGGGTCTGGCTGGACTCGAACCAGTGCTGGATCAGCTCGAGGCTGCCCGCGGGCGTGAGCTCGTCGGCGTGGTCGAGCAGGCCGCGGCGGCGCAGGTCGCTCAGTACGCCGGAGCCGTGCTCGATGCCGAGCTGTCGGGGGAGCGGCTTGCGGGCGGTCAGCGCGAGCGACAGCGCCTGCATCGGAACGTTGCCCGAGACAACGGAGTACGCCTCGTGGAAGAGCGTCGCGTCCCACTTCACCCGGGCCTGCAGGTACAGGCCGGAGTAGTCGTCGAACAACAGCAGGA